>NZ_JALIQR010000007.1:0-148470 GCF_023634005.1 Bowdeniella massiliensis
GCAACCGCAACGTCATCGAGCGTCGCTACTGCCACATCAAGCAATGGCGCGGACTCGCCACCCGCTACGACAAGCTCGCGATCGTCTACCGCGCGGC
Organism: Bowdeniella massiliensis; assembly: GCF_023634005.1. NCBI lineage: Bacteria > Bacillati > Actinomycetota > Actinomycetes > Actinomycetales > Actinomycetaceae > Bowdeniella > Bowdeniella massiliensis. The sequence continues at coordinate 98 of NZ_JALIQR010000007.1, forward strand.
CGTGATCCTCAACGCCGTCATCTCCTGGACCCGGCAATTGTCAGACACGCCCTAGGCCAGGCCGCGGCGCGACATGAGTGCGCCGATTTCGGGGTCACGGCCACGGAAGGCGAGGAAGGATTCGCGTGGATCGCGCGAATAGCCGCGCGAGAGTACCTCGGCGGCCAGGTGCGCGCCGGCCTCACGGTTGAGTCCGCCATCGCCCTCACGGGTGGCCTCGGTACGGAACCACTCGGCGGTGTCGGCATCGAGGACCTCGGCCCACACGTAGGAGTAGTAGCCCGCGTCGTAGCCGCCACCGAAGGTGTGGTTGAAGAACGTCGTGCGGTAGCGCGGCGGCACGACGTCGATCCCAAACTCACGCAGCGTCTTCGCCTCGAAGTCTGCCACCTCGGAAACATCGGTGGGAATCTCGTCGGGACCGAGGCGATGCCACGCCTGGTCCAGCAGCGCCGCTCCGAGGTACTCGCTCGTAGCAAATCCTTCGCCGTAGGCGCCCATGGAGGTCAGCGTCTCGATGTAGCTCGCGGGGATTTCCTCGCCCGTTTCGTGGTGGCGTGCGAAGCTCTTGATGACCTCGGGATTCTCCATCCACATTTCGTTGAGCTGGGAGGGGTATTCGACAAAGTCGCGCGGCACCGAGGTGCCGGATTGGCTCGGCCAGCGCACATCGGAGAGCAGGCCGTGCAGCGCGTGCCCGAATTCGTGGAAGCAGGTACGAACCTCGTCCCAGGTGAGCAGCGTCGGGAAGCCCTCTTGCGGCTTCGCAACGTTCAGATCGTTAGTGACGACGGCCTTGCGGTCAAGCAGGTGGGACTGCTCGACGAAGCCGCTCATCCACGCACCGCCGCGCTTGCCCTCGCGGGCGTAATAATCGGCGCTGAACAGTCCGATGCCCTCACCGGCTTCGTTGAAGACCTCCCAGACGCGCGCATCGGGGGTGTGCCCGGTGATGTCCTCTCGGCGGGTGAAGCTCAGGCCGTAGAGCTTATTGGCCGCGAAGAAGACGCCGTTATCGATGACGTTTTCCAGCAGCAGGTACGGCTTGAGTACGGAGTCGTCGAGGTTGAACTTCTCGCCGCGCAGCTTTTCCGAGTAGTAGGACCAGTCAGACACAGCGAATGGCCGCGGATCCTCGCGCGCCATCAGCTCGGCGAGTTCGGCCGATTCGGCCTTGGCATTGCGCGCTGCCGGCGCGGCCATCGCGGTCAGGCGCTCCATGATGGCCTGCGAGGTACCGGCGGCGGCATCCTCGGCGACGTAGTCGGCGTGATGGTCATAGCCCAGCAGCTGGGCGCGCTCGGCGCGGGCGCGGGCAAGGTCCAAGACGATCTGGCGGGTGTCGTTCTCGCCCTGCCAGTTGCGCGACTGCGACGTCTCAAACAGGCGGGCGCGGGTGTCAGAATCGGTGAGCGAGGTAGCCAGCGGCTGCTGCGTCGTGGATTGCAGCGCCACCTTGTAGCTGCCGTCGTCCTGCTTCATCGCATCGAGTTCGGCGTCATCGAGTCCGGCCAGCGCGGTGGCCGAAAAGCTCGGGGAGTGTGCCTCCAGGTCTTTGACGACGCGGCGCCCGAATGCTGCCTGCAGCGAGGCGATGCTCGAGTTCAATTCGCGCAGTCGATCCTGCTTCTCGCCCTCGAGCTCGACGCCGGCCCGGCGGAACCGCTTCAGGTAGGTCTCCAGGAGCCAGGCGGTGTCCGTATCGAGGTCGAGGTTCGCGTCTGCCAGCTGTGTCAGGCGCTCATAGATGCGCTGATCAAGGTAGAACACGTCGCTGTGTTCGGCGAACAGCGGGGAGAATTCCTCCTCCAGGGCATCCAGCTCGTCACCGCCAACGGACGAGAGCTGGGAGAAGAATGCGCTGGCAGCGCGCGTCAGCAGGTCGCCCGACTTTTCAATCGGCTCCAAAACGGTTTCTACTGTGGCCGGAGAAGTGTCGGTCGCGATCTCCTCCCACTGGGCGCGCTGTTCGGCAAAGCCCTCTCGCAGCGCGGGGGCAAAGTGCTCGACGCGGATGGCATCGAAATCAGGCATCCCATAGGGCAGGGAGGACGGCTGGGCAAAAGGATTCTCAGCGGAAAGTGACATAGGTCCTATCGTGCCATGGCTCGCCTCAACGCTCGAACAGAGCACCGCCGGTTTCGCCCTCAGAGTGAAGAATCGCCGCGAGGTTCGGCGGCTCGAAGTGTGGCCCCTTTCCGACCTTGCCGTCCGCCCGCAGCACCGGCTTGCCATCGGGGCCGAGCTTGGTGAGGTTGGACCTGTGGATCTCGCCGATCACCGAATCGAGCGGAATATTAGCCAGGATCGCCATGCCATAGATGACGTAGGTGAGATCTCCCAGCGCGTCGGCCGTCGCGATGAGGTCGGCGTTCGTGGGACCGACGTCGATCGTTTCGAAGGCGGAGCGAACGGTCTCGGCGGCTTCGCGACCCCGCACCGCTTCGATAAGTTCGCAGAACTCTTCAGCAATGAGTCGTAGTCGCATCGCCATATCCGGATGATCGACGGCCGCGGCTCCTTTGCCAATCACCATCGAGTAGACCCGGTGGAATTCCACCACCATGTCGTGCACGGTGGCGGGTCGAGGTCGGGTGCCTGCGAGAAAGTCGCTCGCCGTAAGTGAGCCGATCCAACCGTCATGCTGCTCACCCTTCTGAGAGATCAAGCCGGGAACAACGGCGTGCATCGTGAATCCGAGACGGCGGGCAAGCGCTAGGGAAGCGAGGTTCGCGGACCGAATCTGGATGTGGACTGTAGCCAGCTCGAGGTCGTTGAAAGCGTGCGCAAGCAGCGCTGTCGCGGCCTCCGTAAGGAAACCGCGGCCACGAAAATCGCGGTGAGCCCAATACCCAATCTCCGCTACGTTGCCGTTCCTCTTGTGGAGGTCGATGGCGCCAACGAGCTGGCCATCGTGGGTGGTGATGAGGAAAACGGGCAGTCCGTCGGCAGCGCTCTGGGCGACGATGTCGGTGACGAAATACTCAGCATCGGCGCGGGTATATGGCTCGGGAACGGCCGTAAATCGTGCGATGTCCGGATCGCTGCAGGCCTCAATGATTGCGTCGCGATCGGTCATCGTTGGGGGTCGAAGAATCAACCGAGTGGTGCGCAGCTCCGTCATGACTGAAGACTAGGGCAGGGCGCAGGCATAGCAAAAGCGCGGACGAATCTCGTCCGCGCTTGTTGCCTACTTAGGCAGCCATCGTGAGGATCTCGACGTCCTCGAGGTTCGACCACTCGATTCCGAAGGGCTCTCGCCAGCCGCGTACGGCGTCTTCGATCGCGTGGTAGTCGATCCCGGAGGCGGTCCGACCGGTCAAATGGTCCACGATAGTAAGTTTGCTCATCTTCATCATTCCTTCAGTCACATGAGTCATGGGCACACACCTCCGTGGTGCGTGCTGCAACCGGTACCGTCACGGTTTGACGGGGCAGCCGGTCAGCCAGTTGGCCTCGGCAGCACGGTGGGCTTCCGAACGAACCAAAATCGGCGCCAAGGCAACTTTACAAGATTACCAGATGAGCGATATGTGAGCAACTATGTCGCTAGGGTTAACAGTGGCATAGCCGCTTCAGCACAGAGGAATTGTCAATGCGAAGGCGAAAGAAGGACCATCAATAACTCTCCGAGTTTCCCGTGGCCAAGCTCCAGGTCGACTACGGAGTCGGCGCCGTGCTCTGGTTCAAAGGAGGCCTGGTGGAGATCTCCGATCCCGAACTCCGCAAACGATTTTATGACTGGGGCGAGTTCTTTCTCGACCATTACGACATCGACGCGGGCTGGCCGACGAGGGACCACGCCGCGCGCCACTTTAAAAACGCGGCGGAAATTCTTACCGACCTACAAGAGCTCTACAGCGACTGGGCGATCTACCACGCGATCTGGGAAGAGTGGTATCGGGACGAGAATGAACCTGGGGAGCTAACCCCAACGAGTACCCAAGCGTATGCGCAGATCGGCAACTCCTACTACGTATTTGGTGAGCGTCGCAGGAAACGCTGGGCGAAGATCAGCTCGCGCCGCCGGAGGGTTTGGTCGTGGCTGCGTTTGCGGTGGCAAGGCCGCGGTTGATTGGAGAAACCACCACGCGCCTCGGGTAGTGGTGAATAGACCAGGGCGGACATCTGACGAAAAAAGGTCCCAAATAGAATTTGGGACCTTCATTCTTTTGTGCGCGGAGGGGGACTTGAACCCCCACCTTCTAATACGAAGACTAGCACCTCAAGCTAGCGCGTCTACCTATTCCGCCACCCGCGCGGGTTGCTTTTGCTGTCGTAACAGCGAGATTGAATCTAGCACGTTCGAGCCGCCGCTGCGAAATTCTGATCGCGTGATGCCCGCCACCAAGTGAGCCGGTTAAGCTGGCCCAATGGCAGACACGAACGTGAACATCCCTCGACCCGAAGACGAGGTCGTCGAGATTTGTCGCAAGCTCATCCAGATCGATACCTCGAACTTCGGTACGAACGAGGGGATCGTTGAGCGTCCTGCCGCAGAATACGTCGCCGAACTCCTTGAGGAGGTCGGAGTAGAAACCAGGATTCTTGAGTCTTCAAAGGGGCGTACGTCAGTCTTTGCTCGCCTCGAAGGAGAGGATCCGAGCCGCCCAGCATTAGTGTTGCACGGCCATACGGATGTCGTTCCGGCGGCTGCCGAGGACTGGCAAGTCCACCCGTTCTCGGGAGAAGTCCGAGACGGGCTCATTTGGGGTCGTGGCGCGGTCGACATGAAGAACATGGTGGCGATGATGATCGCGGTCGTGCGCTACCTTCGCCGCAAGAAAATCAAACCTGCTCGCGACGTCATCCTCGCGTTTTTTGCTGACGAAGAGGCCGGCTCCAAATGGGGCGGACACTGGATCGTTGATCATCATCCGGAGATCTTCGACGGCGCCACCGAGGCGATCGGTGAGGTAGGCGGCTATTCGACGATGGTCGCCGGTAAGCGTGTCTATCTTCTGCAAACCGCGGAAAAGGGCCTGCAGTGGCTCAACCTTGTCGCCTCGGGGCGTGCCGGTCATGGCTCGCAGATCAACGAGGACAATGCCATCACGCACCTTGCGGGAGCGATCCATCGGATCGGGAATCATGCCTGGCCGCTGCACCTGACAGACACGGTTCGCCAGCTCCTCGATGGGGTTGCCGAATTAACCGGCACTACGTGGGACGAAGAGGACGAGTCGACCATCTGGCCGCTCATTGATGCCCTCGGACCGGCAAAGACCTTCGTGGGAGCCACCCTGCGCACCGGGGCGAATCCAACTCAGCTCGGCGCCGGTTACAAAGCCAACGTCATTCCGACGACCGCAACGGCCACGATCGATGTCAGGCCTATCCCGGGAACCGAGGAAGACATGATGGCCACCCTCAAGCGCCTGGCGGGCCCCGACGTCGAGATTGTGCCCGAGACGCAGGATATAGGGCTCGAGGTCCCCTTCAAGGGAGACCTCGTTGACACGATGGTCGACATGATCTCGCGGCACGATCCGGAAGCAACCGTGCTGCCGTACATGCTTTCTGCCGGTACCGACAATAAGTCGCTGTCGCTGCTCGGGATCAAAGGGTATGGCTTTACGCCACTCCAGCTTCCCGTCGATCTCGACTTCCCGGCCATGTTCCACGGGGTGGATGAGCGGGTTCCGATCTCCGCTTTGGAGTTCGGTTGCCGAGTCCTGCTCGACCTGCTGCAAGAGGCTTAGGCTAATAGTTCTCGCAAATGTCGATCACCGGCGATAGGCTCGAGACATGGCTACTGACCCTCGTGCAGCACTCGATCGACTGATCGCCGCCTTTGAAGCCCACTACCACGCTGCCGTGGCAGCGCAGGATCCGGATGCCGCCTCGGTCACGAGCGCCGCGAACACGTTGGAAGACGCGTTCCTCACCTACGATGACGCGCTGATGACGACCTTCGACGTTGACGTTCCGCTGGATACCTACAGCAATGACGATGACGATGACGATGACTACTACGACGATGACGAGGGAGAGTTCGATGACGACGATGACGACGACTTCGACGACGATCTCGACTTCGATGACGATGACGACGATGATCTCGAGATCATCGTCGAAAAGAAGTAGCTAGTCGAACGTAGCCTCGCTCAGGGCCGCGTAAATCTGGTCCGGAAGCTCAAAATCGGTCGTGAGGAGCGGCCGGAATTGTGCTGCCGTCCGGGGACCGACAATGAGGGAGCTCACCGCTGGGTGGCAGCGCGCCCAGGCGGCCGCGACTTGGAGCGGTTGCACATCTAGGCCTTGGGCTGCCGTGGCGACGGCTTCCACGATCCCCGCGTAGGTGCCCGATAGGTAGGGCTCGACATAGGCCGCGAGGTGCGTCGAGGCGGCCCGCGAATCGGCCGGAATAGTGTGGCGGTACTTTCCGGTGAGCACGCCGCGACCAAGGCCCGCGCAGCCGACGAAACCCAAGCCCAGCGCTTCACACAGCTCGAAGAGATCGTCTTCGGGGTCGCGCTGTAGCAGTGAATACTCCGCCTGGATGAGCGAGAGTGGAACCTCGGGGCCCATCATCCCGGCGAGGTAGCCGATCTGCCACGGCGCAAAGTTCGATACCCCCACGTAGTGGGCGCGGCCGCTCGTGACCGCCTGCGTCAAAGCGCCTGCAACCTCGGCGAGCGGAGTGAGCGAGTCCGGGGCTTGAACCATGAAAATGTCGACGGTCTCCACACCGAGGCGCGCGAGTGAATCGTCGAGCGAGGTCAGCAACGTCCGCCGGGAGGTATCGAGGCGGGCACCGCCGCCGCGCGCAGGAGAGACGCCGGCCTTCGTCATGAGGATGACGTCGCGGCGATCAACGACATCGTCAAGAAGCTCACCAATGAGTTCTTCGGCGTGTCCCTGGCCATAGCCGGGTGCGGTATCGAGCAGCGAACCGCCGGCGTCGACAAACTCGGTCAGGAGATCTTTGGCCTCGTGCTCATCGGTATCGGAGCCCCACGTCATCGTCCCTAACGTCGTGGCCGATACTCGCAGACCCGTGTGACCAAGCTGTCGCTGTTCCATAGAAACTTACGGTAGCGCCAATGCAGAATTCGTGCGTCGCTGCCCTACGCTTAGGGATCATGAGCTGGATCGAAGCGATCATCCTTGGACTCGTTCAGGGACTGACAGAATTCTTGCCGATTTCCTCATCCGCGCACCTGCGGATCGTCGGCGACCTGCTGGGGGGAAGGGATCCCGGCGCGGCCTTCACCGCGATCACTCAGATCGGTACCGAGGCCGCCGTCGTGCTGTATTTCCGGCACAAGATCTGGGCCGTCATCAAGGCGTGGGCCGGAGCACTGCCGATTGGGCCGTGGAAGAACACCGTGCCGAAGTCCGATCCGGATGCCCGCATGGGGTGGTACGTGATCTTTGGTTCGATCCCGATCGTCGTGCTCGGTGTGCTGCTGGAGAGCTGGATCGATACGAACTTCCGGCACCTGTACATCACGGCCGCTATGCTCGCAGGTTTCGGCATCCTCATGGGGGTCGCCGACAGATTCTCCAAGCGAACGAAGGAGCTGGAAGAACTCAACCCGCGCGACGCCGCGATCTTCGGTTTCGCGCAAGCACTCGCGCTGGTGCCCGGCGTCTCCCGCTCCGGCGGCACCATCACCGCGGGGCTCTTCATGGGTTATTCGCGCAAAGCTGCCGCCAACTACTCCTTCCTGCTCGCGATCCCCGCGGTCATGGGCTCCGGCTTCTACAAGCTGTTCAAAGATGGGCTCAGTGAGGACGCTGCCGTCGGGCTCGGCCCGACCCTGCTGGCCACCGCCGTCGCCTTCGTCGTCGCCTACTTCATCATCGTGTGGTTCTTGAAGCTCATTCAGACCCACTCCTTCATGCCGTTCGTCATCTATCGGGTCGCCCTCGCGGTCCTCGTGGTCATCTTGGTAGCGGCAGGGGCCATTCACGCCTACCCGGTAGGCTAGGGCCGTGGATTCATGGCTCTCTCCGAAAGTTCCTCAGCTTCGTCATGAGGCCCCCGGGCCCGTTCGACTGGGGCCCGACGGGCTCACCCCCGAAGGCGATGTCCGCCTCTACGTATGCGGTATCACGCCCTATGACGCGACCCATCTTGGTCATGCGGCAACGTATCTGACGTTCGATTCCCTCGTGCGCACTCTGCGTGGCGGTGGCTACAACGTGACCTACGTTCAAAACGTCACCGATATCGACGACCCGCTGCTGGAGCGCGCCGCGAAGATCGGGGTGGATTGGCGCGAGTTGGCCACGAGCCAGATCGATCTGTTCCGCTCGGATATGACGAATCTTCGGGTCCTCGCCCCCGACCACTACGTCGGTGCGGTCGAATCGGTGGACCTGGTCGTCAGCGCCGTTGCGCGCATCTCCGACACCTATGGGCTTCCCAGTGGCGAGGACGGAGCCGATGACGTGTATGCCGAGGTCACCGCTGATCCGCGTTTTGGTGAGGTCTCCGGCTTCAGCCGCGACGAGATGCTGGAGGTGTTCGCCGAGCGCGGTGGTGACCCGGAACGCGCTGGCAAGCATGACGAGCTCGACCCGCTGCTGTGGCGCGGTGCCCGTCAGGGAGAGCCGTCCTGGGATGGCAAGGACCTGGGGGAGGGGCGCCCGGGCTGGCATATCGAATGCGCGGCGATCGGCGAACACTACCTGGGTGGCGCGCCGACGATCGTCGGCGGCGGATCGGACCTAATCTTCCCGCATCACGAAATGTCGGCGATGCACCTGCGCGCGCTGGGCCATGAGGAGCCTGCTCTCTACCTGCACGCCGGAATGATCGGCTACGAGGGGGAGAAGATGAGCAAATCGCTCGGCAACCTCGTGCTCGTCTCCAAGCTCGTGGATCAAGGGGTTGACCCACGCGTCGTTCGCCTTGCCATGCTCGACCATCATTACGCCTATGATCACCACTGGACCGACGCTGATCTGACGCGAGCGACGGAACGGTTGCAGGCCTACCAGGACGCGATCGCTGCACGCGCGCCCGGTGCGGCGATGACGGCCCTCGTCGTCCACGACTGTATGACCGATGACCTCGATACACCCGGCGCGCTGTGGGCTCTTGATGCCTGGGCCGCCGGGGATGCGCCGCGCATGACCGAGGGCGACGAGACCGAAGAACTCGCGGACCTCGTCACAACCGTCGACGCGCTGCTGGGAATCTGTCTGATTGGTGGCCCGTTCGATACGACCTGCGGCTGCGTCGAATCCCTATGACCGAGCTCGCCGCCCTCCTGTGGGACATGGATGGCACGCTCATCGACTCCGAACGCTACTGGTTCAAGGCCGAAGCAGATCTCGTCCACGCCGGGGGCGGCACCTGGTCTCGCGAGCAGGCCGATGAGTGCGTCGGCAAGCAGCTGCAGTTCACCGCTCGACAGGTCAAGGAAGCTGGCGGACTGAGCGACGACGTGGCAGACATTTCGCGTCTACTCATCGAGACGATGGCGAGCTACATCCGTACCGATGGCGTGCCATATCGCAACGGCGCGGAAGAACTCGTAACTCAGGCGCGAGCGGCGGGGCTGAAACTCGCCCTCGTCACGCTCGCCGTCGGGCCCTATGTGGAGGCCGTCTGGGACGGCCTGCAGGGCTTCGATGTGTGTATTTCGGGCGATGCCGTCACGCGGCAAAAACCGGATCCGGAGGCGTACCTGTCGGCGATGGCGCAGCTGGGCTTAGAGGCACACCAGTGCGTGGCGCTGGAAGACTCGCCGACCGGAGTGAAGGCCGCGGCAGCTTCGGGTGCCACGACGATCTTCGTCCCGCAAGCAGAAGGTGCCGAGCGCCCTGAGGGAGTCTACGAATTCACGTCGTTAGGCGAGGTGGCGCTTGAGACGATCGAGCGTCTGCACGCCGGGCACCACGCTTCTTAGACTTCTGGACCGGACGGTTCATCGCTGGGACGCATCGGCGCTGGATCCGACGGGGGCTGCGCCGGGGCTGGCGCCTCGGATTGCTCAGCTGTGCGCGCTGTGAGCAAGCGAGAAATCCCGCCCGGTGGCAGCGGCAAGATATCGCCGCCGAATTCGGGGCAGAATTTCTGGAATGAGCACCAGGGGCACAGTGGCGTCCGCTTGGGTCGAAACTCACCTGCCAGAGCGGCAGCCTCGATATTGGCCCAGATCGATAAGATCTCGCGCTCCATCGCAAGCAGGTCGTCTTCCCACGGATCGAGGGTGAGGATTTGGCCGTCGGCGAGATACACGAGCTGGAGCCGGGCCGGGATTTTTCCACTAATCCGCCACACCATGAGCGCATAGAACCGCATTTGAAACAGCGCCTCGGAGGTGTATTGCGGCTTGGGAGATTTGCCGGACTTATAGTCCACAATCCGCATGCGGCCATCGGGCGCAACATCAACGCGGTCGATGAAGCCGCGTACGAGGATTCCATCTCCTACTGCCACTTCGACGAAGCGTTCGCGGGCCGCCGGCGCCAGGTTCGCGGGGTTTTCGATCCGGAAGTAGTTCTCGATAAGCGAGCGGGCTTCGGCCAGCCAGGTCGCGAGCTCGCCCGGGGTGTCGAACAAGGTCTCGATATGCGGATTTCTCCCGCGCAGCTCCTCCCACTGGATTGGCAGTAGTGACAGGGCGTGCTCGGGGGTGCGCTCGCTGGCAGGAGCGTCGTAAAGGCGCTCCAAGACAGCGTGGACAAGCGTGCCTTTCGCTGCGGCCGGTGAGGGCGGCTCAGGAAGCCGGTCAACCGTTCGATAGCGAAACAGGAGTGGACACTGCAAAAAGTCCTTGGCGCGTGAGGGGGAGAGTGCGGAACGAGACATGCAGCCACCTTATCCCCGCCGCGGGGCCACCTTCGGTACCGACTGCCGGCAGCCCGGTGTTCGGGCTGGGGCGGATTGTCTAGTAGCGTGACCAGTTGTGACGAATTCTCCCGAACTCGATATGGTCTCGCGCCGCGGCCCGATCCGTGCCGGCGAGCGCGTACAACTGACGGATTACAAAGGAAAAATGCACACCATCGTCTTGCACGAGGACGGGCATTTCCACTCCCATCGCGGCACTTTTTCTCATAACGAGATCATTGGCTGCGACGACGGTGCCGTCATTACGACCTCAATCGGCTATGACTATCTCGTCTTACGGCCATTGTTGAGCGATTACGTTCTGGGAATGCCGCGCGGTGCCGCCGTCATTTACCCCAAGGATGCGGCACAGATTATCGGTCAGGCCGACATTTATCCCGGAGCTCGCGTGGTCGAAGCCGGGGTCGGATCCGGTGCGCTGTCCATGAGTTTGCTGCGCGCGGTGGGCGAACAGGGATCGTTGATTTCGGTGGAACGCCGCGAAGATTTCGCCGAGATCGCCAAGCTCAACGTCGAATCGTGGTTCGGAGCGCCGCACCCCGCGTGGGATCTGCGTCTCGGGGACCTCGCCGATGTGCTGCTTTCGCTTCCCGAGCGCAGCGTTGATCGCCTCATCATGGACATGCTCGCGCCCTGGGAGAACATCGAGGCGGCATCCCACGCACTCATCCCGGGTGGACTGGTGCTGGCCTATGTCGCCACGACCACACAACTATCGCGATTCGTCGAAGAGTTGCGCGACACCGATGCCTATACGGAACCGCGAGCATGGGAGACGATGCTGCGCACCTGGCATCTTGAAGGACTGGCGGTCCGGCCCGATCACCGGATGGTGGGACACACCGGATTCCTTGTCACCGCTCGAAAGCTCGCGCCCGGCACCACCACGCCGCGCCGGCATCGACGTCCAGCCAAGGGAGCCTACGCCGGCGAAGGGGTGTGGGATCCAGCAGAACTTGGCGAACGCCCGGTTTCCGAACGCAAGATTCGGCGCGTGACCAGAGATTTGAAAGCGCGCGAAAAGTTCTTAGAAAAACTCCGCGACGAAGGCGAACGTTAGCCAATTCACCGCGAGCATAGCGGCCCAATTTTTGCCCGAGGCATAGGCTGGTTATTATCGGGACCTTTAGCGTTCGCGAGGAGGAGGCAACATGGCAAATTTCACCGAAGCCAGAGTTCAGGAACTCCAACAGGAGGCGATTTCGCTCGCGCACAAAAACGAGCGTCTATCCGCCGCGTTAGCGACCGCCCGACGACGCCTGGAAGAACTCCAGGAACAACTCGACACCCTAACCCGTCCGCCTGGATCCTATGGCGTGTTCCTCGAAGCCGATATGGCGGCCCGGGAAGCCGACGTCATGCTCGGCGGCCGCCGGATGCGACTACCCGTTGTGCCCACTATGCCGCTCGGCGCCATCCGGCGGGGCCAGCTGGTCCGGCTGAACGAGCAGATGCTAGTTATCAGCGCTGCCGGCTATGAGACCACGGGCGCCCTGGTCTACGTTCGCGAAGTCCTTTCCGATGGCCGCATTGTCGCCACGAGCCGCGCTGATGATTCGATCGTGCTGATCCCCTCGGGCGAGCTTGCCACCACCCGGGTGCGGGTCGGAGACGTCCTGCTCGCCGACCTGAAAAGCGGCACGGCGCTCGAGATTATCCAGCTGTCCGAACTCGATGACCTCCTGCTGGAAGAAGAACCCGATGTCGACTACAGCGACATTGGTGGCTTGAACGAGCAGATCATGGAAATTCGCGACGCCATCGAGCTGCCCTTCGCGCACCCCGATACGTTCCGCGAACACGGACTGCGCCCACCCAAGGGCGTCTTGCTCTACGGACCGCCCGGATGCGGCAAGACGCTCATCGCCAAGGCGGTTGCCACCTCCCTTGCCCGCACGACGCGCGCCGAAGGGGACAAGGCCTACTTCCTGAACATCAAGGGCCCCGAACTGCTCGATAAGTACGTCGGAGAAACCGAGCGCCACATTCGCACGATCTTTGCCCGTGCGAGGGAAAAGGCCTCCAGCGGGATGCCGGTCGTGGTCTTTTTCGACGAGATGGAATCCCTGTTCCGTACCCGCGGCTCCGGGGTGTCCTCGGATGTGGAAACCACGATCGTGCCGCAGCTGCTCGCCGAGATCGATGGCGTCGAGCAACTCGATAACGTCGTCGTCATTGGCGCCTCCAACCGCGAGGACATGATCGACCCCGCGATCCTGCGCCCGGGACGACTCGACGTCAAGATCCGCGTCAACCGGCCGGACCGCGAAGGCACGGCGGACATTTTCTACAAGTACCTCACCGAATCTTTGCCGTATCACGAGGACGAGATCTCACGCTACGGCGGCATCAGTGGCGTGATCAAGCACCTTACTCAGGTCGCGGTTGATCGCATTTTTGCCACCGAGGACTCCGAGAAAATGTTCATCGTGACATTCGCCGACGGCTCGCGCCACACTATGTACTTCAAGGACTTCGTCTCCGGTGCGCTCGTTGCCAATATCGTCGATCGCGTCAAGAAGGCCGCCGTCAAGGACTACCTGGCCAGCGGCGAGCGCGGCATCCGCACCTCCCACATGCATGCCGCCCTCACGCAGGAAAAGCAGGAACACGATGCCTTGCGGGCCACGACCGATCCCGAGGAATGGGCACGCGTGCTTGGCCGTGCCGGTGCTCGCGTGACCGACGTGGCAACCGCCGAATAGCCCAAGGAGCACCATGACCGTGATTCGCCCGATGGGCATCGAAACCGAGTACGGGATCGCTGAGGCCGGGGTCCAGGCCAACGTCATTGAGCTGTCGAACGCCATCGTCAGCGCCTACGCCGACGCCGTGCCCCATGCCACGTGGGACTATCGCGGAGAAGATCCGCTCTCCGATGCCCGCGGCTACCGGCTGCCGCGCAGCGCCGCCGATCCTTCCATGCTGACCGATGACCCGAACAGCGCGGCCCCTTCCGGGCCGGGCGCGCACGTGACGAAGACGCTGGAGGGGGCCGGCCGCTCCGGTCCTGCCAACGCTGTGCTCACCAACGGCGCCCGCCTCTACGTCGATCATGCTCACCCCGAGTACTCCTCGCCCGAGGTCCTCACTCCGCTCGACGTCGTGACCTATGACCGCGCCGGCGATCTCATCATGCAGCGGGCCACCGAGCTCGCCGCGCGCTCCGGGCGCGAGATCCAGATCTATAAGAACAACGTTGACGGCAAGGGCGCCAGCTACGGCTGCCACGAGAACTACCTCATCTCCCGCGACCTGCCCTTCGGCGATGTCGTCCAGCACCTGACGACGTTTTTCGCTGTCCGCCCGCTGATCTGCGGTGCCGGACGCGTCGGCATCGGCCAAAAAAGCGAAGAGGCCGGATTCCAGATCTCCCAGCGCGCCGATTACATCGAAAACGAGGTCGGGCTCGAAACGACGTTCAACCGCCCGATCATCAACACCCGCGACGAGCCGCACTGCGATGCCCGGCGCTGGCGGCGCCTGCACGTCATCGTCGGCGATGCCAACACCTTCGACGTCTCCACCTACGCCAAGGTGGGGGTCACCTCCCTCGTGCTGTGGTTCCTGGAGCGCGGCTCGGTTCCACTCGACCTGGATGCGCTGACGCTGTCCGCACCCGTGTTCGACGTCTATGGTGTCTCCCGCGAGCCCCTCAGTCACACGCTGTCGACGGCTTCCGGCAGGTACACCGCGCTCGATATTCATCGGATCTTCCGCGATCTGATCGCATCAGCCCTTCAGGCTGATGGGCTCGCCGATGATGCCACCGATGAGGTCCTTCGCACCTGGAGCCGCCTGCTCGACGGACTCGGCTCCGACCTATCGGAGGTTGAGACCGATATCGAATGGGTCGGAAAACTCCACCTGCTGGAGCGTATGCGCGAGCGCGGGGGACTTGCCTGGGATCATCCAAAGCTCGCCGCCCTCGACCTGCAGTTCGCAAACGTCAACCCCGCGGTATCGATCTCGGCGGCCCTCGCGCGCGCCGGCAAGGTGCGCCGGCTCGTCTCGGAAGAGGCCATCGCCAATGCGGCGGTCGAGCCGCCGAAGGACACCCGCGCCTACCTGCGCGGCCAGCTCATTAAGAATCACCCCGGCGAGATCCACTCCGCCTCCTGGTCCTCGCTCATCGCCCGCAATCCACATGATGATGCCCTCATGCGCATCACCATGCCGGACCCTTACGGTGGGAGCTATCACCGGATTGGCGAGCTGCCGGAGGCGGACCTCGCTACCATCGTTGACACATTAACCTAGGGATTTTCCATGCGTCGTGAATACCTCAGGCCGCAATCATCGGCCGCCGAAACCGAAGAAGAAGAACTCACCGTCACGCCCAGCGCCCAGACGGAGAGCGTCGATGACCTGCTCGACGAGATCGATACCGTGCTGGAAGCCAACGCCGAATCCTTCGTCCAGGGCTTTGTCCAAAAAGGCGGACAGTGACCGATCGTCGTATCTACGGGATCGAAACCGAATTCGGGATCACCTGCGCGCACCTCGCCGAGGGGGAGCCCCCCGTCGGCGCCGAAGAGGCTGCGCTGCTGCTGTTTCGACCCGTGCAGGATCGTGGTCGGTCCACCAACGTGTTCCTGCCCAATGGGGGACGACTCTACCTCGACGTCGGCGCCCACCCGGAATATGCGACCGCGGAGTGTGACCGGCTCGAGGATATCCTCGCCCAAGATCGGGCCGGAACGACGCTCATGGCGGACCTCGCCCGGACCGCGAACCAGCGCCTAGCCGCCGACGAGATCCCCGGCGCGATCCACCTGTTTCGCAATAACGCGGACTCGCGCGGGAATTCCTATGGCTGCCACGAAAACTACCTCGTGCGCCGCACGCCGCGCTTTCGCGAGATGATCGAATCGCTTCTGGCATTCTTCGTCACCCGCCAGATCGTCGTCGGCTCCGGGTATCTCAAACTCAAGCGCGGGCGGGCGACCTACGGGTTTTCCCAGCGCGCCGACCAGACGTGGGACGCGGTCTCCTCTGCAACGACACGCTCCCGCCCGATCATCAACACGCGCGATGAACCGCACGCCGACGCCGATCGCTACCGGCGGTTGCACGTCATCGTCGGGGATACCAACGTCAGCGAGGCCGCGACGTGCGCGAAGGTCGCCGTCACCGAGCTGCTGCTCACCCTTGCCGAGCGCGGCCAGCTGCCACGAATCGAACTGCTCGACCCGATGCGCGCGATCCGCGAGGTCTGCCAGGATCTTTCCGGAAAGGTGCGCTGCGACGTCGTGGGCGGGCGCGCGATGACCGCCGTCGATATCCAACGCACCTACCTCGAGGCGATCACGAGTGCCGACCTCGAACTGACGCGGCTGCACCGCTACGCGGTGGATCTGTGGCAGCGCGGCCTCGATGCGATTGCGAGCGGGGACCACGCCGGCGTCGAGACGGAACTCGACTGGGCGGTGAAGAAGAAGTTGCTGGACCGCCTCGCGGCGCGCGGCCACCGCCTCGAGTCCTTTGAGGCCTCGCGGCTCATGCTCGCCTATCACGACGTCACCGACGCGGGGATCGCGCCGCGGATGGAAGAGCGCGGCATGCTCACGCGGTTGACGACCACGGCCGACGTCGATGACGCGCTCGTCAACCCGCCGGCCACCACGCGCGCGAAGGTGCGCGGCGCCTTCATCGCGGCGGCCGAAAAACACCGCCGCGACCACACCGTTGATTGGACGCATATCCGGCTGAACGACGCCGCCCACAAGGCGATCCGGCTCGATGACCCGTTTGCGGCCAGCGATGAGCGCGTTGTGGCCCTCATCGCCGATATGCGCGGACCGGAAGTCGAGGTGCCGTGGTGCTAGCGCGTAGCCGAATCATTGCCGCGCTCCTTGCCGCGGGCCTCGTGCTCGCCGGCTGCAGCGAGCAAAGCGTCGATAAGGAACCGACCGCTCAGGTCCAATCGGTCGTCGTGGAGGGCTCGCTCGGGTCGATCCCGGCCGTCTCGCTACCCGACGGAATGAACGTCACCAACCGCGAAGAGCTGCAGGCGATCCCAGGCTTTGGGCGCGAACTCGGCGCGGGCGATACCGCGATCCTCACCGTGACGACCTTCGATGGTGAGGGCACGCTCATTGAGGGCCCGGCGCTCGGCACCCCCAAGATCGTGACGATCGATCGCGACGGCGTCGGCGAGGTGCTCGCCAAGACGCTCGTCGGCAAACACGAGGGCAGCCGCATCGTGCTGCTCGAGCCCGTCCAGGTCAAAGGTAAGAACACGACGCTCGTGACGGTGATCGATATCCTGCCGACGGTTGCCGAGGGCACGGTCCCCGAGCCCGTGGCCGGGATGCCCGAGGTCGAACTCGTCAACGATCGCCAGCAGGCCCTCGCCATGGGGGAGGAGCCCGCCCCAGCCGATCTGAAGGTCGCCCCGCTCATCGTGGGGCAGGGCGCCCAGGTGCTGGAGGGCCAGCGCGTCCTCGTCACCTTTGCCTCGACGCACTGGTCCACGGGCGAACTGATCGACGCGACCGAGCCCGCCACGCCGATCGCGGTGAACCTCAACGACGTCGTGCCAGGTATGCGCGCCGGGATCCTGGATCAGCGGGTCGGCTCGCGCGTGCTGCTCGTCATCCCGCCCGATCAGGCCTCCGGTACGGATACCGTCGTCATGGTCGTCGATATCCTCGCCGCCTACACGCCCGAGGAGGGCCAGTGAACGAGACGACGATCTACCACAATGCCGCCTGCTCCAAATCGCGCGCGGCGATGGCCGAGCTTGCTGGCCGCGAGGTGCGGGTCATCAACTACCTCGCGACGCCACCGAGCCGGGACGAACTTCTCGAACTCCTCTCGATTCTCGTCGATGAGCCGAGCGCCCTCGTTCGGCGCGACGCCGCTTTCACGGCCGCGGGGCTGACCGGCGCCGACGTTGAATCCGCCGAGCAGGTCGCTACCGTGCTCGCCGAGCATCCCGAGCTGATGGAGCGCCCGGTCATCGTGGCGCGCGGGCGGGCCATCATCGGCCGCCCCACCTCCCGCGTGCGCGAATTCCTCGCCGAGGGTTAATCGTCCTCGCCGATGACGATGAGATTCGGCAGCCAGCCGTAGCTCAGCGCCTCGTGCTGCGCCTCCCAGGCCTCCCGCATATCCGACCAGTCATAGGCATCGCGCTGGCTGATCCGGCGCGTGCGGGTGACAACCGAGGCCCGCGCGATGATGGCGGCGTCGAGGATAGCCGGATCGGCCGCGGCGGCGGCAAATTCCCGGCTCGCCGCGCCACAACCGTCGAGGATCAGCACCTGCCCAGCAGCACTTACCCGCTCATCGCTCACGCGCCCCAGATGCCAGTCGTAGGGCTGGTAGTCAAAACGCCCGTCGGCCCGGAACCGGGCGGCGCACTCACCGCCGCGACGCACCCCACCGGCCAGGTCACGCCAGCCGTAGGACAGCAGATCGAGGGAAAGGATGACGACGGTAAGGCCGCTCGAGCGCAGCTGCGCGGCCAGCGCCGCAGCGATCGTCGATTTGCCGGCACCCGTCGCGCCATCGACGGCAATGATCGCGCGAGGGGGCTGAAGCATGACCCTAGGCTAGCGGCGCGCGCCAGCAGACAGAAACGAGACCGGTTAGAGCCCGATTGCCGGCCCCGGTAGGCTTACGGCATGGCGCCAGCTATCCGAATCATCCCCTGCCTTGACGTGCTCGAGGGTCGGGTTGTCAAAGGTGTGAACTTTACCGACCTGAAGGACGCGGGTGATCCCGTCGAGCTCGCGCGCGCCTATGACGCCGCGGGCGCCGACGAGCTCACCTTCCTCGATATCTCCGCCTCCGCTGAGGGCCGTGGCACGACGCGCGAGGTCGTGCAAGCCACCGCCGAACAGGTCTTCGTGCCCTTGACGGTTGGCGGCGGCGTGCGCAGCGTTGCCGACGTCGCCGAGCTGCTCGCCTGCGGCGCCGACAAGATCGGCATCAATACCGCGGCGATCACGCGCCCGGAGCTGCTGACCGAGATCGCCACCCGCTTCGGCTCCCAGGTCATTACGCTGTCGGTCGATGCGCGCGCCAATAGCGAAATGCCCTCCGGCTACGAGGTCACGACCCACGGCGGTCGCACGAGCGCGGGCCTGGATGCGATCGCGTGGGCGAAAGAAGCCGCCGAGCGCGGCGCCGGCGAGATCCTGCTGAATTCCATGGACGCCGACGGCACGCGCGCCGGTTTCGACCTGCCCATGCTGCGCGCGGTCCGCGAGGCCGTGCGCCTGCCGCTCATCGCCTCAGGCGGTGCCGGCAGCGTCGAGCACTGCGTGGCCGCCGTCCGCGCCGGCGCCGATGCCATTCTCGCCGCCTCCGTCTTCCACTACGGCGAACTCACCATCGGCGACGTCAAGGCCGGCCTTGCCGACGCCGGATTCGAGGTGCGCTCATGACCGACAGCGATGCCCTGCCCGAGGAGCTACACGCCCGCGTCCGATTCGATCGCGACGGCCTCATCCCGGCCGTCATCCAGTCCGTCGACGACGGCTCGGTCCTCATGGTCGGCTATATGGACGACGTGGCCCTAGCCCGCACCCTGTCCAGCGGGCGCGTCTGGTTTTATTCCCGCAGCCGCCAGGAATACTGGCGCAAGGGCGATACCTCCGGGAACGTCCAATACGTGCGCGCGGCCGCGCTCGATTGCGACGGCGATACCCTGCTCGTCCAGGTCACCCAGGTCGGTGGGGCGTGCCACACCGGAACCGACACGTGTTTTTCCGGCCGCGAGCTTCCCGTCATCCAGGGTGAGGAGGACGCATGAGGTGGGGGAGCACTGTTCCTGACCGCGCCGGTTTCCACGAGGCTGCTGAAGGTGCGCGCGCGGTGCCGATCGTGCGCCGCATGCTTGCCGAGGACCTCACGCCAAGCGCCGTCTACCGCGCCTTCGGTGGTGAGGTCGGCACGTTCATCTTGGAGTCGGCCGAGCACGGCGAATGGGGCCGCTGGTCCTTCGTCGGAGTCAACTGCCCGGCCTTCCTCATCGCCCATGACGAGACCGCGCACTGGCGGGGCCGCATCCCGGCTGGCCTGACACCAAGCGGCCCGGCGATTGAGCTAATTCGCGAAGCCTCGAGCGTGCTGCGCCACGCGCCGCTGCCGGAGGACTACCCGCCGTTTACCGGCGGCCTCGTTGGCGCCCTCGGCTGGGAGATCGTGCGCAGCTTTGAAGACCTGCCGCCGCGCACCGAGCCCGATGTCCCCGTGCCCGATGTCGCGCTGGCCCTTGCCACCGACGTCATCGCTTTTGACCACCGCAGCGGGGAGATCTGGCTCATCGCCTGCGCTATCAACTTCGATGGCAGCGACGAGCGCGCCGATGCAGCCTATGACGATGCGCTCAGCCGCCTCGATACGATGGCGGCGACCCTAGCGGCGCCGCGCGCCGGCGTTCCCATCCCGCGCGTCATCGCTGAGGACCATGCGGCCCCCGAGCCGACTTTCAGCATGACCGAGGACGAATTCGTCGATATCGTCGAACGCGCCCACCAGGCCATCATCGACGGCGAAGTCTTCCAGATCGTCCTGTCCCAGCGCGCGAGCCTTGCCTGCCCGGCCGACCCGCTCGAGGTCTACCGGGTCCTACGGGCGACGAACCCCTCGCCCTACATGTACATTCTCGCGCTGCCGAGGGCCGATGGCGGCGTCTTCCACATCGTGGGGTCCTCGCCCGAAACGCTCGTCGAGGTCCGCGGCCGCGGCGTGCGCACCTTCCCGATCGCGGGCTCGCGGCCGCGCGGCCAGAGCTCGGCAGCCGATCGGGCACTAGCGGAGGAACTCCTCGCCGATCCCAAGGAAGTCGCCGAGCACGTCATGCTCGTGGACCTCGCCCGCAATGACCTCAACCGCGTCTGCGAGCCCGGGACCGTCAGCGTCGAGGACTACATGGCGATCAAACGCTATTCGCACATCATGCACCTGACCTCCACGGTTACCGGAAAGCTGGCTGAAGACGTCTCCGCCATCGATGCGCTGGCCGCGGCCTTTCCCGCCGGTACGCTCTCGGGCGCCCCGAAGGTGCGAGCGATGCAGCTCATCGATGAATTGGAACCGACCCGGCGCGGAATCTACGGGGGCGTCGTCGGCTACATCGACCTGCAAGGCAATCTCGACATGGCGATCGCGATCCGCACGGCCGTCATCGTTTCCGCCACCGCCTACGTCCAGGCGGGCGCGGGCATCGTCGCGGATTCCGTGCCGCAATCCGAACACGCCGAATGCCGCACGAAGGCCGCCGCTGCACTGGCGGCCGTCTCGCGCGCTGCGAGTTTGGTGGCCACGTCATGAGACTGACCCGCGCCCAGGTCGCCACCGGCCTCGTCGTCCTTGGCATCGCGCTGCTCGCCGGCAGTGCGCTCGGCTGGCTGCGGGCTGAAGTCATCTCGGTTGCTGGCACGACGAAGACCACCCTTACCGGCTTCCAGCTCATGCCCATCGGCCCAGCCGCTGCCCTCGCGCTTGCCGCGGCGGGGATTGCGCTGGCCCTGACGAAGAAGGTCGGCGCTCGCATCGTGTGCGGGATTGCGGCCGTAGCTGCGGGCGCCTGCACGTGGGCATTTGGCTCGATGCTTTTCGCCACCCCCGAGGACCTTACGCGGCTGTACAGCTCGCTATCCTCGGGCACCGGTGAGGTCACGACGATCCAGACGCTGCCCACCATCTGGGTGGGCACGCTGCTAGCAATCCTGGCCGTTGCACTCGCTTTGGCCGGACTCGTGCTCGCGGCCCGCTGGCCCAGCTCGGTCAGCCGCTATGACATCACCGCCGTTCCGACGGATTCCCCCATGTCGCCCGATCCCCGCGTGCGTGCCATCGACGATTGGGACGCGTTGGAACGTGGCGAAGATCCAACGCAATAACAGGTAAGCTTGCCGCCAGGAGGACCCCATGAACCGAACGTATTCCCTGCCCCCCGCCGCGCCCTACGCCAATCATGGCCATACCCGCGCCTCGTGGATTTTTGTCGCGCTCGTGCTGCTCGGCGCCCTCGTAGTATCCATCGGTATGGTGCTGTACTCGCTGCCGACGCAGATCGTTGGCGGCGTGATCATCGTCGCCGCCGCCGTGCTCGGCATTGGCTTTCGCGCCGCCGGCAAGGGCCAACCGCGCACCGTTGTGACGCGGGACTGGTACGAGGACTAGGCTCGCGCCGTCGTCCAAGGAGTGCACATGTCGGTTCTAGATGAGATCATCGTCGGCGTTCGCGAGGATGTCGCCGCGCGCGAAGCGCGCGTGAGCTTGGCGGAGCTGAAGGACCAGGCCGAGCGGCGCGATAGCGCCATTGACGTCCAGGCCTGCCTTTCCCAGCGCGACGCCGCGGTCTCCATCATCGCGGAGGTCAAGCGCCGCTCCCCGTCGAAGGGTGCGCTCGCCGATATCCCAGATCCGGCGGCACTCGCCCGCGCCTATGAGGCAGGTGGCGCCACCGCCATCTCCGTGCTCACCGAAGAACGTCGTTTTGGGGGATCGCTTCAGGACTTCGCGGCCGTGCGCGCGGCTGTCGACGTGCCGCTGCTGCGCAAGGACTTCATCGTCACGCCCTACCAGATTTGGGAGGCGCGAGCCTACGGCGCGGACATGGTCCTGCTCATCGTCGCGGCACTGGAACAGGGCGTGCTCACCTCGCTCATCGAACGCGTCCACTCCCTTGGCATGACGGCCCTCGTCGAAGCGCACGATCGCGTCGAGGCGATGCGCGCGGCCGCGGCTGGTGCCCGCGTCATCGGCGTCAATGCCCGAAACCTGCACACCCTGCAGGTCGAACGCGCCACCTTCGCCGAAGTCCGCGAGGTCATCGACGATTCGATCATCACGATCGCCGAATCCGGTGTGCGCAGCCCCGCCGACGTGTGGGAATACGCCAAGGCCGGTGCCGACGCGGTCCTCGTGGGGGAGGCCCTCGTGCGCGATGGCGATCCCCGCAAGGCCGTCGCCGACATGGTCTCCATCACCAAGCATCCCGCCACCCACCAGCAGTGGAACTAATCCCCACCGAGGAAAAGGACTCCTTCGTGTCTGAGCCATCCCTGTCGAACCAAACCGGGCCCTACTTCGGCGAGTTTGGTGGTCGATTCGTGCCCGAGGCGCTCATCGCTGCTCTCGACGATTTGACGGTGGCGTGGGAGAAGGCGAAGGAGGATCCCTCCTTCCGCATTGAGCTATCCGACCTGCACCGCGACTATGTGCACCGCCCCTCGCTGCTGACGGAAGTCCCGCGCTTTGCCAAGCACTGCGGTAACGCCCGAGTCTTTTTGAAGCGCGAAGATCTCAACCACACGGGCAGCCACAAGATCAATAACGTCCTTGGCCAGGCCCTGCTCACCAGAGCCATCGGCAAGACCCGCGTCATCGCCGAGACGGGCGCCGGCCAGCACGGCGTCGCAACGGCAACCGCAGCCGCGCTGCTGGGCCTGAGCTGCCGAATCTACATGGGCCGCGAGGACATGCGCCGCCAGGCGCTGAATGTCGCACGGATGCGGCTGCTTGGCGCCGAGGTCGTCGGCGTGGACGCCGGCAGCGCGACGCTGAAGGACGCGATCAACGAAGCCTTCCGTGACTGGGTCACCAACGTCGCGACGACGAACTACATTTTCGGCACGGCCGCCGGCCCCCATCCCTTCCCGGCGATGGTGCGAGACCTGCAAAAGATCATCGGCGAGGAAACCCGCGAGCAGATCCTTGAGCGCACCGGGCGCCTGCCCGATGTCGCCGTCGCGTGCATCGGCGGCGGCTCCAACGCCATCGGCATGTTCCATGCCTTCCTCGACGACGCCGACGTCCAGCTGCTCGGGATCGAAGCCGCGGGCGACGGCGTTGACACGGGCCGGCACGCCGCCTCCATCGCCGGCGGTTCCCTCGGCATCCTGCACGGCGCCAAGATGTATCTCATGCAAGACGAGTTCGGCCAAACGATCGAATCCCACTCCATTTCCGCCGGACTCGACTACCCGGGGGTCGGCCCCGAGCACGCCCACCTGCACGCCATCGGCCGCGCCACCTACTGGCCAGCGACCGACGCCGAGGCGATGGCAGCCTTCCAGCTCCTGTCGCGCACCGAAGGCATCATCCCCGCCATCGAGTCGGCGCACGCCCTGGCGGGCGCCATGCGCTGGGGTCAGGAACACGCCAGTGGCGACTACGCCGACGGTGCCGAGCCCATCATTGTCGTGAACCTTTCGGGCCGCGGCGATAAGGACGTGGCAACCGCGGCGAGCTATTTCGATCTCGTCGAAGACGACCTGCGACAGGAGTAAGACCGTGACCTCGCCCACCACCGCCGCCATCGCGAAGCGCAATGCGGACGGCGATGCCGCGCTCATCGGCTACCTCACCGCTGGCTACCCCGACGTCGATACGACGGTGCGCGCCGGCAAAGAGCTGATCGCGGCCGGCTTCGACATTTTAGAAATCGGCCTGCCGTATTCCGATCCCGGGATGGATGGCGCCGTCATCCAGCACACCGGGGCCGCCGCGCTTGCCGCCGGCACGCGTACCAACCACGTCCTGTCCATCGTCGAGCAGCTCGCCGCCACCGGCGCGCCGATCCTCGTCATGACCTACTACAACCCGATCTTCCGCTACGGCGAACAGCGCTTCGCGCGCGATCTCGCGGCCGCCGGGGCAGCGGGCACCATCACCCCGGACCTCATCCCCGATGAGGCCGGCGCGTGGATCGAGGCGACGGACGAGTTCGACCTGGATCGCATCTTCCTCGTCGCTCCCTCCTCCACCCCCGAACGCCTCGCGATGACCGCCCAACACTGCCGCGGCTTCGTCTACGCCGCCTCGACGATGGGCGTCACGGGAGAGCGGCGCGTGGTCGACTCGACGGCCGAAGAGCTTGTCGCGCGCACACGCGAGGCGACCGACACGCCCGTGTGCGTCGGCCTCGGTGTGTCTTCTGGCACGCAAGCGCGCGAAATTGGATCCTTTGCCGACGGCGTCATCGTCGGCTCGGCGCTGCTGCGCGCGCTAGATGACGGCATGGATCGCCTCGGCGATCTCGCGAGCGATCTCGCTGCCGGTTGTCGCGGCGCCCGCCAGCAGCGATAAAGTCCCACTGCATCATCACCCACACCCCTTAGACTGGAGCCATGCGTAGAGCCAAAATCGTTTGCACGATTGGTCCGGCAACGGAAACCCCGGAAAAAGTCCAAGAACTGGTCGACGCGGGAATGGATGTGGCGCGGATCAACCGCTCCCACGGAACCGCCGAAGAACACGAACTCGTCTATGCGAATGTCCGCGCAGCCGCCCAAACCTCCGGCCGCGCGGTCGCCGTTCTCGTCGACCTGCAGGGACCGAAGATCCGCCTCGGCGCCTTCGAGTCCGGCCCGGTGTTTTTGGAAGAAGGCGAGACCTTCACCATCACGACCCGCGACATTATCGGCACCCAGGAGATTTGTTCCACCACCTTCAAGGGCCTGCCGGGCGATTGCCGCCCAGGTGACCCCCTGTTGATCGACGACGGCAAGGTCGCCCTGCGCGTCCTTTCCGTCACCGATACCGACGTCGTGACCCGCGTCGAGGTCCCCGGCCCGGTCTCCAACCACAAGGGCATCAACCTGCCCGGCGTCGCCGTCTCCGTGCCGGCGCTGTCCGATAAGGACAAGGAAGACCTGCGCTGGGCGCTGAACATCGGCGCCGACTTCATCGCGCTGTCCTTTGTTCGCAGCGCGCGCGATATCGAAGACGTCCACGAGATCATGGACGAGGTCGGCCGCCGCGTGCCGGTGCTCGCCAAGATCGAAAAGCCGCAGGCCGTATCCAACCTGACCGAGATCGTCGACTCCTTCGACGGCATCATGGTCGCGCGCGGTGACCTCGGCGTGGAACTCCCGCTGGAAGAAGTCCCGCTGGTGCAAAAGCGCGCCATCGAGCTCGCGCGCCGCTTCGCCAAGCCCGTCATCGTCGCCACCCAGGTGCTCGAGTCGATGATCACCAACCCGCGCCCGACGCGCGCGGAAGCCTCCGACTGCGCCAACGCCATCCTCGATGGCGCCGACGCCGTCATGCTCTCCGGTGAAACCTCCGTCGGGGAATACCCGATCGAGGCCGTGCGCACGATGGCCCGCATCATCGAAAACACCGAGGAAAACGGCGGCGACCGTATCGCCCCGCTGACCTCGGCGCCGCACACCCGCTCCGGCGTCATCACCAAGGCCGCCGCCGATATCGGCGAAATGATCGAGTGCAAGTACCTCGTGACCTTCACCCAGTCCGGCGATACGGCCCGCCGCATGTCCCGGCTGCGCTCCCCGATCCCACTGCTGGCCTTCACGCCGCTGGAATCGACCCGCAACTCGCTTGCATTGTCCTGGGGCGTGTATACCTACAAGGTGCCCGCCGTCTCGCACACCGATGACATGGTCGAGCAGGTAGATTACTACCTGCAGGAGTCGGGCCTCGGCGAAAACGGCGATCGAGTCGTCATCGTCGCCGGCATGCCGCCCGGCACTGTCGGCTCGACGAACTCCATCCGCGTTCACAAGATCGGCGAAGTTCATCTCCCCAATCAACAGTGAGTGACGCGTCACGTTATTGGATGGGCCATGACGAAACCCCACGGTGGTAGTGTTAACTGGCTAATCTGATAGCGAGCTCCTGTGGTGGAATCGGTAGACACACTGCACTCAAAATGCAGCGCTGAGAGGCGTGAGGGTTCGAGTCCCTCCGGGAGCACCCAATCCGGGAACCGCGTGAAAGAAATGAACATGAGCGAGACGAACGAGGATAGTAACACTCCGACGATTGAGTTCGACGACGTCGCCGAAGTGCAGGGTGAAACCGAGCAGCACAAGCGCACGCCGCGCCGCGTTGTCGTGGCCGAAGACGAGCCGCTGATCCGCCTGGACATTGTCGAGTCCCTGACGGATGCGGGCTACGAGGTCGTGGGCGAAGCGGGTGACGGCGCCAAGGCCGTCGAACTGGCAAACGAGCTGGAGCCGGACGTCGTCGTCATGGACATCAAGATGCCCGAGATGGACGGCATTACCGCCGCCGAGCGCATCCTGAAGGACCGCATCTGCGCCGTCGTGATGCTCACCGCGTTCTCCCAAACGGAGCTCGTGGAGCGAGCCCGCGACGCCGGCGCACTGGCCTACGTCGTTAAGCCGTTCAACCCCTCGGATCTGCTGCCCGCGATCGAGATCGCGGTCTCGCGCTTCAACGAGATTCAGTCGCTGGAGTCCGAGGTTGCTGACCTGACCGACCGGTTCGAAACCCGCAAGCGCGTGGACCGTGCCAAGGGCCTGCTCATGAGCAAGATGGGCCTGACCGAGCCGGAATCCTTCCGCTGGATCCAAAAGACCTCGATGGATCGCCGCCTGACGATGCGCGAGGTTGCCGACGCCGTCATCGAACAGATCGGCTCCAAGAAGTCCTAGCTTCTGCTGCGCGCCCCGCTGGCCATCACGGCCCGCGGGGCGCTGTTTTATGCCGTGAAGACGACGCTCAGCTGAGCGAGCGCGATGAGCGCGCCGCCGTCAGCGCGGTCCTGCTCAACCGCGCGGATCTCGATGCGGTAGGTCGCGAGCCGAGACGAAGCCGAGAGCAACGAAACATAGCCTGCGACGCGGCCCTCGCGAGCCCCGGACAGATGCTTGATGGATAGATCGACGCCGACAGGTCGCCGTCCCGGGTAATCCAGGAAGGCCGCAACCGAGCCCGCTTGTTCCGCCAAAGCCGCGCTCGCGCCGCCGTGCAGGAGTCCAAAGGGTTGGGTGTTTCCAGCAACGGGCATGCTCATCACACAACGCAGCTGGCTTTCGGGATCCACAGCGACGCCATCGAGACGCATCTGCATGGTGGCTGCGAGTGTTCCCAGGTCGATCACGTCCGCGGGGGGCTCTAGGCTGGGGGGCATGAGCGACATTCGTAGACTTCTCCTCATTGACGGGCATTCGATGGCCTTTAGAGCCTTTTATGCCCTTCCTGTCGACAATTTTGCCACGTCGACGGGCCAGCACACGAACGCGGTGCATGGCTTCATCTCAATGCTGCTCAAGCTCATCGCCGAGGAGAAGCCCAGCCACATTGCAGTCGCCTTCGATGTCGGCTCCGAGACCTTCCGTACCCGCGAATACTCCGAGTACAAGGGAACTAGGGACAAAGCCCCCGAGGAGTTCCCTAGCCAGATCCCGCTCATCAAGGAAGTCCTCGACGCCTTGCGGATCCGCCACCTCGAGGTGCCGGACTTCGAAGCCGACGACATCGTGGCCACCTTGAAGACAGAGGCCGAAGACGAAAGCTTCGATGAAGTCCTGATCTGTTCGGGCGACCGGGACACACTCCAGCTGGTGACCGAGACAACCACGGTGCTCTACCCAACCAAGGGCGTCTCCGTGCTCACTCGTTTCACCCCCCAGGCGGTCGAAGACAAGTACGGTGTGCCACCCGCGCGCTACCCAGAACTCGCGGCGCTCGTGGGGGAGACCTCGGATAACCTTCCCGGGGTGCCAGGCGTCGGCCCGAAGACCGCTGCCAAGTGGATCGCGCAGTACGACGGCCTGACGAACATCATTGCTCGCGCCGATGAGATCGGCGGCAAGGCCGGCCAGTCCTTCCGGGACAACATCGATAACGTCCTGCGCAATCGCAAGCTCAATCATCTCCTGACCGACATGGACCTCGCGGTCTCGCTGCCGGACCTCGTGACCGAACCCGTGAACCGGGAAGCAGTTCACGGCGTCTTCGATGCCTTGGAGTTCACCACCCTGCGCGAGCGCGTCTTTGCCATGCTGCCCGCCGATTCGGCCGCACCGGACCAGGACGAGAGCACCGAGCTGTCCTTCGATATTGCCCCGTGGGCAGACGATGGCGACCTCGCCGCATTCCTGCAGGCCCATGCGGAAGGCGAGGACGCGCAGCGCATTGCGCTCATCTTGGATGATGGCGCGACGGATGTCGAACGCCTCGCGCTCGCCACCCGCACCCATGCTCTTGTCCTCGAGCTTGCCGCCCTGCCCGCAGGTGAGGATGCCGTCCTTGCGGCGTTTTTGTCCGGGCCGGCGCCAAAAATCGCCCACGACGCGAAGTCCATGTGGCATCGCCTCACCGAGCGCGGCTATGACCTGAAGTCGGTCGTCTTCGATACGGATATCGCCGCCTACCTCATTCACCCGGATCAGCGCCGCCACACTCTTGTCGATCTGGCCCAGCGCTACCTTGATCGCGATGTCGCCTCCGATGCGGCCGCCTCCGGCCAGCTTGCCTTCGACCTCGAATCAGATGCCACGATCGATACGCTCGCTCGCCAGGCCCTCGCAGTTGCCGAACTTGAGGTCCAGTTGACCGGCGCGCTGGAAGACCGGGGGCTGTCCCACCTCATGACGAAGCTCGAGCTTCCCGTCCAGCGCATCCTGCAGGACATGGAGGCCACCGGCATCGCCGTGTCGGAGACCGTCTTCAACGAGCTTTACGATCAGCTGGATGCCGACGTCAAGCAGGCAGCCGATGACGCCTACGCCGCCATCGGCCAAGAGATCAACCTTTCCAGCCCGAAGCAACTGCAAAAGGTCCTCTTTGAGGACCTCGATATGCCGAAGACGAAACGCACTAAGACCGGCTGGACCACGGACGCCGAAGCACTATCGGATCTTTTCGAGAAGACCGCGCACCCTTTCCTGGCCGCACTGCTCGCGCATCGGGACCGCATCAAGCTCCGCCAGATCGTGGAAACCCTGCGCAGCGCTCGCGCCGCTGACGGGCGGATCCACACGACGTTCCAACAGACGGTCGCGGCCACGGGGCGGTTATCCTCGACCGACCCCAACCTGCAAAACATCCCCGCCCGGTCCGAGGATGGACTGCGCATCCGAGAAGCGTTCGTCGTCGGCGAGGGCTACGAGACCCTCATGACCGTCGACTACTCCCAGATCGAAATGCGGATCATGGCCCACCTGTCCCAGGATGCTGGCCTCATCGAAGCCTTCCGAGAGGGCGAGGACCTGCACAACTACGTCGGCGCGCGAGTTTTTGATGTGCCGATCGATGAGGTCACTGCCCAGATGCGTAGCCGCGTCAAAGCAATGAGCTACGGACTTGCTTACGGACTGTCCTCCTTCGGGCTCTCCCGCCAGCTCGGCATCGAGGTCGGCGAAGCCAAGGCTCTCATGGACGACTACTTCGATCGCTTCGGCGGTGTGCGCGACTACCTGCGCACAGTCGTCGAGCAGGCCCGGCGTACCGGCTACACCGAGACGATGTTCGGACGTCGCCGCTACCTGCCCGATCTCACGAGCGATAACCGCCAGCGCCGCGACATGGCCGAACGCGCGGCATTGAATGCGCCCATCCAGGGCAGCGCCGCCGACATCATCAAGATCGCGATGATTGCAATCGAGGATGCGCTTGAAAGAGAAAAGCTCGATTCTCGCATGCTGTTGCAGGTCCACGATGAACTCGTCCTGGAGATCGCGCCGGGCGAGCTTAAGCGAGTGGAAGCCCTGGTGCGTGAGCACATGGCGGGCGCCGCAAAACTTGATGTGCCACTCGACGTCTCCGTCGGGATCGGTCCCTCGTGGCGGGAAGCCGGTCACTAACGAAGTTGTGCGGAAATCAGGAGCGTGCCGGGGAACATCTCGGCACGCTCCTTGCTCCATCCCGCCCACGTTGTCTCGATATCGGGAGCAAACCGCGGCTCCTTCAGGTCCTCGATAACGAAGCCCGCGGCTGCCAGGGCAGCCGCGTGATCCTCCAGGGTGTGGTGAAACTCGGCGTAGGTGGCGACCTCACCTCGCATCTCGACGTAGGGACGACGATCAAAGTAGGAGCGACGCATCGCTGGGGCCGCCACGTCTGCTGGATCGTCTGAAAAAACCCAGCGCATCGGGTGCGCCGTAGTAAACACCCAGCGCGATCCCGGCTTCAGTACTCGGGCGACCTCCGAATACAGTGCCGCCAGATCCGAGACGAATGCCACGGCCCCGAAGGCAGAAAATGCCAGATCAAACGTATCCGCGGCAAAGGGCAGCTGCGTCGCATCGGCGGCAATGAGCGGGGGAGCAGGCGCTTTGATTCTTGCGGCCAGTTCGATCCCTTCCCGGATCATCCCTGCCGCCACATCGATACCGACGGCCTTCGCTCCGAGCGAGGAAAGGTAGCGGGTGCCCTGGCCGAGCCCGCACCCGATCTCAATAACCTGCCTGCCGGCGAGCGTGCTCGGGTCACCGAGCCAGCGAACCTCAGCCTCATCCCATCCCTCCGGCCCCCAGATCAGTCGGTCGATGGTTAAGTGTTCGAGATTCTCGCGAGCATACTCGGGCGCTCCCTGATCCCAGTACTCGTGACTGAATTTGGTTCCTGGGGCGATCTCGCGATAGCCGGATTGAGACTCCATACAGCACACGCTAGGTGAATTGTTGCCAAAACGTGATCCGTTTATCGGCGTTATTGGGCATAATTGGTTGCCCACACTTCGTCACCGTGAGTAGACTCGCCTACGGCGACGACTGCGTTGCCACAACATTGTCCACCAATACCTACAATTGTCCGTATCGGAGTCATCACTCAATGACCACCACCTCCACCACCCCTTCGACCCCCCAGGTCGCTGTTAACGATATCGGCTCGGAAGAAGAACTACTTTCCGAGATCGATAAGACCATCAAGTACTTCAATGACGGGGATATCGTCGAAGGCACAGTCGTCAAGGTCGACCGCGACGAGGTTCTCCTCGACATCGGCTACAAGACCGAAGGTGTCATCCTCTCCCGCGAACTCTCGATCAAGCACGACATCGACCCGGATGAGGTCGTTGAGGTCGGCGACAAGATCGAAGCCCTAGTCCTCCAGAAGGAAGACAAAGAAGGCCGTCTGCTGCTGTCCAAGAAGCGCGCTCAGTACGAGCGTGCCTGGGGCACGATCGAAAAGGTCAAGGAAGAAAACGGCGTCGTCACCGGTACCGTCATTGAGGTCGTCAAGGGCGGCCTGATCCTGGACATCGGCCTGCGTGGCTTCCTGCCCGCATCCCTCGTCGAGATGCGTCGCGTGCGCGATCTGCAGCCCTACATCGGCCGCGAGATCGAAGCCAAGATCATCGAACTGGACAAGAACCGCAACAACGTCGTGCTCTCGCGCCGCGCGTGGCTTGAGCAGACCCAGTCCGAGGTTCGCTCCCACTTCCTGCAGACCCTGCAAAAGGGCCAGGTCCGCTCGGGCGTGGTCTCCTCGATCGTCAACTTCGGTGCGTTCGTGGATCTCGGTGGCGTCGACGGCCTCGTCCACGTCTCCGAACTGTCCTGGAAGCACATCGACCACCCGACCGAAATCGTCGAGGTCGGCCAGGAAGTCACCGTCGAGGTGCTCGACGTCGACATGGATCGCGAGCGCGTCTCCCTGTCGCTGAAGTCCACCCAGGAAGATCCGTGGCGTCTGTTCGCCCGCACCCACGCCATTGGCCAGGTTGTGCCGGGTAAGGTCACCAAGCTCGTTCCCTTCGGTGCGTTCGTCCGCGTCGAGGACGGCATCGAGGGCCTCGTGCACATCTCCGAACTGGCGGTGCGCCACGTCGAGGTGCCTGAGCAGGTCGCGAAGGTCGGCGATGAGCTCTTCGTCAAGGTCATCGACATTGATCTGGACCGCCGCCGCATCTCGCTGTCGCTCAAGCAGGCCAACGAGGGCGTCGACCCGAACTCCGATGACTTCGATCCGTCGCTGTACGGCATGGCTGCGGAGTACGACGAGCAGGGCAACTACAAGTACCCCGAGGGCTTCGACCCCGAGACCAACGAATGGCTCGAAGGCTACGAAGCCCAGCGCGAGGCTTGGGAAGCGCAGTACGCGCAGGCCCAGGCTCGCTGGGAAGCCCACAAGGCTCAGGTCGCCAAGGCGATGGAAGACGACGCTGAGGCTTCGGCTGAAGGCGACACCTCCGTGCCGGCTCCGGCCTCCTACACCGCAGCTCCGGCCGATGCCGGCGGCACCCTGGCCTCTGATGAGGCACTTGCCGCGCTGCGTGAGAAGCTCACCGGTCACTAAGACCCGATAGCTGCACAGTTCCGCCCGCCCAGCCACTCGGCTGCGGCGGGCGGTTCGCTGTTACCGATAGACTGCGAACGTGTCGATCCCTCTTTCCAGCAGTCCGATTACTCGGGACAAAGTACGCCACGACTTTCGGGCCCGGCCCGTCACCGTCGCGGCCGTCTCACGCATCACGACGAACATGATTCGCGTGACATTCCAAGGGCCAGACCTCCTGGATTTCGCGTCCTTCGGGCCGCACGACCACCTCAAACTCGTGATTCCGGACGACACCGGCACCGCACCCGAGCCGCGGATCATCGATGGCCGACTCGAGCGGCCCTTTGACGGCATCCTGCGCGACTACACGCCCCGCTTTTACTCCACCGCCATCCGCCCGCCCGAGCTCATGATAGATTTCTTCGACCACGACGATCCGGGCCCCGCCACCGCCTGGGCCCGCAGGGCCCGGCCCGGCCAAATGACGTGGATTCTTGGACCGCGGGGCTCCGCGCTCGTGCCTAATGGCGCCGAGGAACTCCTGTTGTTCGCTGACGAGACGGCGCTGCCATCGATCGCGCGATGGATCGAGATGAGTCCGGGGCTCGACATCACCGCACACGTCATTGCCCGCGGCGGCGACCGAGCCTACCTCGACTACCTGCCCGGGGCGGCTGATCCTTCCCTGGCGGCCGATCCCGAGGCTCCGGGCGCCCCCGCCATCGTGTGGCACGAGGATCCGGCATCCCTGCTTGCTGCGGCCCGCGCCATCACCACCGTGGCCCCCACGACCTTCGTCTGGGCTGGGGGAGAGGCTGGCCTGCTTGCCGAGCTGCGCCGCCACCTGCGCACCATCACCGAGCGCCCCCAACTATCGATCGTTGGCTATTGGCGCGCTGGCGAAGCCAACTACGATCACCACGCGCCCCTGCCGGATTAGCATGCCCGCTCTACGTATCGGACTGACCGGTGGAATCGCCGCCGGCAAATCGACCGTGGCCTCCCACCTGGTCCGCCGCGGCGCGATCCTCATCGACTATGACGTGCTGGCGCGTGAGGTCGTTGCACCGGGAAGTCAGGGCCTGGAGTACATTGTTGAGCGATTCGGACCCAAGGTCCTCACTGCTAGCGGAGATCTCGACCGGGGGGCCCTTGCCGCACTCGTCTTTTCCGATCCGCAGGCGCGCGCGGATCTGAACGACATCACTCACCCCCTCATCCGCCAGCGGGCACGCGACCTAGATGCGGCCGCGCAGCCAGATGCCATTACGGTCCACGACGTTCCCCTGCTCGCGGAATCCTCGATGGCAGGTTTCTTCGACGTCATCATCACCGTCGAAGCCGATGAGGAAACCCGCCTGGGCCGCCTCATGACAACGCGCGGGATGACGCGAGAAGACGCACTCGCGCGCATCCGAGCCCAAGCAAGCGATGCGCAGCGGCGCGCCATTGCGACCTACGTCATCGACTCAACGCTGCCACGTGACGCGATGCTCACCGCGGTCGATGAGTTGTGGCGCGAGCTTAGTGCCCAGTCACGTTATGATGACCGACGAGGGGAGTATTCCCGCGACCGGTAGTCCGTCATCACAGCGCGCGAGGCAGCGTGCTCGGACCCGGAGCCAGACCAGGCGGAAGAGACCTCGCCCGGTTTCCCGTCCCCTCAACCGAAAGGCTCCCCCTTGGGTTCTGCACACTTATCTTGGACTTTTGAGGCCATCGCGCTTGGCGTCATGTGCGCCGTCATCATCTTCGACCTCCTGTGGGTGGTGCGCCGTCCACACATCCCGACGATGCGCGAATGCACAATCTGGGTCTCGATCTACGTCTCGGCCGCGCTGATCTTCGGTGGCGTGCTTTACCTCGTCGCCAACGCCCAGGTCGCCACCGAGTTTTACGCTGGTTGGCTCACCGAGTACTCGCTGAGCGTCGATAACCTCTTCATTTTCGTCATCATCCTGTCGCGCTTTAAGGTGCCGCCGAACCGTCAGCAGGAGGTCCTGATGATTGGCATCATCATCGCGCTGGTCTTGCGCGGCATCATGATCCTCATCGGTGCCGCCGTCATCTCGCGATTCTCCTGGGTGTTCTTCATCTTCGGCATCTTCCTCATCTGGACCGCGATTTCCCTCATCCGCTCCCATGGCGAGGATGAGAGCGACTACAAGGAAAACTTCGCGATCCGGGCGCTGCGCCGCGTCCTACCGATCCACGATCAGTACGATGGCATGAAGCTGCGCACGGTTGTCGACGGCAAGAAGCTGTGGACCCCGATGCTCGTCGTCATCCTGGCGCTCGGTTCCACGGACCTACTTTTCGCTCTCGACTCGATCCCCGCGATCTTCGGTCTGACGAAGGACCCGTTCGTCGTCTTTTCCACCAACCTGTTCGCGCTCATGGGGCTGCGTCAGCTCTACTTCCTGCTTGGCGGCTTGCTTGATCGGCTCATCTACCTGCCCTACGGGCTCGCGTTCATCCTCGGCTTCATCGGCGTCAAGCTCATCTTCGAGGCAATGCACACGAACTCGCTGTCCTTCATCAACGGTGGCCAGCCCTTTGACTGGGCACCCCACGTACCGATCTCCGTCTCGCTCGGGGTCATTGCCGGCGCACTGCTAATTACGACGGTGGCCTCGCTCATGGCATCACGCCGAGAGAAGAAGAACCCGAGCCTGTCCGACCGGTAGCAGCGCCGTCAACTACCCTGGGAGCATGCGCCCAGTTTCCGACATCGTTCGCACTCCCAACCGGCTCGAGGTTATCTCCGACTTCACGCCGTCCGGCGACCAGCCGAGCGCGATCAAAGAGCTCACCGAGCGCATCAATGCGGGCGAGAAGGACATGGTCCTGCTCGGCGCGACGGGCACCGGTAAGTCGGCGACGGCCGCGTGGTTGATCGAGCAGGTCCAGCGTCCGACGCTCATCATGGCGCCGAATAAGACGCTGGCCGCTCAGCTCGCCGCGGAACTTCGCGAGCTGCTGCCTAATAACGCGGTCGAATATTTCGTTTCCTACTACGACTACTACCAGCCTGAGGCCTACGTCCCGCAGACCGATACCTATATCGAAAAGGACTCATCGATCAACGACGAGGTCGAGCGGCTGCGGCACTCGGCCACGAACTCGCTGTTGACCCGCCGCGATGTCGTCGTCGTTGCCTCGGTCTCGTGCATCTATGGCCTTGGTACGCCGCAGGAGTACGTCGACCGAATGGTGCCGTTGCACGTGGGAATGCAGATCGATCGCGACGATCTGCTGCGCCAATTCGTCAGCATGCAATATACCCGCAACGATCTCGCCTTCACACGCGGCACCTTCCGGGTCCGCGGCGACACGATCGAGATCATCCCCGTCTACGAGGAACTCGCGATCCGCATCGAGATGTTCGGCGATGAGATCGACGCCCTCGCGACGCTGCACCCGCTCACGGGCGACGTCGTGGCAGAAACCGAGCAGGTCTTCCTCTTCCCGGCCTCCCACTACGTTGCGGGCCCGGAACGCATGGAACGCGCCATGAAGGACATCGAGGCCGAGCTCGCCGAGCGGCTCGCCGAACTTGAGACGCAGGGCAAGCTGCTGGAAGCCCAGCGGCTGCGGATGCGCACCACCTACGACCTGGAAATGATGCGCACGGTCGGTACGTGCGCCGGAATTGAGAACTACTCGCGCCATATCGACGGCCGTGGTCCAGGCACGGCGCCGCACACGCTACTGGACTACTTCCCGGAGGACTTCCTGCTCGTCATCGACGAGTCGCACGTGACGGTCCCGCAGATCGGGGCAATGTTCGAAGGCGATGCTTCGCGCAAGCGCACCCTCGTGGACCATGGCTTCCGGCTGCCGAGCGCGCTCGATAACCGCCCGCTGCGCTGGGACGAGTTCCTCGAGCGGATCGGCCAAACCGTCTACATGTCCGCTACTCCCGGTGACTACGAGCTCGGCCAGGCCGACGGCGTCGTGGAACAGATCATTCGCCCCACCGGGCTGGTCGACCCGAAGGTCGTCGTCAAGCCCACCGAGGGGCAGATCGACGATCTGCTCGGTGAGATCACGGCCCGCGTCGAACGTGATGAGCGCGTGCTCGTGACGACCCTGACGAAGAAGATGGCGGAGGACCTCACCGACTACCTGCTCGATAAGGGCGTGAAGGTCCAGTACCTGCACTCGGATGTCGACACGCTGCGCCGCGTCGAGCTGCTGCGTGAGCTGCGCCTTGGCCAGTTCGATGTTCTCGTCGGTATCAACCTGCTGCGCGAGGGCCTCGACCTGCCCGAGGTCTCACTCGTCGCGATCCTGGACGCCGACAAAGAGGGCTTCTTGCGATCGGCCAAGTCCCTCATCCAGACGATCGGGCGCGCCGCTCGTAACGTCACCGGTGAAGTCCATATGTACGCCGACAAGGTTACCGAGGCGATGCGGGTCGCGATCGATGAAACCGAGCGGCGCCGAGCCAAACAGATCGCCTACAACACCGAACACGGCATCGACCCGCAGCCGCTGCGCAAGAAGATCGCCGACGTTACCGACATGCTCGCCCGCGAGGACATTGACACGGCTGAGCTGCTCGCCGGTGGCTATCGCGGAGCCGGCAGCGGGCCGAGCGCCGCGGAGCGAAAGAAGGCGGGCTCCAAGGTCCGCGAACGCGTCGTGACCGAGTCCGAAGGGGATCTTGTCACGCTCATCGAGGACCTATCGGAGCAGATGCGCGGGGCCGCAGCCGAGTTGCAGTTCGAGCTCGCGGCGCGGTTGCGCGATGAGATCTCGGACCTGAAAAAGGAGCTGCGTCAGATGAGGGCCGCGCAGTGAGCGGGCGGGGTGATCTGATGTGAGCCCCGCGACGGCGTCGACCTCGCCCCACTTCTCGCGGGGCGTCATGGCGTCAATTGGCGCCTCGGTCCTGTTTGGCGTCCTCGCCTTCTACTCCGACCTCCTTGCTAGTTTTCTTGGCGGCTGGGAGATCTTTGGCTGGCGGCTGCTGCTCACGTTTCCCGCCCTAACCGCCGCCATGGTGCTCTCCGGCAGGTGGCCGCGCATCGTCCGGTTCGTCACGACGTTGACGCACTCGTGGTGGCGCATCCCCGTGCTCGTGATCAACGCGGCGCTGCTCACCGCCCAGATGGTGCTCTTTACCTGGGCTCCGGGCGCCGGGCGCACCGCAGAGCTCTCACTCGGCTATTTCCTCATGCCGCTAGTGATGATTGTCATCGGCCGTGTGGGTTTTCGCGAATCGATCACCCGCGGCCAGGGCGTCGCGACCGGGCTCGCTGCGCTTGGCGTCGGATACGAGATCGTGCGCTCCGGGGGGCTGGGGTGGGTGACCCTTGTCGTCGCGATCGGCTATCCCGCCTACTTCGTCCTGCGGCGCCTTGCGTCGATGGCGTCCTCGTCGGCGCTGTGGGCCGAGATGGGGCTCATGGTGCCGCTGTCGATCATCATCGTGGGAAATCCCGGCTCGCTGAGTGCCGTCGCAAGCTGGCAGGCCGTCGCTTTCATCGTGGGATTGGGAGTGCTGTCCGCAGGGGCGATGGCGATCTACACCGGGGCCCAGATCTGGCTGCCGTTCGCGCTGTTCGGGCTGCTGAGCTACCTCGAACCGGTCCTGCTCGTCATCGTCGCTTTTACGTTGCTCGGGGAATCGATCGAGCCCGCAGAGTTACCGACCTATGGCCTGATCTGGCTCGCCGTCGCCGTGCTCGCGATCGAAGCGAGCATGCGCATCGTGCGGCGCCGGCGCCGCCACCACCTGTGGTGGCCCGACGAGAGCTGAGTCGCTACCAGCCGCGTTCGCGCCAGGCTGGAATGCTACCGCGTTCGGCGCCAAGCGTCGTCGCATCGCCGTGACCGGGCAGCACGACTGCCTCATCGGGGAGCTTCGCGAAAATCTTGGCCTCGACATCGGCGAGCAGCCGGTCGAAATCCTCCCGTGAGTTTGTCTTGCCAACGCCACCAGGAAACAGCGAGTCCCCGGAGATCACGACCGGTGGGTGAGTGAGCGGCTTGAGGATGAGGGCGATGCCGCCCTCGGTGTGCCCCACGAGCTCGATGACGTCCATGATGACGCGGCCGTGGCGGATCTGGTCGCCATCGGCAAGCGGATGCTGGACAACTCCGGTCGCGTCCTGGATCGCTTGGGCGTCGTTAACGCCAGCAAATGCTTTGGAGGCCGTGCGGGCGGCGACGGCGCCGAGCGCCTTGATGTGATCGGCGTGCCGATGGGTGGTGATGATGCGTTCGACGCGGACGTTGCCGAAATCGTCCTGGCAGGCATCGACGATTGCCTCGACATCGTCGGCGGCGTCGATAATGATGACGCGACCGGACTCGGTATCGCGCACGAGGTAGACGTTGTTGTCCATCGAACCGACCACGAGTCGCGTGATGGTGACTTCGGTGCTCTCCACTATGACCATGTGCCTATTGTGGCCGTCCTCACGGCGGGCCGCCAGTGGGCGCGGGACCTAAGCTAAGGGCATGAACACCAGCACAGGGGGCGTGTCAGTCCTGTCCGGGCTGACCGGTGCCGAGGTCTCCGCCCAGATTCAAGCCGGTCACACGAACCGGGCGGCGACGCCGCATGGCCGCACGACAGGCGAGATCCTCCGGTCGAATATCTTTACGGTTTTTAACGCGATCCTCGCGGTGGCCGTCGTCATTGTGCTGCTCGTGGGGCAGTGGCAGGATGCCGTCTTCGGTGTCGTCCTCATCGTCAACACTGCGATCGGCACGATCGCCGAGATTCGAGCCAAGCGAGTGCTCGATAACGTTGCGATCCTGGACGCTCCCACCGCCCGCGTGATCCGAGATGGTGCGGGTGTCACAATTCCCGCGCAAGATATCGTCCTTGGCGACCTCGTCGAGGTCAAACTGGGTGATCAGATTCCCGTCGATGGGCGGGTCGCGCACACCGAGAATCTGCGGGTTGATGAGTCGATTCTGACAGGGGAGTCCGACGAACTGTATAAGCACACCGGGGACAAGGTGCTCTCGGGCTCAGCCGTCGTTGCTGGAAGTGCGCTGATTGAGGCACATCGCATCGGCCCCGATTCCTATGCGAATCAGCTGGCTGCGCAGGTACGTAGCTACCGCAAGGTGCGCTCCGAACTCGCCGATGGCATCGACTACATTCTGACGCGGCTGTCGTGGATCATCGTGCCGCTGGCGCTGCTCGTCATGTTCTCCCAACTGCGGGCGCACGGCAGCGTGGGCGAAGCGATCGATTCGGGCCAGTGGAAGCCCGCTGTGGTGCTCGGGGTCGCTGCCGTCGTCGGGATGATTCCCCAGGGTCTCGTATTGCTTACCTCAATGAACTTCGCCGTCGCCGGCGCGAAGCTGGCACGCCGCGGCGCGATTGTTCAGGAGCTGCCGGCCGTCGAAGTTCTTGCTCGAGTCGATACCTTATGCCTTGATAAGACCGGCACGCTGACGACCGGCGCCATGGCGGTGCGGTATCTCGACGATGACGGGAAACCGCTCGATACTGCCGAACGCAGCGCGCTTGCTGCCCTGTGTGCCGACCGCGGCAACGCGACGGCGGAGGCGCTCGACGATTATGTCCGCACGTTGCCGGAGCAAGACGACCTACCGACATGTGATTACGCCGCATTTGATTCCACCCGGAAATTTGGTTCCATCCGGGTGGGGGAGACGACCTATGCGCTGGGCGCGCCCGACGTGCTGTTGGCAGGCGATGAGGTGGCTCGGGCACGGGGCATCGCGGCCGAGGGTTACCGCGTCGTCGCCTTTGCCAGCGCCGCCGCGCACGAGTCTGCGGGGGCCGCTCGGCCAGACTTCCAGCTGCGGGCGCTTATTGTCATCGGTGAGGAACTGCGTCCCGATGCGCATGAGACCTTCGCCTACCTCACGGAGCAGGGGATCAGGCTGCTCGTCATCTCGGGTGACCACCCGGCCACGGCCGGTGCGGTGGCCGCGAACGTCGGGATCGCCGATCGCCACCCGCGGGTGCGGGATGCGCGCTCGCTACCGTATCCCGCGGGGGAAACCCCCACGGACGCGGAACGGGCTGAGCTGGCTGCTGCCCTGAAGGACGTTGACGTCCTCGGACGCGTGACGCCGGAGCAGAAGCGGGACATCGTCGTGGCGCTGCAATCCGAAGAGCACGTGGTCGGAATGACGGGCGATGGCGTGAACGACTCGCTGGCGCTGAAGGAAGCCGACCTCGGCATCGCGATCGACAACGGCGCCCGCGCGACAAAGGCCGTGGCCCGACTCGTCCTGCTGTCCGGTAAGTTTTCCGTACTGCCGCACGTCCTGGCCGAGGGCAGGCGAGTCATGGCCAATATGGAACGCGTCTCCGCGCTGTTCTTAACGAAAACGATGTATGCGATCCTGCTCGCGGTAGCGACGTCGGGCCTCGCCTTTACCTATCCGTTCTTGCCGCGGCACCTGACGATCATTGGTTCGGTGTCGATCGGGATTCCTGCGTTCGTCCTCGCGCTCGCCCCAAATACGCGCCGCTACCGACCAGGGTTCCTCAGGCGCGTCGTCAGCCTCGCCGCCCCGGCGGGGGCAGTTATTGCGGTCGCAGTGCTGGTGGTGCAGGGCCTGGCCTTGGACCCACCCTTCGCGCTGACGCGCGAGCAGGCCTTTGCCGCAACGATGCTCACCACACTGATCATCGCACTCACGCTGCTTGGGCTGTTCTGCCAACCACTGACAACGAGCGCAGGCAGGCCGACGTGGCGGGCAGGTCTCCTCGCCGCCATGGTCGCTGCCGTGTTAGCGATTTTGGCGATTCCGCCGCTGCGGAGATTCGCAGCTCTGGATCTCCCGCCGTGGCAAGGCTGGGGCCTGGTGATCGGCGTCGGTGTCGTCGGCGCAATCCTCGTGTGGCGACTCTCGCATAGAACACGTGTGCGAAATGGCGATGGTGCGCCTACGATCAAGGGGTGAGTGATCGGCTTATTGTTCAGGGCGCCCGGGAACATAATCTCACCGGCGTCGATCTCGACCTGCCTCGCGACGAACTCATCGTCTTTACCGGATTGTCCGGCTCGGGAAAATCCTCCCTCGCCTTCGATACGATCTTCGCCGAAGGCCAGCGACGCTACGTCGAGTCATTGTCGAGCTATGCTCGCCAGTTCCTCGGGCAAATGGACAAACCCGATGTTGACTTCATTGAGGGACTCTCGCCCGCGGTTTCGATCGATCAGAAATCAACGAGCCGCAATCCGCGCTCGACGGTTGGCACCATCACCGAGGTATACGACTACCTCCGTCTCCTCTTCGCCCGGGCGGGCATCCAACACTGTCCCCAGTGCGGTGAGCGAATCGTCGCGCAGACCCCACAGCAGATCGTTGACCGGCTGCTGGCAGAGGACGAGGGGACACGCTTTCAGATCCTTGCGCCCGTCATCCGCGGTCGTAAGGGTGAATACTCCGAGCTCTTCCGCGAACTGCAATCGCGCGGGTTCGCGCGCGCCATCGTTGATGGTGAGGCCATCCGCCTGGATGCGCCCCCGACGCTAGAAAAGAAACTCAAGCACGACATCGATGTAGTGATCGATCGTCTCGCGGCTAAGCCGAGTATCAAGAATCGCCTGACGGACTCAATCGAAACGGCGCTCGAACTCGCCGATGGCCTGGTCGTTGCTGATTTTGTTGACCGAGATGAGGCGGACCCGGAGCGTCGTCGGCGATTCAGCGAAAAGCGCGCCTGCCCTAACGATCACGTCCTTACTCTGGAGGAAATCGAACCACGGACGTTCTCGTTCAACGCCCCCTACGGTGCTTGCCCGGACTGCACCGGTATCGGCTCGCGACTGGAAGTCGATCCCGAGCTTGTCATCCCAGATCCGGAACTGAGCCTCGAAGGCGGCGCTATTACGCCGTGGATGCGCGGCTCGAGCGAATACCACCTTAGGCTGATGCGAGCACTCGGCGATGACATGGGATTCTCGGTTGATACGCCGTGGCGTGATCTGCCGAAGAAGGTCCAGCAGGCGCTGCTCTACGGTCGCAATCACAAGGTCCACGTGCGCTATCGCAACCGGTGGGGTCGCGAGCGGCAGTACTCCACGGGATTTGAGGGCGTGGTGACCTTCATTGAGCGTAAACACGCGGAAACCGAGTCGGAGAACTCCCGTGAACGCTACGAGGGTTACATGCGCGAAGTCCCGTGCCCGACCTGCGGTGGCGCCCGCTTGAAACCCGAAGTCCTCGCCGTCACGATCGGTGGGAAATCGATCGCCGATGTGACGGGAATGTCGATCGAAAATGCGCGGGACTTCCTTGCGACCCTCGACCTCACTGGCAGGGAAGCGGCTATTGCCGGGCAGGTTCTCAAGGAGATCAACGCCCGCCTCGGCTTCCTCGTCGACGTTGGCTTGACATACCTGACGCTCTCGCGTTCGGCCGGCACGCTCTCCGGCGGTGAGGCCCAGCGTATCCGTCTGGCTACTCAGATTGGCTCCGGCCTGGTCGGCGTCCTCTACGTCCTCGACGAGCCCTCGATCGGGTTGCATCAGCGTGATAATCGCAAGCTCATCGATACCCTGACGCGGTTGCGCGATCTCGGCAACACTCTCATCGTTGTCGAACATGACGAAGACACCATCCGCACCGCCGATTGGGTCGTGGACATCGGTCCGGGTGCTGGCGAACATGGCGGTCGCATCGTCCACTCGGGAACCTACGCCGGCCTGCTGAAGGCCAAGGAGTCCGTCACAGGGGACTATCTTGCCGGGAGGCGAGCCATTGAAACCCCGACCAAGCGTCGCGAGGTCGATCCCGAACGCGAGCTCACGGTCACCGGTGCGCGCGAGAATAACCTGAAGGACGTCACCGTCTCGTTCCCGCTGTCGACACTCATCGCGGTCACAGGTGTCTCCGGTTCCGGCAAGTCAACACTGGTCAACTCCATTTTGTACCGCGTCCTTGCCCGGGAATTGAACAAGAATCGGACGCCTGCGGGTCGCCACACTCGGGTCACTGGGGTGGAGCATCTCGATAAGGTCGTCCACGTCGATCAGTCACCCATTGGCCGGACACCGCGCTCGAACCCTGCGACATACACGGGAGTGTGGGACCACGTCCGTAAACTCTTCGCCCAAACCCCTGAAGCTCAGGTCCGTGGCTACGGACCGGGCCGGTTCTCGTTCAACGTCAAGGGTGGGCGCTGTGAAGCCTGCAGTGGTGACGGCACGATCAAGATCGAAATGAACTTCTTGCCCGATGTCTACGTCCCGTGCGAAGTCTGTAATGGAGCGCGCTATAACCGCGAAACCTTGGAGATTCGGTTCAAGGGAAAGAACGTGGCCGAAGTCCTCGATATGCCGATCAGTGAGGCTGCGGATTTCTTCGCCAATGTTCCCGCGATCGCGCGTCATCTCACGACGCTCACGGACGTCGGGCTTGGTTACGTCCGGCTAGGGCAATCC
Organism: Bowdeniella massiliensis; assembly: GCF_023634005.1. Taxonomy (NCBI): domain Bacteria; kingdom Bacillati; phylum Actinomycetota; class Actinomycetes; order Actinomycetales; family Actinomycetaceae; genus Bowdeniella; species Bowdeniella massiliensis. The sequence continues at coordinate 44,267 of NZ_JALIQR010000007.1, forward strand.
GCGCCGACCCTGTCGGGCGGCGAGGCGCAGCGCGTCAAGCTCGCATCCGAGTTGCACCGACGCTCCAACGGCCGCTCGATCTATGTGCTCGACGAGCCAACCACGGGCCTCCACTTCGAGGACATCCGCAAGCTGCTCCTCGTGCTCCAGTCCCTCGTCGATAAAGGCAACACGGTCATCGTCATCGAGCACAATCTCGACGTCATTAAGAACGCCGACTGGGTGATTGACATGGGTCCGGAGGGCGGAGATGGTGGCGGCCAAGTCATTGCCGAAGGAACACCTGAGGACGTCGCCAAGGTGAAGACGTCCTACACCGGTCAGTACCTGAAGGAGATTCTCTAGGGGTTCTCACCCTGAGAGCTCCTCGATAACGCGCGAGGATGGATGCCGCGACAGGTGGCCACCGTCCTCGCTCATCGTTGGCGATGACCGTGCGGAAGCGGCCTGTCCGCAGCTTCCGCCGCCGGAGGACTTCTACGGTATGCCTCCGCAATAGTCGAGCAGCTGTCATAGGCTTGACGGGTGCCCGATCCCGCAACCTATCGCCCGAAACCAAGCCATATTCCGACTTCGCCCGGCGTCTACCGGTTTTCCGATGCCGACGGGCGGGTGCTGTACGTGGGCAAGGCGAAGAACCTGCGGGCACGTCTCTCCAGCTATTTCCAAGACCCGAGCGGTCTAAACCCGCGCATCCGCACGATGGTCTATTCGGCGAGCGCCGTTAAATGGACCGTCGTCACCAGCGAGATCGAGGCACTCACTCTCGAGTACGCGTGGATTAAGGAGTTCGAGCCGCGGTTCAACGTCATGTACCGCGACGATAAGTCCTATCCATATCTCGCTGTGTCGCTCAGCGAGCACATTCCGCGGGTCTATGTCACGCGGCAGGCGAAGCGGCGCGGTACTCGCTATTTCGGTCCCTACACGAAGGTATGGGCCGTCCGGGAAACCCTCGACATGCTGTTGAGAGTCTTTCCTGTTCGCACGTGCACCGCTGGCGTGTACCGCCGAGCCGCAGCGAGCGGGAGGCCCTGTCTGCTCGGTTATATCGACAAGTGTTCGGCACCCTGCGTTGGGCGCATCAGCCCCGACGACCACCGTGCCCTTGTCGACTCCCTGTGTGACTTCATGGCCGGACGAACTCAGGGCATCACGGAGCGGCTGCACGCCGAGATGCTCGAAGCTGCTGCGGCCGAGGAGTTTGAAAAGGCCGCAGCCCGACGCGACGATCTCACGGCTCTTGCCGCCGTTGCGGAGAAAAACACGCTCGTCCTGGCAGAAAACGTCGATGCCGATGTCTACGCCCTAGAAGTCGATGAACTTGAGGCCGCGGTCCAAGTGTTCTACGTACGTGCCGGTCGCGTGCGTGGTCACCGCGGCTGGGTTACGGACCGTATCGATGAGGCCTCCCCGGAGGAACTCATCGAACGACTCCTGACCCAGATGTATGGCGAACGCGCTGATGTATCGCTGCGCCCACGCCGTACAAAGCGCAGTGTCGATGACATCGACCACCTGTCAATCGACGCCATCCCACCAGAAATCCTCGTGCCGGTTCTTCCCACCGATTCAGCAACGATGACACGCTGGCTGGGGGAGTTGCGTGGCGCCAAAGTGCGGCTACGTGTGCCTGAGCGTGGCGCCAAGCGCACCCTGATGGAAACCGTCCACGCCAATGCAGAAGCCGCACTGAAACTCCACCGCACCAAGCGGGCCGGTGACCTGACTGCGCGCTCGGCAGCGCTGGAAGAACTGCAAGATAATCTCGACCTGATCGAGGCACCCTTACGGATCGAATGTTTCGACGTCTCCCATACCCAGGGCACCAACCAGGTCGCGTCGATGGTCGTTTTCGAGGACGCCCTCCCGCGCAAGGCGGACTACCGCCACTTCATTATTCGCGGTGAGAACGGCGATGGTGCCGCGGATGACACCGCAGCGATGAGCGAAGTGCTGCGGCGCAGGTTCTCCCGACTCGCCGCGACGATAGGGGAGCAGTCACCGACCGAAAACGACGGTGAGCCAACCGATGACATTCCGACCTCAGGTGCCGTTGACCCGGAGACGGGACGGCCACAACGTTTCGCCTACCGACCCCAACTGGTGGTGGTCGACGGCGGGCTCCCGCAGGTTAACGCGGCCCAGCGCACCTTGGACGAGCTGGGGGTCGACATCCCCATCATTGGGCTCGCCAAGCGTCTCGAAGAGGTCTGGATTCCAGGGGAGAACTTCCCCCTCATCCTGCCGCGCACCTCGGCAGCGCTCTATCTGTTGCAACACCTGCGCGATGAATCTCACCGGTTCGCGATCTCTTTCCACCGCAAGCGCCGCTCCGGCGCCATGACCCGATCTGCGCTCGATAATATCCCTGGGCTCGGCCCCTCCCGCCAAGCCGCGCTGCTCAAGCACTTCGGCTCAGTCAAAGCCATCCGAGCCGCAAGCCTGGCCGAACTCCAGGAGGTCGACGGCGTAGGACCGGCACTTGCCGCCGCGATTGCTGCTGCCCTGGCCCCACCGCCAGCTGACAGCCAGGCATCCGATCACACAACCTCGAGCTGACACGCCCCAGCGGGGCGTCCCTCATGAGAAACTGAAGCCATGAGCTCCACGCCTCCGCCCACGGTTCCGCATGGTATCCCTGTCCTTGACGAAGAAACGGAGCTGCCACGCTCCGAGCGTCCCGAGATCCTCATTATCTCGGGCATGTCGGGCGCTGGACGCACCCGCGCCGCAGCGGCATTGGAAGATCTCGACTGGTATGTGATCGATAACCTGCCGCCCCGCATGCTCATGCCGCTCGCCGTCATGATGCGCTCCGGGGACGGCATTCACCGTCTCGCCGCCGTCGTTGACGTTCGCTCTGGCGAGTTCTTCGCCGAGCTCGTCAATGTGCTGGACGAACTCCGCCGCAACTCGATCGACTACCGCATCATCTTCCTCGATGCCTCCGATGCCGAACTTGTGCGACGGTTCGAAACCGTCCGACGTCCCCACCCGTTGCAGGGCCCCGGCCGCATCATGGACGGCATCGAAAATGAGCGGATCGTCCTGGAGCAAATGCGCAATCGCGCCGACGTCGTCATCGATACAACGGAGCTATCCGTCCACGATCTGGCCCACAAGATGCGCGAAGTCGTCGCCTCCGACGATGCCGAACGGCCGTTGCACATCACCGTGATGTCCTTTGGGTTCAAATATGGACTGCCCCTCGACGCCGATCACGTCGTCGACATGAGGTTTTTAGCAAACCCGTACTGGGTGAGCGAGCTGCGCCACCTCACCGGCCGAGATAAGGAAGTCTCCGATTACGTCCTCGGCCTTCCCGGCGCCAAGGAATTTGCGACGAGCTACGTGGGCACGTTGACCCCGGTTCTCGACGGTTATCAAAACGAACTCAAGCCCTATGTCACGATCGCGGTCGGCTGCACCGGCGGCAAGCACCGCTCGGTCGCGATGAGCGAGGAAATCTCGCGTCAGCTGCGGGATTCGGGCTTCGCGGTCCGCACGATCCACCGCGACCTCGGGCGAGAATAGGGGCGAGCAATGCCCCGCACACTACGCGCCGTCGCGCTTGGCGGCGGACACGGACTTTCCGCAACGCTGCGCGCCCTGCGATTCCTCTCCGAAGACATCACGGCCGTCGTCACCGTCGCAGACGATGGCGGCTCATCGGGCCGGTTACGTGACGAATTTGGTTGCCTGCCGCCCGGCGATCTGCGGATGGCCCTCGCCGCGCTGTGCGAAGGCAATGAGTGGGGCCGGACGTGGCGCGACGTCTTGCAACACCGATTTGCCTCCGACGGTCCCTTAGGCGGTCACGCGGTCGGCAACCTCCTCATTGCCGCGCTGTGGGAGAAACTCGGCGACGAGGTCGCGGGTCTTGATCTGGTCGGCCGCCTCCTCGGTGCTGGCGGCCGGGTCCTGCCCATGAGCGCGATCCCACTCGTCATCGAAGCCGATCTCCATATTGAGCCGACAGCCGACAGTGTCGAAGGCGCGTCGGAACCTGCCGCTCCCCGAACGATCCGCGGCCAGGTCACGGTCGCCGAAGCCCGTGGCCGCCTCGATAATGTTCACCTCGTGCCTAACAATCCACCGGTGCGGCCCGAGGTGCTGCAGGCTCTCGAGGCCGCCGACCTCATCATCCTTGGCCCCGGATCCTGGTACACCTCGGTCCTGCCGCATCTCCTCGTGCCAGATCTCGCAGCGGCGATTCGCAGCGCCAAGGCCCGCCGCATGATTGTGATGAACCTTGCGCCCCAAGATCAGGAAACAGCTGGCCTAACGCCCGCCGACCACCTGCGAGTGCTGCAGGATCATGACGCTGCCTTGCGGTGCGACACCGTCATCGCCGATCCGCTAGCCGTCGCCGATCCCGATGATCTGGTCCACAGTGCGCACGCGATGGGCGGCCGAGTCGTCTTCCGTCAGGTACGCTCAGCCGAGCGGGCCGATGTGCACGACCCGCTGCGTCTTGCCGCCGCCATTCGCGACGCCTACGAAGGCAGCCTCGGCGATGTGGCACCGAACCTGGATGAGGAGTAACGGATGAGTCTGACGATGGATGTCAAAGACGAGCTCGCTCGAGTAAGCGTTGACGCCACCGCCGACCGCAAGGCCGAAACCGCCGCGACGATCCGGTTCGCCGGCGGGCTGCACAAGATCGGCTCCAATATCGTCATCGAAGCTGAGCTCGACACGGGCATTGCCGCTCGTCGGGTACGACAGGCGATCTTCGAGCTGTACGGTCACACCTCCGAAGTCATCGTCGTCGACGGTGGGGGACTGCGTCGCGGGCGCCGCTACGTCGTGCGCGTCATTCAGGGCGGCAGCGAACTCGCGCGCCTCACCGGGTTGATCAATGCCTACGGCCGACCGGTGCGCGGCTTGCCGCCGGCCATCGTCTCAGGAGCGCAGAGCCAAGCGGTCGCCGCATGGCGGGGTGCCTTCCTCGCTCACGGCTCGCTCACCGAACCCGGCCGGTCGGCCTCCCTGGAGGTCACCTGCCCCGGTCCCGAGGCCGCGCTCGCCCTCGTTGGCGCGGCGCGCCGGCTCAACGTCACCGCCAAGGCGCGCGAGGTGCGCGGCGTCGATCGCGTCGTCGTGCGTGACGGCGAAGCGATCTCCACGCTGCTGCGCGTCATGGGGGCGGGCACTGCCGCTGCCGAATGGGATGAGAGGCGCAAACGTCGAGAAATTCGCGGTGACGTCAACCGCCTGTCGAACTTCGATGATGCGAATCTGCGCCGCTCCACCCGCGCCGCCGTCGCGGCCTCCGCCCGGGTGGCCCGTGCCTTTGAAATACTCGGTGCCGATGGCGTGCCCGATCACCTCGAGCAGGCTGGCCGCCTCCGGCTCGCCCACCGCGAAGCCTCCCTGGAGGACCTCGGCCAGGCCGCCGATCCGCCCCTGACCAAGGACGCGGTCGCCGGGCGAATTCGGCGATTGCTCGCACTGGCCGACAAGAAAGCCGCTCAGCTCGGTATCGATGACACGATGAGCGTCCTGACCGAGGACATGCTCGAGGACTGAGCCCCAAGCCCTTGGACCATGGTCCCTTAGCGATCGGGGCCGCGGCCTGGTAGCGTTTAACCTGCCGGCTGGTCCGGACTTGGCCGGCCGGGAATGCACGAGCATCTCCCGATACGATCGACTTTTCGTGCGTCTGATATAACGGCGCACATGTTGGAGGATCACAGTGACCATCCGCGTCGGCATTAACGGCTTTGGCCGCATCGGCCGCAACTTCTTCCGTGCAGCACGCGCTGCCGGTGCAGACTTCGAGATCGTGGCCGTGAACGATCTCACCGATAACCACACTCTTGCTCACCTGCTGAAGTACGACTCCATCTTGGGCCGTCTCGATGCAGACGTGACCTACGACGAGGATTCCATCACCGTCGACGGCCAGCGCATTGTGGCCCTCGCCGAGCGCGACCCGGCCAACCTGCCCTGGGGCGACCTCGATGTCGACATCGTCATCGAGTCCACCGGCTTCTTCACCGACGCCGAGAAGGCCAAGGCCCACATCGAGGCCGGCGCCAAGAAGGTCATCATCTCCGCTCCGGCGAAGAATGAGGACGCCACCTTCGTCATGGGTGTCAACGATCAGGATTACGATCCCGAGAAGGACACCATCATCTCGAACGCTTCCTGCACCACGAACTGCCTGGCCCCGATGGCCAAGGTTCTGGACGAGGAGTTCGGCATCGAGCGTGGCCTCATGACCACCATCCACGCCTACACCGGTGACCAGAAGATCCACGACGCGCCCCACAAGGACCTGCGTCGCGCCCGCGCCGCGGCCGTGAACATCGTTCCGACCTCCACCGGCGCCGCCAAGGCGGTCTCCCTGGTGCTGCCGCAGCTCAAGGGCAAGCTCGATGGCTACGCCCTGCGCGTGCCGGTCATCACCGGCTCCGCCACCGACCTCACCTTCACCGCGTCCAAGGACGTGACCGTCGAAAAGGTCAACGCCGCCATCAAGAAGGCCGCCGAGGGCCCGCTCAAGGGCATCCTGGCCTACTCCGAAGAGCCGCTGGTCTCCACCGATATCGTGACCGACCCGCACTCCTCGATCTTCGACGCTGGCCTCACCAAGGTCATCGGCAACGAGGTCAAGGTCGTCTCGTGGTACGACAACGAGTGGGGTTACTCCAACCGCCTCGTCGACCTCACCAACCTCGTTGGTGAGAAGCTCTAACGAGCTCTGCCACTAGCTCAGCCGCTAGGACGTGCGAAGCGCCCGCGAGCCGGCCACCGGCGCGCGGGCGCTTTGACATGAGCCCCACTTCCCACATTGGAGTGAATCGTGAAAACCATTGACACCCTCGGAGACCTGGCCGGCAAGACCGTCCTCGTTCGCTCCGACTTCAACGTACCGCTCGACGGCACCACCATCACTGACGACGGCCGTATCCGCGCCGCTCTGCCGACCCTGCGTCGCCTGCTGGATGCGGGCGCCAAGGTCGTTATCATGGCGCACCTGGGCCGTCCCAAGGGTGAGGTCAACCCCGAGTTCTCGCTTGCCCCCGTGGCAACGCGCCTCTCGGAGCTCGCCGGTGTTCCGGTGACTCTTGCCTCCGACGTCGTCGGTGATGGCGCCAAGGACGCGATCGCGGCCGCGGGAGCCGGCGAAATCGTGCTGCTGGAAAATATCCGCTTCGACGCGCGCGAAACGTCCAAGGACGATGCCGAGCGCGAAGAGCTCGCTACCGAACTCGCCGCCCTTGCCGATGCCTTCGTCTCGGATGGCTTCGGCGTCGTTCACCGCAAGCAGGCCTCCGTCTACGACATCGCCAAGAAGCTGCCGAGCGCTGCCGGCGAACTTGTCGTAAAGGAAATCGAATCCCTGCGCCGCGCGACCCACAACCCGGAGCGCCCCTACGCCGTCGTCCTTGGCGGCTCCAAGGTCTCCGACAAGCTGGGCGTCATCGCGAACCTGCTTGATAAGGCCGACATCCTGCTCATCGGTGGCGGCATGGCTTTCACCTTCCTGAAGGCCAAGGGCTACGAGGTTGGAACCTCGCTGCTCGAAGCGGACCAACTCGACACCGTCAAGGGCTACATCGAGCGTGCCGCCGAGAAGGGCGTGGACCTCGTCCTGCCCGTCGACGTGGTTGTTGCTCCGGAGTTCTCGAAGGACGCCGAGGCGACCGTCGTGCCCGCCGATCAGATCCCGGCCGACCAGATGGGCCTGGACATCGGACCGAAGTCGCAGGAACTGTATGCGCAGAAGATCGCCTCGTCTAAGACCGTGGCGTGGAATGGCCCGATGGGCGTCTTCGAATTCGATAAGTTCGCGGACGGCACCCGCGCCGTTGCACGCGCCCTGTCCGAGGGGGAGATGTTCTCCGTCGTCGGCGGCGGCGACTCCGCTGCGGCCGTGCGCCTGCTCGGCTTTGACGAGGACACGTTCTCGCACATTTCCACGGGTGGCGGCGCCTCCCTGGAGCTCCTCGAGGGCAAGACCCTGCCCGGCATCGACGTATTGGAGAAGTAAATGACTCGCACCCCGCTCATGGCTGGCAACTGGAAGATGAACCTCGATCACTACGAGGCCGTCGCGCTCGTGCAAAAGCTCGATTGGACGCTGAAGGATGCCAAGCACGACTACGAGACCGTCGAGGTCGCCGTTATCCCACCCTTTACCGATATCCGCTCCGTGCAGACCATCGTGGACGCCGACAAGATGGGAATCGTCTTCGGCGCCCAGGATGTCTCCGAGCACGAATCGGGCGCCTACACCGGTGAGATCTCGGCCGCGATGCTCTCGCGCCTCGGCTGCACCTACGTCGTCATCGGTCACTCCGAGCGCCGCCAGTACCACGGTGAGGATGACGCCCTCATTGGCCGTAAGGCCAAGGCCGTCCTGAAGGCCGGCATGACGCCGATCATCTGCTGCGGTGAGGGCCTGGATGTGCGGAAGGAAGGCCGCCAGGTCGACTACACGCTCGCCCAGATCGACGGCGCCTACGCGGACCTCGACGCCGATGAGGCGAAGAAGACGGTCATCGCCTACGAGCCTGTGTGGGCTATCGGCACCGGTGAGGTCGCGACCCCCGAGGACGCGCAGGAAGTGTGCGGAGCGATCCGCGCCCGCCTTGCAGAGCTCTACGATCAGGAGACCGCCGACGCGGTCCGCATCCTGTACGGCGGCTCGGTCAAGTCCTCCAACGTCGCGGAGATCATGGCCAAGGACGACGTCGACGGTGCACTTGTCGGCGGCGCATCCCTGAAGGCCGAAGAGTTCGCGGCGATCGCGCGCTTCAAGGAGCACGCGGGAGCCTAAGCGCTGCCAGCTAGCGCATTAGCGTGAGGCTGCGGGCCGGGTGAGACGAATCGCCCGGCCCGCAGCTGTACGCGCGGGCAGATCATGCCTTATTGTTGATCTTTGGGTCTACGCTCGCCTTCGGGCTGCCCATTGGACGAACGAACAGTAGAAACGGGTCTCATCGTGACCGCACTGCGGATTATCTTGGACATCTTCCTGGTGATCACCAGCCTCTTTTTGATTTTGACGATCCTCATGCACAAGGGTCGCGGCGGTGGCATGTCCGACATGTTTGGCGGCGGGCTGTCCAGCTCCTTTGCGTCCTCCGGTGTCGCGGAGCGTAACCTCAACCGCATCACCATCGGGGTTGCGCTGGCGTGGACGATCACCATCATGCTGATCGGTATCGTCACGCGATACGCGGGGTAGGGCCCGTGACGTCGACGAACTCTATCCGCGGATTTCGCGTCGGCTCTTACACCAGCCACGAAAACGATGCCGGCCAGCCGCTAGCCCAGCGCTTCAGCGTCCAGTATTTTTGCGCCAGCGGCCACGTCACGGAGCCGTCCTTCTCGATCGATGCCGATCCGGAAGAAATCCCCGAGGAATGGACCTGCACCAGCTGCGGGCTACCGGCCGGCCGCGACGCGAGTGCGCCCCCGGCTCCGCCCAAGAACGTGCCGTTTAAGACGCACCTGGACTACCTCATGGAGCGGCGCAGCACCGATGAGTGCGAGGAACTGCTCGCCGAGGCCCTCGAGGGGCTTCGTAAACGTCGCGGCACCGCCCGCTAACGCTCCTTGGCCCCGCCAGCTTCGATGAGCTGGCGGGCGCTCACGTCACTGAGCACCGTTGTACGGTCGGTCAGGGCCAGGCGCGCCGGCACCTCAAGAGCCGCGGCGCTGGAAGGCGCGGGAACATTGACGCGCGTCTGCTCGCCATCAAGGCTGGCGCCGGCTAGCAAAGCTGCCGCTGCAGCATGCTTCTCTTGCCCGGCAAACAGCAGGACGATTTCGGCTGCAGCGCGCAGCCTCGAACCACTCATCGTCACGCGCTGTGGCGGCGGCTTGGGGGAGTCGAGCTCGGCCAGAGCGTCTGCCGAATCCTCAAGGACCTGCTCGTGGCCAGGAAACAGCGACGCGATATGGCCATCGGGGCCCATCCCGAGAAATACGATGTCAAATTCGACGCCGGCGAGCTCACGAGCATAGCTCGCGGCCGCGTCCTCGGGCGAGGCAGCCTCCTCGGGGCCTGGCACGAGGTGCAGGGTGGCACCGCTGAGCGCGCCCGCCATTGCATCAAGCGCCTGGCCCGAGTTACGGTCCTCGTCGCTGCGCCCGACGAATCGTTCATCGCCCCACCACAGGTGCACGCCCGCAAGGTCCTGCGGCAGCCGCGCGGCGAAGCGCTCGCTCGTCAGGTTGGCGAGCATTGCGATACCGAGGCTCCCGCCCGTCAGGACGAGATCGGCGCGGCCGCGCGCGCCAAGCGCGCGGTGCATGGCGGCAAGGAGTCGGTCGGTGGCGGCCTGGCTGACCGCTTCGGGGCCGTCGAAGGCACACCAGGTAACGTTCGCCATTAGCGTTCCACCATCGCAATCCCGCGAGTCACAACCTGGGCGTACATATCATCCGGATCCAATCGCCGAAGGTCCTCGGTCAGGCAGTCGGCAACGGAGCGCCGGGGCAGGTTCACGCGCTGATCTTGCCGGTTGGGGTGGGATAGCGTCGCCACGGACTCGCCGTCGGGCCGGCGGATGACGAGCTCGCCGTCAGCGCGCTGCAGGACGACCTCGGTCAGGGTGCGGGCGCCGTCGACGGCTTCGAGCTCGACGGTGATATCGAGTTGGACAGCGAGCCACCCGGCCATGAGGTGCATGGCGGGCTGGTCGAGGTTGCCACGAACCTTGGCGGCCGTGATCTCACCGTGGGGGCGTTCCTGCACAAGGGTGACCGCCAGGGCGCGCCAGAGCGTGATGCCGGCCCAGGCGAGGTCGGTGTCGCCGGGGTGGTAGTTCAGCGCGAGGCGCTCGAGATAGTCCACGGGGTTGTCGTTGTGACGCGAGTCCGTGATGCGGCGCGTGGCGAGGTTGCCGAGCGGGTGCTCCTGGGGGGAGTCCGGCCCGACCTCCGGCCACCACACGACGACGGGCGTGTCCGCGAGCAGCAGCGGCATGACGAGGGTGTCGAGGTCCTCGCACGCGCCGCCCTTGGGGTACAGGACGACGACCTCGGAGGCGCCCTCATCCTCGCCGACGTGAATCTCGGCATCGAGGCGGGAATCGCAGGAGGCTTCGGCCTGCTCATCGTGAACGATGACGACGACGCGGCACGGGTGGGCGCGGGAGGTCGCCGCGGCCGTCGCGATGGCGTCTTCGACGTCATCGGCGTGGGGCGCTACCGCGAGCAGGGTCAGGACCCGGCCGAGGGTGACGGAGCCGGCGTCGACCTTAATGGTGTTGAGCTCGACTGCGATATCGACGGTGTTGGTGTTTTCAAGTTTCATCGTGCCTCGTCCTTCCCTACGGGATGCGCCAGGTGCGGCCATCGTTGGCGAGCATGAGATCGGCGGAATCTGGCCCCCACAACCCCGGGCGATAGTCCTCGGGCGGGCCTTGCTTCGCCCAGTGCTTGACCACCGGGTCGAGGATCTTCCAGCTGAGCTCGACCTCGCTTTGGCGCGGGAAGAGCGGCGCATCGCCACGCAGCACGTCCAGGATCAATCGCTCGTAGGCCTCCGGGGAGTTCTCGGTGAACGCCTCGCCGTAGTCGAAGTCCATCGTGACATCGCGGATCTGCATCGCTGTGCCCGGCACCTTGGAGCCGAAGCGGATCGTCACGCCCTCATCGGGCTGGATACGAATGACGAGGGCGTTTTGCGCCTGCTCCGAGACGTCGGTGTTGTCAAAGGGCATGTGCGCATTGTGCTTAAACACGAGCGCAATCTCCGTGACGCGCTTACCCAGCCGCTTGCCCGTGCGCAGGTAAAACGGCACGCCCGCCCAGCGCCGGGTATTGATGTCCACGCGCATCGCGGCGTAGGTCTCCGTCGTGGAATCATCGGGCACGCCCTCTTCATCGACGTAGGCCGTCACGAGTTCGCCCGCCTGGCGGCCGGCGACGTAGCGACCGCGGGCCGTGTGGGCCGACAGATCGCTCGGCAGGGTGACGCTTGCGAGCACCTTTTCCTTTTCCGTGTGCAGCGCAGCGGCCGAGAAGTTAATGGGCTCCTCCATTGCCGTGAGGGCCAGCAGCTGCAGCAGGTGGTTTTGGATGACGTCGCGTGCGGCACCGATGCCGTCGTAGTACCCGGCGCGCGATCCAATCCCGATGGTCTCGGCCATCGTGATCTGGACGTGGTCGACGTAGTGCGAGGACCACAGCGGTTCCCAAATTGAGTTGGCAAAGCGCATCGCGAGGATGTTCTGAACGGTTTCCTTGCCGAGGTAGTGATCGATGCGGAAGATCGACTCCTCGGGAAAGACCTTGCGGATCGTCTCGTTCAGCTCGATCGCGCTGGCAAGATCATGACCGAAGGGCTTTTCGATGACGACTCGGCGCCAGGCCCCGGACTCGCGGGTGCCTTCGGGCGCATCATCGTTCACGAGACCGGACTTCGCGAGGTTTTCGCACACTGGCCCGAACCAGTCGGGCGGGATCGAGAGGTAGAAGGCGTGGTTGCCGCCGGTGCCGAAGTGCTCGTCCAGTTCGGTCACGACGTCGGCGAGCTTATGGAAGGAGTCCAGATCGTCGAAGGAGCCTTCGACAAAGCGCATCCCCTCGGCGAGGTGATCGAAGGTGGCTTGGTCAAAGGGGGTGCGCGCGTGTTCGCGGATCTGCTCTTCGACGAAGGCCACGAAGCTCTCCCGGCCCCAGTCGCGCCGGGCAAAGCCCGTCAGGGCGAAAGCTGGGTGCAGCAGGCCACGGTTGGCAAGATCGTAGATTGCGGGCAGAAGTTTTTTGCGGGCGAGATCGCCCGTGATCCCGAACATCACCATGCCGCACGGCCCCGATATGCGTGGCAGGCGTCGATCGTCGGGGTTGATGAGGGGGTTGTGCCAGTCGGCCATCGATTCTCCTAGTGGCAAAGCAGGGGCAGACGAATCGCTCGGGCGGGGCGCGTGATAGCCCCGCCCGAGCGGTGGGAGTTAGGCGGAGGCGTCGTCGATGCCGACCTGGACGGCCGCAATCAATTCGTCCCAGGAGTCCTCGAACTTCTTCACGCCTTCGGCTTCGAGTTCACTAAAGACGTCCTCGAGCTCGATGCCGAGCTTGTCGAGGGAGGCCAGGACCTCCTCGGCGTCGGCGATATTCGGCGTGACGGTGTCCTCCGGAATCTCGGTCAGCTCGCCGACGGCCTTGAGCGTGTCGCGCGGCATCGTGTTGACCGTGTCAGGAGCGACGAGGCCGACGACGTACTTCGTCGCCTCATAGCTCGGGTCCTTCACGCCCGTGGAGGCCCACAGGGGACGCTGGACGTGGGCTCCGTCGAGCTCGGTGAAGCGCGGCTGCGAGAAGGTCTCCTCGAACGCCGCGTAGCACACGCGGGCGATCGCGAGTCCCACTTCGCCGCGCAGCTCGGCGGCGCGCTCGTTGCCGGCTTCGGCGAGCTTATCGAGCAGCGGATCGACCTTGGCGTCGGTGCGCGAGATGAACAACGAGGCAACCGAGCGGATGGCCGACAGGTCCACGTGATTGCGCGCCGCAGCGTGCAACCCGTCGAGGTAGGCCCCCATGACGGCGCGGTAGCGGTCGGGGGAGAAGATCAGCGTGACGTTAACCGATATGCCCTCGGAGATCGCCTCGGCGATCGCGGGCAATCCTTCGACCGTCGCGGGAATCTTCACCAGGAGGTTCGGCCGATCGACGAGATGCCACAGCATGCGGGCCTGCTCGACCGTTGCCGCCGTATCGTGGGCGAGCCGCGGATCGACTTCGATGGAGACGCGGCCGTTGAGGCCGTTGGTTTCTTCGAAGACGGGCGCGAGCAGGTCGCAGGCCTGTTGCACGTCTTGGACCATGAGCGCGAGCGCAATGTCCTCCGTCGAGTGCTCCTCGCCGGAGTCCAGGAGTTCACGGATGCAGGGCGCGTAGACCGCGCCGTCTTTCAGCGCGGCCGCAAAGATCGACGGGTTCGTCGTCACGCCGACGACGTTGCGCTGCTCGATATCCGTCTTCAGGGCGTTCTTATCGCTCGGATCAAGCGCCGACTTGGACAGGTCATCGAGCCAGATCGCGACGCCGCGCGCGGAGAGTTCTTCGTAGGGATTCATACCTAGTCCTCCTGCTGGAGCGCGGCCAGGGATTCGCGGGCCGCGGTCACGACCGCGTCGGCGGTGATGCCGAACTCGCAGTAGAGGGTCTCGTAATCGGCAGAAGCGCCGAAGTGTTCGAGGGAGACCGAACGACCCAGGTCACCCACGTAGGGGCGCCATGGGGCGGCAAGGCCAGCCTCGACGGAGACGCGGGCGCGCACGCTTGGCGGCAGCACCTCTTCGCGGTAGGCGGCATCCTGCGCATCGAACCACTCCATCGAGGGCATCGAGACGACGCGCGTGGGTGTGCCATCGGCCTGCAGGGTCTCGCGGGCCTCGAGGGCCAGCTGAACCTCGGAGCCGGAGGCGAGCAGGATGACCTCGACGTCGCCATCGGCTTCGGCCAGGATGTATCCGCCACGATCCACGCCCTCGGCCGGTGCGTAGGTTTCGCGATCGAGGACGGGCACGTTCTGACGGGTCAGGATGAGGCCGGTCGGACGGGCATCGCGCTTGAGCAGCGAGAGCCAGGCCTGGGCGGTTTCGGTCGCATCGGCCGGTCGGACGATATCGAGGTTCGGGATCGCACGCAGCGCGGTCAGGTGCTCGACGGGCTGATGCGTCGGGCCGTCCTCACCCAGGCCGATCGAATCGTGCGTCCACACGTAGGTCACGGGCACACCCATGAGGGCGGCCAGACGCACGGCCGCGCGCATGTAGTCGGAGAACACGAGGAAGGTGCCGCCGTAGGGGCGGGTGAGGCCCTCGAGCGCGATACCGGACAGGATCGAGCCCATCGCATGCTCGCGGATACCGAAGTGCAGGGTACGACCAAAGACGTTGCCCGGGAACATCTCCGAGGAGCGATCCGCCGGCAGGAAGGACGGCTCGCCCTTCATCGTCGTGTTGTTGGAGCCGGCGAGGTCGGCCGAACCGCCCCACAGCTCCGGCAGCGGCTCCGCTAGAGCGTTGAGCACCTCGCCGGATGCGGCGCGGGTGGCCAGCGAATCCTTGCCCTCGAAGGTCGGAAGCTTGGAGGCGAGATCCTCGGGCAGGGTGCGGGCGACGAGCCGGTCCAGGAGCTTCTTGCCCTCGGGGTTCTTCTCGGCCCAGGAATCAAAGGTGGGCTGCCATTCTTCGCGTACCTTCTTGCCGCGCTCCGCGGCCCGCTCGCGCAGCGTCGAAATGAGCTCGGGATCGACGTCGAAGGTCTTGTTCGGATCGAAGCCGAGGATTTCCTTGGTCGCCTTGACCTCGTCCTCGCCGAGCGCGCTGCCGTGGATCGCGCCCGTGTCCTTCTTGTTCGGCGCGGGCCAGCCGATGATGGTGCGCAGGCGGATCAGGACGGGGGCATCCGTCGTCTCGCGGGCTTCGATCAGAGCGCGGTAGAGCTCTTCGATGTCCTCGTGGTATTCGTCGCCGGAACGCCAGTCGACCTCGAGAACCTTCCAGCCGTAGGCGCGGTAGCGCGCCGAGACGTCTTCGCCGAACGCGATGGACGTGTCATCCTCGATCGAGATCTGGTTGTCGTCCCAAATGACGACGAGGTTGCCAAGTTCCTGGGTGCCGGCGAGCGAGGAGGCTTCCGAGGTCACGCCCTCTTGCAGGTCGCCATCGGAGGCAATGACCCAAATGTCGTGATCGAACGGGCTCTCACCGAGCGGCGTATCGGCATCGAGCAGGCCGTGCTCGCGGCGGGTTCCCATCGCCATGCCGACGGCGGAGGCAAGACCTTGGCCCAGGGGACCGGTCGTGATCTCGACGCCGTCGGTGTGCTTGTACTCGGGGTGGCCGGGCGTCTTGGAACCCCAGGTACGCAGCGATTGAAGGTCCTCAAGTTCGAGGCCAGTACCCGTCAAATACAGCTGAATGTACTGCGTGAGCGAGGAGTGGCCCGCGGACAGAACGAAGCGGTCACGGCCGAGCCACAGGGGATCGGCAGGGTCCAGTCGCATGACCTTGTGGTAGAGCAAATATGCCAGGGGAGAAAGCGACATCGCGGTTCCCGGGTGACCATTGCCCACCTTCTGCACCGCATCGGCCGCGAGAACGCGTCCGGTATCGACGGCGAGCTGATCGAAGTCATCCCAAGTGAACTCTGGCGTGGTGGGCATGTGTTCCTCGTTTCCGTTGTCTCGAGTGATGTGAGCGGACTAACCGCACGCTTCTCCCATCGTATGCGCCTTGGCCGGGATGCGCGTCCATTGGCCAGGTACAGTAGGGGGACCACCGTCCAAGGAGTCATTATTTTCGTGCCCGATCGCTCCACAATGCCCGAGCGCACGTCCTCGCGAACCTATTCGCGAGGTGACGTGATCCGCGGGTATATTGCGTTGACGAAGCCGCGCATCATCGAGTTGCTGCTCGTCACGACGATCCCGACGATGATCTTGGCGGCGCGAGGCTGGCCGGGCACCTGGCTCATGCTGGCGACCCTCATCGGTGGCACGGCGGCCGCGGGAGCGGCCAATACCTTCAACATGGTCTATGACCGCGATATCGACGTGCTTATGGGCCGCACCCGGGCGCGTCCGATTCCAGCGGGCATCGTCAGTGCGCGCGGCGCCACGATCTTTGGTTTCGTTCTAGCTGCCGCCTCGATCGCGTGGTTCGCGGTCTTCGTGAATTGGGCCTCGGCGGCGCTGGCACTTGCCGCGATCGTGCTCTATGCCGTCGGCTACACCATGATCTTGAAGCGCCGCACCTCACAAAACATCGTGTGGGGCGGCGTCGCGGGCTGCATGCCGGTGCTCATCGGCTGGTCAGCGGTTACGGGATCCCTCGCGCTCGCGCCCTTCGTCCTCTTCCTCGTCGTCTTCTTCTGGACGCCGCCGCACTACTGGCCGCTATCCATGCAGTTCAAGAAGGACTACGCCAAGGCGGGTGTGCCGATGCTGCCGGTCGTCGCCTCCAACGTCACGGTGGGCCGCAACATCCTCATCCACACCGCCGCGATGATCGCCTGCACGCTGGCGCTGATCCCGCTCGGGGACATGAGCTGGTTCTACACCGTCGTCGCGGTTGCCGCCGGTGCTTGGTTCACGAACTCAGCAATCCAGCTCTACCGGCGAGCGCTGCACCCGGAGCGGGGCCGGCTCGCCGCGATGCGGGTCTTCCACCACTCGATTACCTACCTGTCGCTGATCTTTCTGGCGGTCGCGCTCGACCCGTTCATCGCGCGACTGTTCTAGCGGCTACGGGCGCTCATGGCAGGTCAACTAGCGCGAAGCGTCGAGGAATTCTTGGCCCATCTGCGCGTGGAGCGCACTCTGTCGGACAACACCGTCGGCGCCTATCGTCGCGATCTCACCCGCTACGTCGATTTCCTGCAGGCTCGGGGCCGCAGCGCTGCTGGACAGATCACGACCGAGGACGTCTCGAGTTTCGTTCATGCGCTGCGCACGGGAAGCGATGGTGGAAGTTCACTGGCCGCCCGATCCGTGTCTCGCGTCATCTCCGCGGTTCGGTCCTGGCACCGATTCCTGCACGCCGAAGGCCTGGCCCCCGACGATGTCGCGGCCGAGGTATCACCACCGGCTCCTAAGGCAGCCCTGCCCAAAGTCCTCACCATCGACCAGATCAGCGATCTCATCGCACATGCCGCTGTGGGCGAGGAGGCACTGGACCGGCGAGACGCCGCGTTTCTTGAATTCCTCTACGGCACCGGGGCACGCGTCAGCGAGGCATGTGAGCTTGCCGTGGACGACCTCGATTTTGAGGACCGTGCCGTGCGGTTGTTCGGCAAGGGCCGCAAGGAGCGGATCGTTCCGATGGGCCAGGCGCTCATCGATGCGCTGGGGGACTATCTCACGCGAGCCCGCCCGCAACTGTCGGCCGCCGGTCGAGGCGCGGCCGTGGTCTTTCTTAATGCCTGGGGCAAACCGCTTACCCGGCAGGCGGCCGGTGCCATCGTCCGCCGCCACGCCGAGGCGATCGGGCTTCCGGGTCCGGTCACTCCTCACATGCTGCGACACAGCTATGCTACACATCTGTTGTCCGGCGGGGCAGATGTTCGCATCGTCCAGGAACTGCTCGGACATGCAGATGTCGCCACGACGCAGATCTACACCCACGTGTCCATTGATCACCTGCGAGAGGTCTACGCCACGAGCCATCCGCGGGCGCATTTTAGGACGTAGCAGAGAATTCAACTTCCCACATATTGAGATGGTCTTGGGTAGAGTAAACCAGAACAAATAAGATTCCAGAAAATCACAGGCAAAAAAGGGAGGGGGATAATATGCTACGCATATCAACGATTGCTAGTGCTATCGCAATTGGGCTGGCTGGTACAATTATTAATGCTGCTAGTCCTCTGGTCGAAGACGACATAGTATCGAATTCCATGTCTCTTGAACTGACACCGCAGCAAGTTCGCTGTCAACCGTTGGATGGCTCTCCTCTAAAGTTCATCCATCAAGATCGTCAGCTGATAGAACGCGACATTCAATGTGGAACGGGAACCAAACTCTACTTCGCTGCCCTTGGTCGCGCATACACTGTCACGAAACACGCAGCTAAGCAAGCGAGTTTGAGGCGCGCTGATCTCTACAAGATTGCGAAGTCTGCTACTACGGTCAAACGCATGAATGGCTATATCTATATTTCCTACGGCCCCTGGAAAGTTGTGATACACCATCGAAACGGAACGATCGTGACGGTGAAGCCCCGATGAAACTTGTTCATGCGGACGATTTCGATCCAGTGGCCGATGTCTTGAGCCTTGAATTCGGGTGCCAAGCACAACATTCCGTATTCTTCGAATCGCCATTGTGCTGGCTTATTGTCGGCTATGCACAAAGCGAGTTGACGGATATTGAGATTCTCGATGCAGTAGATAGAGTATTTGGTAAGGCATTGCCATCGCAAGCGCGAATTGATACGGCATCGTGTGAACAAGACAGAAATCATTGGCGTATCACGTTTTATGACGAACCGGTTTCCAAGGAGATGGAAGCATATTCTGAAGATCGCACGTGGCACGCAACGAGCTCATGGAATGCTACGGGTACGTTGATATCGCTTACCATTACTCGTTTCAGCAGACTGCCACGATAGCGCTTGTTGTCAGGGAACGGGCGGCGATTGAAAGCGCTCGATACCATGGCCACATGAGCACCCCCGATCTGTTTTCCGCCGCCGGGCACACATCCCCGGGCGATCTGCCCGCGGCCAATGCTCCGCTAGCCGTGCGGATGCGGCCACGGGAACTGGGGGAGGTGGCCGGTCAGGAACACGTGTTGAAGGCAGGTTCGCCGCTCCGACGCCTGCTCGATCCGCAGGCACCGGGAAGCCCATCCTCGATCATCCTTTTCGGCCCGCCCGGTACCGGAAAGACCACCCTCGCCTACCTCATCGCACGAACCTCAGGGCGAAAGTTCGTGGAGCTTTCTGCGGTCAGTGCCGGCGTCAAAGATGTCCGAGCCGTCGTTGATCAGGCTCGGCGAGACCTCGCAACAAGCGGCACCGAGACCGTCCTGTTCGTCGACGAGGTCCACCGATTTTCTAAATCCCAGCAAGACGCACTGTTGCCGAGCGTCGAAAACCGGATCGTGACACTGGTGGCAGCGACGACGGAGAACCCGTCGTTTTCGGTGATTTCCCCGCTGCTGTCGCGCTCCTTGCTGCTCACCCTGCAGCCGCTATCCGATGATGCCGTCGCCTCGCTCATCGATCGCGCTCTTGCCGACGACCGCGGCTACGGCGGCGACCTGGCGATCGAGGACGCAGCGCGCGAGATGATTGTGCGACTGGCCGGATCTGATGGCCGCAAATCCCTCACAATCCTGGAAGCCGCCGCCGGTACTTCCCAGGCACGTGGGGCGAAGGAAATCAGCGTCGCGGACGTGGAGGAATCCATCGATGAGGCCGCCGTGCGTTACGACAAGACCGGCGACATGCACTACGACGTCATCTCGGCGTTCATCAAGTCGATGCGCGGCTCGGACGTGGATGCCGCACTGCACTACCTCGCGCGCATGGTGGTGGCGGGGGAGGACCCCCGTTTCATCGCGCGCCGCATCGTGATCTGCGCCTCCGAAGATGTCGGCATGGCAGACCCGACGGCACTGACAACCGCCGTTGCCGCCTACGAAGCGGTCGCCTTCCTCGGGATGCCCGAGGCACGGATTCCGTTGGCCCAGGCCGTCGTCCACATCGCCACGGCTCCGAAGTCCAATGCCGCCTATCTCGCGATCGATGCGGCGATCGCAGACATTAAGCGCGGCAAGGCCGGCAGCGTACCGTTCCACCTGCGAGACGCTCACTACTCCGGGGCAAAAGATCTCGGCCACGGGGTGGGCTACCAGTACTCCCACAACCACCCCCATGGCATCGCGGCACAAGAGTATTTGCCTGAGTCCCTGGCCGATGCTCGCTATTACGAGCCCACATCCCACGGTCACGAGAGGGATATCACAGCCAGAATGCAGGCAATCGAGCGGTATTTGCGGCCGGGGGGCTCGAAAACCGAGGCCTAATCCTGCTAGTCTGTCGTGGTTGCCCGATTCGCTCGGGCTCCTGGGGTCTTAGCCCGTGCGGCCGGCCCCACCGGACGGCGGAATGCCGCCCGGTGACCTTGTTCAAGAACCAAGACAGGAGAAGCTTTCTATGGCTATTTCTCGCACTCGTCGCCAGGTGCGCCTCTCGCGCTCTCTCGGCCTGCCGCTGACCCCCAAGGCTCAGCGCTACTTCGAAAAGCGCCCCTACGGCCCCGGTGAGCACGGCCGCGCCCGTCGCCGCTCCGAGTCCGACTACGCCGTTCGTCTGAAGGAAAAGCAGCGTCTGCGCGCCCAGTACGGCATCCGCGAGTCGCAGCTGCGCCGCGCCTTCGAGCAGGCCCGCAAGGAGCCGGGTCTGACCGGTGAAACCCTGGTCGAGACCCTGGAGTGCCGCCTCGACGCGCTCGTCCTGCGCTCGGGCATTGCCCGCACCATCGCCCAGGCCCGCCAGGCCGTCGTGCACCGCCACATCCTCGTGGACGGCAAGCTCGTGGATCGTCCGTCCTACCGCGTCAAGCCCGGCCAGGTCATCCAGGTCAAGCCGAAGTCGCAGACGATGGTCCCCTTCCAGATCGCCGCAACGGGCGAGCACCAGAAGGTGCTGCCGGATGTTCCCGGCTACCTGGACGTGCAGATCGAGAAGCTGCGCGCCGAGCTGACCCGCGCCCCGAAGCGTGACGAGGTCCCCGTGACCTGCGACGTTCAGCTCGTCGTCGAATTCTACTCGCGCTAATTCAGTCGACGATGCCCCGGGCCGGTCCAGCCGGTCCGGGGCATCACGCAATATAGCCGCCCTAAGGAGCGACATGGATCTGGCAGGAATCGCAGGCCTCATTGCCGCGGGTGCGTTCGCGGTCCTCGTGGCCTTCACCTGCGTGGTACTGCTGAAAGCCGCCACCGTGCTCACCCGCATCGCCGATAGCGTCGAAGAGATCTCGGCCTCGGCCGCAGGCGTGGTGAAGGAAACCGGCGAGACTCTCGGCGAAGTACGCCATCAGCTCGCCAAGGTCGACCTGGTGACGACGGCCGCCGCAGAAACGACGACCAATATCTCCGCCACGACCACCCTGATTTCTGCGACGATCGCCAGGCCCCTGATCAAACTCGCGGCCTTTTCCACCGCCGTGCGGCGCGTCATTTTGCGTCGGGATGCCTAATGCGCTCACCAAAGCAGATCCTGAACGAGTTCCGGCTCGTCATGGCCGCCGAAGAAATGCGGCTGCGGCACATCCTGCTGCAGGAAACCACCCAGCCATCTACTACTGTTGAGGACGAGGAAACGTCCGTAACGAGATTGTGAAAGACCGAGATGCGTACCACCGACATTCGCACCCGCTGGCTTGACTACTTCAGACGGCAGGATCACCACATCGCTGAGTCCGTCTCACTCGTCTCGCCGGACCCGTCCCTACTGTTCACCGTCGCGGGCATGGTTCCCTTCATTCCCTATATCGTCGGCACCGAAGAAGCGCCCTGGCCGCGCGTCGCCTCCGTCCAAAAGTGCATCCGCACCAACGACATCGACAATGTCGGATTGACGACCCGCCACGGCACGTTCTTCCAGATGAACGGCAACTTCTCCTTCGGCGATTACTTCAAGGAAGGCGCCTCAACGATGGCGTGGGAGCTGTTGACCACCTCGATCGCCGACGGCGGCTATGGTCTGGACGGCGACCGTATCTGGGTCACCCTGTGGGAAGAAGACGCCGAAGCCTATGACGTGTGGAGCCGCATCATCGGGCTCGACCCGCGCCACATCGTCAAGCTCACGCGCGAAGAGATTTTCTGGGACACGGGTCAGCCCGGCCCGGCCGGCCCCTGCGCCGAAATCCACTACGACCGCGGCCCTGACTTCGGGCCCGAGGCGGTCGGCGGCACCGTCGATCCGGGCGGCGACCGCTACCTCGAAGTCTGGAACCTCGTCTTCGATCAGTACCTGCGAGGCGAGGGCAGCGGCTCGGACTACCCCTTGATCAAGGAACTCGATCAAAAAGCGATCGATACCGGCGCCGGCCTGGAGCGCCTGGCCTTCTTGCTGCAAGACAAGGCCAACATGTACGAGATTGACGAGGTCTGGCCCGTCATCGCGAAGGCACAAGAGATCACCGGCAGGCGCTATGGCGCCATCGATGCTGACGACGTGCGGATGCGCGTCGTGGCCGACCACGTCCGCTCGGCCCTCATGCTCGTCGGCGACGGCGTGCGCCCCGGAAACGATGGCCGCGGCTACGTGCTGCGCCGCATCATCCGCCGCGCCGTGCGCGCGATGCGACTGCTCGGCGTCCAGGAAGCGACCATGCCCGAGCTGCTGACCGTTTCGCGCGATGCGATGAGCAGCTCGTATCCGAACGTCGCGAGCGATTTCGATCGGATCTCGCAGATCGTATACGCCGAGGAAGAGGCATTCGCTCGCACCCTCGGCGCTGGCACGACGATCCTCGATACGGCCGTCAAGCGCGCGAAGGACGACGCCTCACACACGGTCAGCGGCCAGGAGGCCTTCCAGCTGCACGACACGTACGGATTCCCGATCGACCTCACCTTGGAGATGGCCCGCGAACAGGGCGTCAAGGTCGATGAGGAAGCCTTCCGTGCCCTCATGACCGAGCAGAAGGAGCGCGCCCGGGCCGATGCTCGCGCGAAGAAGACCGGGCACGTCGATACCCAGCTCTACCGCGACATCCGCGCCGAGGTCGGCCACGATGTCACCTTCCTCGGCTACACCGAGACGACGACGAGCGCGAAGGTCGCGGGTCTGCTGCACGACGGCGTAAGCCAACCTGCGGCGACGGCCCCGGGCGAAGTCGAGGTCGTGCTCGACCAGACGCCGTTCTACGCCGAAATGGGCGGCCAGCTCGCCGACCACGGCTACATCCGCCTCAGCGGCGGCGGCATCGTCGAAGTCCACGACGTCCAGCAACCCGTGGCGGGGGTGCGGGTCCACCGTGGCACGCTCATCGAGGGCGACATTCACGTCGGCGAGAGCGCCGTCGCGGAGATCGACGTGCTGCGCCGACGCCAGATTAGCCAGGCCCACACCGCGACCCACATGGTGCACAAGGCGCTGCATGAGTTCGTGGGGGAGCAGGCCACCCAGGCCGGCAGCGAAAACTCGCCCTCGCGGATGCGTTTCGACTTCCATCACACCTCCGCGGTCCCGGCCTCCGTCATGGGCGAGATCGAAGAACGCGTCAACGCCCGACTGGCGGATAACCTCGGTGTCACCGACGAGATCATGAGCCTGGACGAGGCGCGCGATTCCGGCGCTGTTGCCCTGTTCGGCGAGAAGTATGGCGACCGTGTGCGCGTTGTCGACATCGGCGAGGGCTGGTCGCGCGAACTGTGCGGCGGCACCCACGTCCCGCTGACCGGACACATCGGCCGCATCGACGTGCTGGGGGAGGGCTCCATTGGTTCGGGCATTCGCCGCATCGAAGCGCTCGTCGGCGCCGGCGCGTACGCCCACCAGGCCAAGGAACGCCTCATCATCTCCCAGGTCACCTCCCTCGTGGGTGGCCGGTCCGAGGACGCGCCCGAGCGCATCTCGAGCCTGCTCGAGCGCGTGAAGAAGGCGGAAAAGGAACTCGCAGCCCTGCAGGCCTCCCAGCTGCTCTCGCGCGCAGGTGACATCGCCAATACGGCCTATGAGATCGCGGGCGTGACCGCGGTCGTCTCCTCGGTCGGCACGGTTTCTTCCGCCGACGATCTTCGCGCCCTCGCCCTGGACGTGCGCCAGCGCCTGGCCGCCAAGGGGCCCGTCGTTGTCGCCCTCATCGGGGAAGTAGCGAACAAGCCCATGGTCGTGGTTGCGACGAACGAAGGCGTGCGCGAGCGCCAGCTCATGGCTGGACCATTGGCAAAGCTCGCGGCCGCGCGACTCGGCGGCGGCGGCGGCGGCAAGCCGGACCTCGCCCAGGGTGGCGGCGTGGATCTGTCCAAGGTCTCCGAAGCCCTGGCCGCGCTGAAGAACGCGATCGCGGAGCACCACTAGTGCGTCGCGGCGTGAGTGTAGCGATCGACGCCGGCGGGCGGCGCATTGGCGTCGCCCGCTGCGATAGCGACCGCATTCTCGCGCTGCCCGTTGCGACGGTGACAACCGATCGCTACGGTGGCCACCTCGATGAACTCGTCGATATTATTGCCGAGCTTGATGCCGTCGATATCTTTGTGGGACTTCCGGCACACCTCTCGGGTGCCGAAGGAGCCTCCGCGCAGGCAGCTCGAAGGTTCGCCAAAGCGCTGAGAAACCGCATTGGTTTGCCGATTCGGATGGTCGACGAGCGCCTGACCACCGTGCAGGCCCACGCCCATCTCAGCGAGGCGGGACGCAGCACGAGGAACCGCAGGAGCGTGATTGATCAGGCATCGGCGGTAGTCTTGTTGGAACATGTATTGGAAGCTGAACGGCGAACGGGTGAGATCCCGGGCCAGCTGGTGAAGTGAAGGACGAGTTGCCGGTGCCACGAACTGACCACAACCGCGCACAGCAGGATCGCCGATCCCGCCGCGACAACATCCGAGCTCGTCGCCGCGCGCGCCGAAATCGGTCGATCGTTGCCGTGATCGTCTCGGTCGCCGTCCTTGCCGTCGCCGCGTGGTTTGTCACGCCGATCGTGCGCGATCTGCTTCGTAGCTCCACGACGACAACAATCACCGACTATGAACCCGGCGGAACCGGGGAAGACGTCACCGTCACGATTCCCGAGGGCGCTACCGGCGGCCAAATGGGTCAGATCCTCAAAGACGCCGACGTCATTCATACCCCCGCGACTTTTGCGACGGCCTTCGCCGAAAACGAACGCTCCTCGCGCATCCAGCCCGGCACGTACAAGCTACGAACCAAAATGAGCGCCGCCGAGGCCGTCAACGCCCTGCTGGACCCCGTCAATCGGGCGGACGCAGCCCTGACGATTCCCGAGGGCTTCCACGCCGACCAGGTCTACGAGCGCGTCGCCAAACAACTCGATATCCCGCTCGACGAGGTCAAGGCAGCTGGCGCCGATAGCGAAGCGATCGGGCTACCCGGCGAGGCCAAGGGGAACCCCGAAGGCTGGTTCGCCGCCCAAACCTATAGTTTTGCCCCCGGCACGAGCGCGACCGAGGCACTAAAGCAGATGGTCGCGCGGACCGTGACCATGCTCGAAGGACTGAAGATCCCCAAGGATCAGTGGCAGGAAACCCTGACCAAGGCCTCGATCGTCGAGCGTGAGGTGCCGCCCTCCTACTACGGCGAAGTCGCGCGCGTGATCGAAAACCGCCTGGCCGATACCGGGGGACCGACGGTGGGGCGCCTCCAAATGGACTCGACCGTGCTCTATGGCCTCGGCAAGCGCGGGGGAGTGCCGACACGCGACGAAGTTCGCAAGGACACCCCGTACAACACCTACATCCACGCGGGCCTGCCGCCCACCCCGATCGGTGCCCCATCCAAGGCCGCGATTGAAGCGGTCCTGAACCCGCCCGCGGGTGACTGGATCTACTTCGTCACCGTCGACCTGAACTCGGGCGAGACCCTGTTTACCGGCGACTACGAGGAACACAAGCGCAACATCCAAAAACTGCGTGACTGGCGCGACGCCAATCGTGACGAAACTTCGGGACCGACCGACGATGAATAATTCAGCGCCGCCGCCTCCACCGGAGACGAACGCTGGAGTCCTATCCGTCCCGATTTCCCTTTCGACTTCGCTGCCGCGGCAAATCCTCGGCATTTGCGTAGGCGCAGCCCTGGCGGGAGCCGCCGCCTACTTCGCGGCCCAAGGCCACCGGATGAGCCTCGGCGTCGCGATCACCGTGACCGCCATCTACGCCCTCCTCGGGGGCGCGGCAGGGTGGGCAGCGCTAATCGATATCACCGAGCATCGCCTGCCTAATCGACTGACGTACCCGCTCATTCCGGCGGTCGCGCTGTGCGCACTCGTCCTTGCGATTGTCTCGGGACAGGGGCATCGCTTGAGCGCCGCCCTCATCTCCGGGGTCATCGCGGGCAGCCTGTTTTTCGTCGCGGCGCTCGTCGCGCCCACCGGTATCGGTATGGGCGACGCGAAGTTCGCCGTCACCACGGGCGCGATGGCCGGCTGGTGGTCCTACGTGACCGCAATGTGGTCGATCTTTGGGGCGTTCTTCCTGGCCGCCCTCGTCGCTCTGGTGCTCATTGTCATTCGGCGCGCGACCGCCAAAACCCCGATCGCGTTTGGTCCCTTCTTGTTTCTCGGAGCCGTCCTAGCCATCTGGTGGAATGTGTCGGCTTCGCCGTTTAGTTGGTGAAAGACTGAGGCAATGTTCAGCTGGTCAACCGCGGGTGAATCACACGGGCAGGCACTGGTCGCCATGGCGCAGGGCGTGCCGGCCGGAGTGCAGATCACGAGCTCAGATATTGCTGCGGCGCTGCACCGCAGGCGCCTGGGTTACGGCCGCGGCGCGCGGATGAAGTTCGAGCAGGACGAGGTCAGCCTCCTCGGCGGCGTCGTGCACGGACAAACTCTCGGCTCCCCGGTTGCGCTCACCATCGGGAACACCGAATGGCCCAAGTGGACCGAAGTCATGAGCGCGGATCCCACTGAAGAGCCGCCCAGCGGCGCGCGCGCCAAAGCTCTGACTCGCCCCCGTCCCGGCCACGCTGATTTTGCCGGTATGGCGAAATACGGGCACCTCGACTGCCGCCCCATCCTGGAGCGCGCCTCGGCACGCGAAACCGCGGCACGGGTCGCGCTTGGCACTCTGGCCGAAGCAATCATCGAACAGATCGGTGACATCCGCGTCGTCAGCCACGTCATCGAATGCGGCTCGGTCCGCCTGCCCGATAATGGACTCCGCCCCGGCCCGAACGACACGACGGCGCTTGATACCACCCAGGTGCGCTGCCTAGATGAAGCGACCGACGCCGCGATGGTTAAGGAGATCGATAGCGCTAAAGCTGCGGGCGATACCCTCGGCGGCGTCGTCGAGGTCATTGCCTACGGCGTGCCGGTCGGACTCGGCAGCCACGTCGAAGCGGAACGCCGACTCGACGCACGCCTGGCCGCTGCCCTCATGAGCATTCAAGCCATCAAGGGTATCGAGATCGGCGACGGCTTCGCCCAGGCCCGTTTTCGCGGCTCCGCAGCCCACGACGAGATGACGCCAACCCAGCGCCTGACGAACCTCGCCGGAGGTATCGAAGGCGGCATGTCTAACGGTTCGCCGATCGTCGTACGCGCGGCGCTCAAACCCATTTCATCCGTACCCCGCGCGCTGCGCACCTTCGATGTGACCACCGGCGCGGAAGACGTCGCCATCAACCAGCGCTCCGACACCTGCGCGGTCGCCCCCGCTGCCGTCGTGGCCCAAGCAATGGTCGCACTCGTGCTCGCGCAATCATTGCTGGAAAAGACCGGCGGTGATTCCGTAGCCGAATGCCGACGAAATCTCGCCTCCTACCTCGAGAACCTGCCAGAGAGCATTAAGGCCGTGCTTTCTGGGGGAGAGCGCTAATGCCGATTATTGCTCTCATTGGTCCTCCCGCCGCCGGTAAAACGACGGTCGGCGAGGCCCTAGGCGGACGCCTCGATATTCCCTTTGTCGACGCCGATGAAGAAATTGAGCGCCGCAGCGGGTACACCCCGGAATCCCTCGCCGTCGACCTTCCGCCCCAAGAGGCGTTGTCGATCCTTTCCAAGACGCTCGGCGAGATTCTTGGTGACCTTCCGGCTGATGCTGTCATTGCCCTGCCCTCGCGAATCATCGAGGTCCAGGATGCGGGCGAGCTGCTTTCCGGGCTGCGGGTGGTCTTTCTGGACGTCGATTTAGCGACTAGCTTTCCACGCACCGGCCTTGGTGCGCCGCGGCCGGTCGGCTTCGTCACCCCGCGTTCACTGTGGCACCAGATGTTGATCGAGCGGCGACCGCAATATACGTCGATTGCAGACAACACAATTGATGTGAGCGGAGCCACAATCGAGACAATTGTTGAACAGATCGTGGCTCTAGCTTTGATTAAGCCGGTTTAGAGCGTCCAAACTGGAGTATGTCTCTGCCATTACGCAACAAAAAGCTGTAGTATTTGGTACGTGTTTACGGTTGCAATATGTACGCGGCGGCCAGCTACCGCCGAAGATCTCAACGCGGTAGTCTCAGCTATCCGCACACCTATCGCTTCGAAGGATGAAACAGAAGCGGGGGAGGTCATCCTCCAGGTCGTCGATCCCGAAGCGGTCCTCCAAGCCATTGTCGCCGCCGCTCGACATACCGGCGTCTGCATTGGCGTCGGCGCAGACTCCGGCGAAGGACGCTCGCGTCTGACCGCACTCGATTTTGCGCGGCGCGCCCTGAAGCGGGCACGCTCTCGTTCAGGGGACATGCCCATCGTCATCTATGGTCGCGCCTCCGAGGCCGCGTCCTGGGCGACGGCCCTCGCGCAGTTGCTGCACTTCAGCCTCATGCGCCGTTCCGAGCCCGGGTGGGAAGTCGCCCAGCTCGTCTCCCGCGGAATCTCACAAAAGGATGCCGCATTAGACCTGGGCATCACCGAGCAGGCTGTCTCTCAGCGACTGCGTGCCGCGGGATACCGGGAGAGCCGGAATATCGAGCCGCTGCTCCTGTGCCTGCTCGAGCAGTCCGCCCGGATTCCGACCCGATAGGATCCGAGCCCACCCGCTAAACTCTTAGGTGGACGACATCCACCGAGCATTGAGTCCGTTGCCCACATGGGCAATGGACTCGATGTGTGTATGGACTACAACAACGTGAAAGAAGGACGACGTGGCAACAACCAATGACCTGAAAAACGGTATGGTGCTCAACCTTGATGGTCAGCTGTGGACGGTGGTGGAATTCCTGCACGTGAAGCCGGGCAAGGGCCCCGCCTTCGTGCGCACCAAGCTCAAGAACGTCCTCAGCGGTAAGACTCTCGATAAGACGTTCAACGCCGGGGTGAAGGTCGATACCGCAACCGTCGACAAGCGCGATATGCAGTACCTGTACAAGGACGGCGAAGACTTCGTCTTCATGGACACCTCCACCTATGACCAGATCACCGTCACCAAGGACACCGTCGGCGATGCAGCAAACTTCATGCTCGAAGGTCAGGACGCCATCGTCGCGATGCACGACGGCCAGGTGCTCTACATCGAACTGCCGCCGAGCGTCGTCCTCGAAGTGACCTACACCGAGCCGGGCCTGCAGGGCGACCGCTCTTCGGCCGGCACGAAGCCCGCGACGGTGGAGACCGGTTACGAGATCCAGGTGCCGTTGTTCCTCGAGCAGGGCACCAAGGTCAAGGTTGATACCCGTTCGGGCGAGTACATCTCGCGCGTCAACGACTAGCCGATGTCTCGTCCCAAGGATTTCACTCGGCGCACAAGAGAACGTCGGCGCGCGGTCGATGTTCTCTACGAAGTCGATCAGCGCGGCCGCGTATCCTCTCGCTCGATCGCGGCGATGGCCGAACGCCGCACCTCGGAGCACGCGACCCAAACGGGCCTGCCGGACTATGCCCGGCAAATCGTCGAGGGCGTAGCCGATCACCTGGACCACATCGACTACGCGCTCTCGCAGTACGCCCACGGCTGGACCCTCGATCGGATGCCCGCCGTGGATCGCGCCATCTTGCGCGTCGGGGTGTGGGAAATTCTCTATGAATCGGATGTCTCCGACCCGGTCGCCATCGATGAGGCCGTCAAGATCGCCAAGCTGCTATCGACCGATAAGTCACCCGGCTTCATCAACGGGCTGCTCGACACGATCGCCTCGGTCAAGGCTGGACTCATCGCGCAGGAGGCGGAGTTGTCCGCACCGGTTGACGATTATGAGCCGGCCTTCGATGAGGCCGACTTTGCCGGCGACGTTGATTTTGCCGACGAGGTCTATTCCGATGCGGAATACGGCGCCGACGATCTCGATGAGTACGGCTATGAGGCCGCATTGGATGACGGTGAGCCGCTCGGCGAGGAGGTGGCCGACCGGGAAGAAGTTGCCCCCGAGTCCGGCGAGTTCGACGATGTCCTCGACGATAGCGATGAAACCGTCGACTCTCATGACGCCGGTGATGAGCCCGAGGCAGCGCCAGCGCCTGGAGCCGAGGACGAACCCGAGCAGGACGACGAGGCTGGAGACGAGGCAGACGTGCCGCTGGAAGGCGACTACGCCTCGGCGCAATCGCGTTTGACCTCGGCGGCTGACGGTGATCAACCCACGCTGTTTGATGATTTAGACGAGAAGTAAACACCCGCGTCTCGATCTCACCTGCGGGCGGTTCCCATGCGCTAAGCTGGGGCCGCCCGCAATCCTTTAACCCCCGTCCAGAGAGGCGGAGAAGGAGAACACCTGTGGTGTCAACACCAGCAGGACGGCAGGTACTCGGCGAAGCCGATATCGCCCGTTCGCTCACCCGAATTGCTCACGAAATCATCGAACGAAATGAGGGTGGCGATAACATCGTCCTCCTCGGTATTCCCACTCGCGGCAAACCCCTCGCATTGCGCCTGGCCCAGATCCTGCAGGATCTCGGCCACGATATTGGGGTCGGATCTCTCGATGTCGTTCCCTACCGCGACGATCTGCACCGCCGCCCCACGATGACCATTGGTCGCACCGAACTACCCGACGGCGGAATCGATGAAACCGTCGTCGTCCTCGTCGACGACGTGCTGTATTCCGGGCGCACCATCCGCGCCGCCCTGGAAGCGATCAACGACCTTGGTCGGCCCGCCAAAATTCAGCTCGCGGTCCTCGTTGACCGCGGCCACCGCGAACTGCCGATCCGGCCCGATTTCGTCGGCAAGAATCTGCCGACCTCCTCGGAAGAGTCGGTAAAGGTCCACCTGTCAGAGATTGACTCCGAAGACGCCATCTACATCGCGGGAGGGCAGTCGGCATGAAACACCTGCTCAACGCGAAAGACCTCACCAAGGTCGAAGTCCTGCGACTGCTCGACACCGCCGAGGCGATGGCCGCCACCCAGGACCGGCAAGTGAAGAAGCTGCCGGTGCTGCGCGGCAAAACCGTCGTGAACCTCTTCTTCGAAGACTCCACGCGTACCCGCATCTCCTTTGAGGCCGCCGCCAAGCGCCTGTCGGCCGACGTCATCAACTTCTCGGCAAAGGGCTCCTCGGTGTCCAAGGGGGAGTCCCTCAAGGACACCGCCCAGACGCTGGACGCCATGGGGATCGATGGCGTCGTCATCCGCCACTCCGCCTCCGGCGCCCCGCACCGCCTGGCCGCGACCGACTGGATCGATGTGCCTGTGCTCAACGCCGGTGACGGCACGCACCAGCACCCGACCCAGGCGCTGCTGGATGCCTTCACCATGCGTCGCCACCTCATGGGCGAACGCGATGGTTCACCCGCGGCCGACGGCACCGACCTATCGGGCAATCACATCGTCATCGTTGGCGACGTCCTGCATTCGCGGGTGGCGCGCTCCAACGTCGAGTTGCTCAAAACCCTCGGCGCTAAGGTCACGCTCGTGGCACCTCCCACGCTGCTACCCGTCGGAGTTGAGGCCTGGGGAGCGGAGGTATCCTACGACCTCGACGCAGCAATCGATGCGCAGCCCGATGCGGTCATGATGCTTCGCGTGCAACGCGAACGGATGAGCGCCGCCGGTGGCGGATTCTTCCCCTCACCGCTGGAATACCACCGTGTCTACGGGCTGGATAAGGTCCGCATGGATCGCCTGCCCGACCATGCGATCATCATGCACCCCGGCCCGATGAACCGCGGCCTGGAAATCTCGTCCGACGCGGCCGACTCGCCGCGCGCCACCATCCTGGAGCAGGTCGCCAACGGCGTCTCCATCCGGATGGCCGCTCTCTACCTTCTACTCGCCGGCGACAACACCGAGGAGCCCATCGCATGACCGCCTATCTCATCACGAACGTCTCCATCCTGGACGAGGACCCGACCGACCTGCTGCTGGCCGACGGCGTCATCGCCGCGATCGGCGCCGACGCAGCAACGGCAGCCGAGGACCTACAGGAAGTCGAGACGATTGACGGCACGGGCCTGATCGCGCTGCCCGGACTCGTCGACCTGCACACCCACCTGCGTGAGCCCGGGCGCGAGGACACCGAAACGGTGGAGACCGGCACCCGAGCTGCCGCGATGGGCGGCTACACCGCCGTTCACGCCATGGCCAACACGACGCCGGTGCAGGATACGGCCGGCGTCGTCGAGCAGGTCTACCACCTCGGCCAGGAGGCCGGCTGGGCGGACGTCTTCCCCGTCGGCGCGGTCTCCGTTGGGCTCAAGGGCGAAAAGCTTGCCGAGCTGGGCGCGATGGCCGCTTCCGAGGCGCGCGTGCGCGTCTTTTCCGATGACGGCATGTGCGTGCACGACCCGGTGCTCATGCGCCGCGCCCTGGAATACGTCAAGTCCTTCGACGGCTGCATCGCCCAGCACGCGCAGGACCCGCGTCTGACCGAGGGCAGCCAGATGAATGAGGGTGTCGTTTCCGCTGAGCTCGGCCTTGCCGGCTGGCCCTCGGTCGCTGAAGAGGCGATCGTGGCACGCGACATCCTGCTGACCGAACACGTCGGCTCGCGGCTTCACATCTGTCACCTGTCGACGGCCGGTAGCGTGCGCCTCGTGCGCGACGCGAAGGCCCGCGGGCTGGATGTCACCGCCGAGGCGACGCCGCACCACATCTTACTGACCGACGAAACGGCGCGCAGCTACGACCCCGTCTTCAAGGTCAACCCGCCGCTGCGCACCCAGGACGACGTCGATGCAGTGCGCGAGGGGCTGGCCGACGGTACGATCGACATCGTCGGCACCGACCACGCGCCGCACGCGAAGGAGGACAAGGACTGCGAGTGGGCCGCCGGCGCATTCGGCATGATCGGCCTGGAAACGGCGCTGTCCGTCGTCCAGCAGGCGATGGTCGATACCGGCAAGTTCACCTGGCAGGACGTGGCACGTACGATGAGCTACACGCCCGCCGCAATCGGCCGCCTGGACAACCAGGGCCTGCCGATCGAGGTCGGCAATCCCGCCAATGTGTGCCTCTACGATCCGAAGGCCACGCGCGTCATCGAACCCTCCGAGCAGGTCTCCCGCTCCGAGAACACGCCCTATGCGGGCCTGGAGCTGCCCGGTCGCGTCATCGCGACGTTCCTGCGCGGTAACGCCACCGTCCTTGACGGTGCGCTCGTTCAGCGGTAGTTCGCGATGTCCGAAGTGAACTCTTCGGCGGTGCTCGCCCGGCGCATGGCGGACCTCGGTCCGCTGTGCGTCGGGATCGACCCGCACCCCGCACTCCTAGATAGTTGGGGGCTGCCCGCCTCGGCCGCGGGACTCGAGCGGTTTGGGGAGATCTGCATCGCCGAGCTCGACGGCGTCGCGGCCGCGCTCAAACCCCAGGTGGCGTTCTTCGAAAGCTACGGCGCTGACGGTATCGCGGCGCTCGAGACCGTCATCGCTTCGGCCCGCGAGGCCGGCCTTTACGTCATCACCGACGCCAAACGCGGCGACATCGGCTCGACGATGGCGGGCTACGCGGATGCCTACCTGCGCCCAGGCGCTCCGCTCGAATCCGATGCCATCACCCTGAGCCCCTACCTGGGCTTCGGGGCGCTGCAGCCCGCGATCGACCTGGCGCTCGAGCACGGAAAAGCCCTCTATATCCTCGCGCTCACCTCAAACCCGGAAGGTGCGAGCGTGCAACACGCGCGTAGCACCGATGGCCAATCGGTTGCCGGCGCCATCGTGGCGAGCGCTGAGGCGGTGAACGCTGATGTCATGGCTCGCGATGGTAGCGACGTTGGACCGATCGGCCTCGTCGTTGGCGCGACCGTCGGCTCGGCGCCGCGGGACCTTGGG
The DNA here is from genome assembly GCF_023634005.1 of Bowdeniella massiliensis. Lineage (NCBI taxonomy): Bacteria > Bacillati > Actinomycetota > Actinomycetes > Actinomycetales > Actinomycetaceae > Bowdeniella > Bowdeniella massiliensis. The sequence goes on from NZ_JALIQR010000007.1 coordinate 78,594, forward strand.
CTCGATCTTGCCGGTTTCAACGGCATTTTCTTGGCGCCCGGCGTTGGCGCGCAAGGGGCCGGGGGAGCGGAGTGTCACGACGTCTTCGGTGCGGCGCGGATGCTCGCCTCGGTATCTCGCGGCGTGCTCGGCGCGGGTCCCGGCAACCTGGCGGACGCCGCGCGGAGGTTTGTCGCAGAGATCGCTCCCGCGTAAAATTCGCTTCATGAGTGCCGCTCCCGTTCTTGTTCTCGTTGGTCCCTCCGGCGTAGGCAAAGGCACCGTTGTCGCCGCCCTGAAAGAGCGGTTTCCCGATGCCTGGCTCTCGGTTTCGGCGACGACTCGCAGCCCCCGCCCCGGGGAAGTGGATGGGGTGCACTATTTCTTCCTCACCGCCGAGCGCTTCACCGAGCTCGTCGAGCAGGGGGGAATGCTCGAATGGGCCTGGGTGCACGAAACCGACCGTTACGGCACCCCGCGCGGACCGGTCGAAGATCGCGAAGCGGCTGGTATCCCGGTAATCCTGGAGATCGATCTGCAAGGGGCTCGCCAGGTGCGCGAAACCAAGCCAGGCGCGCTTTTCGTCTTCTTAGCGCCGCCTTCCGAACAGGAGCTTTACCAGCGGCTGACCGGGCGCGGCACGGAAACGCGGGAACAGATCGAACGCCGACTCGCGACAGCGGAAATCGAGATGGCGGCGATCAACGAGTTCGATCACGTCGTGGTCAACGACACCATCGACTCGGCTGTCGATCAGCTCGCCGCGCTCATGGGTTTGGTACACTAGCCGGGCATTACCGCGAAACGAAAGGGCGTACCTGAAGTGTCAGGAACCGTGGCAAACCCGACGGGTATTACGAACCCGCCGATCGACGACCTGCTGGAAGCGGTCGATTCGAAGTACGCGCTGGTGGTCTACGCCGCGAAGCGGGCGCGCCAGATCAACTCGTACAACGCGCAGCTTGAAGACAACATGATGGTCTCCGTTGGACCTCTGGTCGATGCCGGCCAGGAGGACAAGTCGCTGTCCATCGCGATGCGCGAAATCAACGAAGGCCTGCTCAAGCTCGATCAGAAGCAGTAGCGTCACCATGACGCACACATCCCGCCCGTTGACTATCGTTTTAGGGGTCACTGGCGGGATTGCTGCGTATAAGGCCGCCCTTGTCCTTCGCCTGCTGACGGAAGCTGGCCACGAGGTGCGGGTCGTGCCGACCGAGGACGCGTTAAAAATGGTCGGAGCTGCGACCTGGGAGGCGCTTAGTCACCACCCGATTGCCACGGGAATCTTCGAAAACACCGAGGCCGTCGATCACGTCAAGATTGCACAGGAAGCCGACCTCGTCCTCATCGCTCCGGCCACCGCCCACACGATTGCGAAAATTACGGCGGGGATGGCCGATAACCTCCTGACTGCCGTGGTGCTGGCGACCCATGCGCCACTCGTCATCGCGCCGGCAATGCACACCGAAATGTGGCTCAATGCCGCTACCCAAGCAAATATCGCGACGCTGCGCGAGCGCGGCGTGCGCGTCATGGAGCCCGCGAGCGGCAGGCTCACCGGCTCCGACACTGGAATCGGGCGCCTGCCCGATCCGGCGGACATCGTGTCATTCGCTCTCGCGCAGGCCTCGCCAGGTGAGCCGGGCGACCTTGCCGGACGGCCATTTCTCATCAGCGCCGGCGGCACCCACGAAGCGCTTGATCCCGTGCGTTTTCTCGGCAACCGCTCCACCGGACGCCAAGGCGTCGCGCTGGCGGCCGAGGCCGCGCGCCGAGGCGCCGACGTCACGCTGCTGGCTGCCAACGTTGCTGCCGACGTCACGCGGGATCTGCCCGAAGGCGTTGAGGTCGTCCCGGTCGTCTCGGCAAGCGACCTGCACACCGCGGTTCTTGACCGGCTCGCCGATGTCGATGTCCTCATCATGGCGGCGGCCGTGGCCGACTATCGCCCGGAAAGCCAGGCCGAACACAAGCACAAGAAAACCGGCGACGATGGGCTCACGCTGCGGCTAGTGCAAAACCCCGACATCTTGAAAGCGGCCGTGGCCGCCAAGCGTCACGGGCAAGTCATCGTGGGCTTTGCCGCTGAGACGGGCGATGAGTCCACCGATGCACTAACCCACGGCAAGCAGAAGGCGGCACGCAAGGGAGCCGACCTGCTGGCTATCAACGAAGTCGGCGTGGACAGGGGATTTGGCGATACCCCGAACTACGTCACAGTGGTGCGTCCCGATGGGACCGTCGTCACCGAAGGCGGCGGCAGCAAGGCCGACGTCGCAGCCGTCCTGCTCGATTCCATCGCCTCCGAATTGAACTAGCTCACGAGCTGTCCGCCACAGAGGCCGGCGGCACGCGCTGTCGCCAGGCCGTCGTAGACTTGGGGGCGTGACTGACCCAAGCGCTGTTCGACTCTTCACTTCTGAATCCGTTACTGAGGGCCACCCGGACAAGGTGTGCGACCAAGTCTCCGACGCCATCTTGGACGCCGTGTTGCGTTCGGACCCGCAGGCCCGCGTGGCAATTGAGACCCTGGCAACGACCGGCTTTATCCAGGTGGTCGGGGAGCTGTCGACGACGGAGTACGTGGAAATCCCGGAGATCGTCCGCAGCCAGATCCGACGCATCGGCTACACGTCCTCAGAGGCGAGCTTTGATGCCGATTCGTGCGGTGTGCTCGTTTCCATCGATCAGCAGTCCGGCGAAATCGCGGGGGGCGTCGATAAGTCCTTCGAACTACGATCCGGCTCCGTGGATCCGCGCGACCAGCAGGGCGCGGGTGACCAGGGTCTCATGTTCGGTTACGCCTGCACGGACACGGCAACGCTCATGCCGCTGCCAATCCACCTCGCGCATCGCCTGACCGAAGCGCTCGCCGCCGTGCGAAAGGACGGCAGCGTGCCCGGCCTATACCCCGATGGCAAGTCGCAGGTCACCGTCGCCTACGACGGCGACACCCCGGTAGGAATCGATTCCGTCGTGCTATCCGCACAGCACCACCGCGACATCAGTCAAGACGACCTGCGGGACAAACTCATCGAGTCCGTCGTGGCGCCCGTGCTGCAGGCCGCAGGATTCGATGCCGGCGAGGAATCACTCAGCATTTACGTCAACCCTTCCGGCTCCTTTGAGGTCGGTGGACCGCGCGGTGATGCCGGGCTCACCGGACGCAAGATCATCGTCGACACCTATGGCGGTATGGCGCGCCACGGCGGCGGCGCCTTCTCGGGCAAGGACCCGTCCAAGGTTGACCGCTCCGGCGCGTACGCGATGCGCTGGGTGGCAAAGAACGTCGTCGCGGCGGGACTTGCGACGCGCTGCGAGGTTCAGGTCTCCTACGGCATCGGGATGGCTCGTCCACTCGGGCTGTACGTCGAGACCTTCGGGACCGGCGTCGTGCCCGATGCCGAGCTCGCCCGAATCATCGAACGTGTCTTCGATCTGCGTCCGGCTGCAATCATCGACGAGTTGGACCTGCTGCGTCCGATCTATCGACAAACCGCCGCTTATGGCCACTTTGGCCGAGAACTGCGCGATTTTACGTGGGAGAACACCGACCGGGTCGAGGACCTCAAGGCGGCCGTCAAGTAACGTCGGCGGGGTGTGATTCCATAGAGAGGTGAGCACCCAGCCGGAGATCCCAGGACTCGCGCTTCCCGAGCGCGAGCGTCACCGTGGTCCCGTCGCTGTCGTCCGGCTCGACCTGCCCGCAGCCCACCTCGATCAAGAATTCGATTACGCCCTGCCGGAAAAACTCCTTGCCGATGCGGCGCCCGGAGTGCGCATCACCGCGCGCTTTGGTCCAAGCGATCGCCCCGGTTTCATCACGCATATCACGGACGGCTCCGATCATGAGGGCGAGCTACGAAACCTGCGCTCGGTCGTCTCCGACCTTCCAGTGCTCACCCCGGAGGTCGCCGCAGCCGTCGGTGAGGTAGCGAAGCACTACGCCGGCACCTATTACGACGTCTTGCGTCTCGCGATTCCCGCGCGGCACGCACGGACCGAGAATCAGGTGCGGGAGAGAGCGACCCAGCGGGGGATTCCGAGTCCGCCTCGGCCGCCAAACCCGGCAGCGTTGCACGCTTATCCCGGCGGTGATCAGCTCATCTCGAAGCTCGCGTCAGGTGCCTCACCAACCGTTGCCTGGCAAGCACTTCCCGGAGTCGTGGGCAGCTCACCGCAGTGGCTCGTTGACGCACTCGAGCTCGTCCTTGCCACGCTGACCTCGGGGCGTCGAGTCGTCATCATCGTTCCAGCAGCCAGAGATATCACGCGAGTACTCGCTGTCCTCGCCGAGGCTGGCGTCACCGCAATCGGATACGGGTCATCGCAAAAGCCTGCCGCTCGGTACCGCGCGTTCCTCCTTGCTCTACTCGGCCAGGTTGATGTCGTCGTGGGTACGCGGTCCGCGGCCTGGGCTCCGCTGCCGGATCTGGGACTCACGATCGTCTTTGATGAGGCAGATCCGCTGTTGCGGGAACGGCATGCGCCCCGCCCGCAGGTATGGCGGATCGCACTCGCCAGGGCGGGCGCTACGGTTTTTGCCTCACTCGGCCGCAGCGTCCAAACGCAGCTGCTGGTCCAGCGCGGGCAAGCCGAGTCTCTTACCCCGAGCCGAGATGCCCTTCGCTCTCACGGGGCGCGCGTCGTCATGGGGGATGCTTCCGATGGGCCCGCCCGCCGGTTGTCTTCCGTGGCGTTTTCCGTCGCGCGCGAAGCTCTGCAGCGGGGACCGGTCCTTGTTCTCGTGCCGCGTGCCGGCTACGTCAACATGGTGCGCTGCGCCCGTTGCGGAGAAGAAGTTCGCTGTCCCGAATGCGCCTCCCCGGTCACCATGCAGCGCGGCAACAGGTTGCGCTGCACCTGGGCAGGCCACATCACCCAGCAGTTTTCCTGCCCAGAGTGCTCCTCGACCCACGTGCGCGCCGCTGCGATCGGTTCCGAACGCACCGCGGACGAACTCGGCCGAGCATTTCCCGGTGTCCTGATCCGCGTCTCGGGCGCCCGGACCGGAATCATTGAAAACGTCGATTCCCGCCCGGCAATCGTCGTGGCGACGCCCGGAGCCGAACCGATCGCCCCCGATGGTTACGAGGCCGGCATCGTCATCGATGCGTCGGTGCTCACCGCCCGCACTGAACTGTCTGGCACTGCCCACGCGACGACCCAGCTCGCGAATGCCTGGTCTCTCATCAAACCGGGGCCGCAGGGAGGTCGCTTTGTGCTTACCGGCGAACCAGACGAAGCCGTAGCACAAGCCCTCACCCGGTCGGATTTCCCGAACTTCGCCGACCGGCTCCTTGCCGAACGTGCAGAACTTCACCTCCCGCCTGTCGCTACGGTTGCTGACCTTACCGGTCCACGCGGAACGCTCGCTGACATTCCCGCCACGTTCTCCGATACCGCAGCGGGCGTGGAGATTCTTGGACCCACAGCTCTCAACGAAACAACGGATCGGGTCCTGATCCGGGTACCGCACGCCGGGGCCCGAGCCTTGCGAGCGCGGGTGGCTGCGCTGATACGGAAACGCAGCACCCGCAGTGAGCCGCCCGTGTCTGCGACAATGGATCCGTTGGACCTCTAGGAAAGTGAAGGATAATCGTGACACCATCTCTTTCGACACTGATTTTCGATCTGGGGAATGTCGTCGTGAGGTGGGAGCCCCACGCCGCCCTGCCCGCAGAGCTTTCCGAACGCGACGTCGACGACTTTTTTGCTCGCACCGATTTCTTTACCAAAAATGCGGATCACGATGCCGGCAAGCCATTTGGCGACTGGATTTCCGAGCTCGAGAGTAGCGACAATCCCGAGGATGCGAAGATCCTTAAGCACTATGTCGAGAACTTCCCGGCATCTCTGACCGGACTCGTCCCGGGGACCCATGAACTCCTGCACGACCTGAAGAATGCCGGGATTCGCCTATTCGGCCTGACGAACTGGTCCGCCGAGACCTTCCATCACGCGGAGGCGGCGGTTCCGTCCTTCGAGTTTTTCGACGACATCTTGGTCTCCGGCGCCGAGGGGATGGCCAAACCGGATCCACGGATCTTTGAGCTCGCGTTATCCCGGTGGGATCTCACACCGGAACTGACGGGATTCGTTGATGACAGCATCGCTAACGTCGAATCCGCGGAATCAGTGGGTCTCACCGCTCACCACTTCACCAGCGCAAAGGATGCCCGCAGCTGGGCGCGAGATATGACGAGGTCCGCAAACGTATGAGACTGCTGTTTGCAGGAACCCCCCAGCCCGCAGTAACTTCGCTGACCCGACTTGCCACTGATCACGAGGTCGTGGGAGTGCTCACGATGCCTGATGCTCGCGGCAAGCGCGGTAAAACCCTCCACCCATCACCGGTAGCACTTGCCGCACAGGACCTGGATATCCCGGTCTATAAGACTGCGAGCCTAAAAGAGCCGGAAACCCAGGCCTGGATCGCCAGTCATGAAGCCGATGCCGTCGCCGTCGTCGCCTACGGCGCTCTCGTACCTGCCTCGGCCTTCGACCTGACGCACTACGGGTGGATTAACCTCCATTTTTCGCTCCTTCCCGCATACCGCGGAGCGGCACCGGTGCAGCGCATGATCGAAGACGGTGCGGCCCCCTTTGGTGTGACGGTTTTTCAGATCGATGCTGGCCTCGATACGGGGCCAATCTTCCGTCGCGAGTCGATCGAGCTTTCCGACAGAGTCACCTCCGGACAGGCGCTCACAGAACTGGCCGAGCAAGGGGCGGTTATTCTCTCGCAAACCCTCACCGCCATCGAAGAAGACCACCTTAGCGCCGTTGCGCAGGATGAGGACGGCATCTCGCATGCCCCGCAACTGACGCCCGCGCAAGGCCAGGTCAACTGGCAGCTCCCAGCAGCGCAGATCGACCGTCATATCCGCGCCTTCACGCCCGATCCTGGTGCCTGGACTCGAACGAGTGACGGTACGCGAATCAAGATTCTCGCCGCGCGAGAGGATACGAGGCAGGCCGGAACGGAACCCGCCACCTTCGAAGAAATTGGCGGGGATGTCATTGTGGCGACGGGAGCCGGTTCGATCCTGCTAGAGGAGATTGCGCCGGCCGGCAAGAAAGCCATGCCTGCCAGCGCATGGCTACGCGGATGGCGCGGAGAGAAGAGTTTTGAGGTAACCGAGTGAACCTGACCGATTCCCGCAGGGTTGCCATAGATACCTTGCTCGCCATCGATCTCGACGGCGCATACGCAAACCTCAAACTCCCGGAGATACTGCGCGAAGCCCGACTATCGCCACGCGACGCGGCCTTCGCAACCGAACTGGTCTACGGCACGAGCCGCCTGACCGGACGATACGACGCGATCTTCCGGATGATCACGAACAGCCGCTCTATGGGTGACCTCGACGCCCCGATTCGGGCAATCCTGCGCATGGCCGCACACGACATGCTGGCACTCAAGACGTCTCCGCATGCCGCAGTTTCGCAAGCGGTCGACGCGGCACGCGAATACTGCGGCCCAAAACCGACGGGCTTCGTCAATGGCGTCTTGCGAACGCTGTCGCGGCGCGAGCTTTCCGAGTGGAAGACGGACGTGTTGGCCGAGCGAGATGGGTTAGCCCACTGGTATTCCCACCCGGCCTGGCTCGTGCGGGAACTGTCGGCAGCGCTCGCAGCCCACGGCGAAGACCCGGGAGAGATCGCTCGCCTTCTCGTCGCGAACAACAATCCGCCGCAGGTCGATCTCGCCGTCAAAATCGGTGACCGCGACGCTCTCATTCACCATCTTCCCGTGCCGCTGGAAAAGACGCCGTATTCACCCATCGGGCTTCGCATGGAGCGCGGAAACCCCGGCCGCATCAGAGAGGTGAGGGCCGGCAAGATCGCCGTCCAGGACGAGGGCAGCCAACTCATGGCACTGCTCGCAGCACGCACCCCGATCGACGGACCCGATGAGAAGTGGCTCGATATGTGTGCGGGACCCGGTGGCAAAGCCGGCGTCCTCGCCGCCGAAGCCGCCCATCGCGGCGCGGACCTCGTTGCTAACGAAGTATCGCCCCACCGCACGGAACTCGTGCGCGGGGCGCTCGCTCCCTTCCCCGACGTCACCATTCGCGCGGGGGACGGCCGCGAAATCGGTGCCGCTGAACCCGAAAGTTACGACCGTATCCTGCTTGATGCCCCGTGCACGGGGGTGGGCTCGCTGCGGCGTCGCCCCGAAGCACGCTGGCGCAAGCGCCCCTCCGACGTTCCCGACCTTACGGCCCTGCAGCGAGACCTGCTCGCATCGGCCGCTGCCGCACTGCGGCCGGGAGGGATCCTCACGTACGTCACGTGCTCGCCGCTCGTGGCCGAGACGCTGACCCAAGTGCGGCACGCGACCAAAGCACTCGGCCTAAAGCAACTGTCGGCGCCAGACTTGCTGCGCGAGGCCATCGGAACCGACATTGACCTTCCTGAAGGTGTGCAATCCGTGCAATTGTGGCCGCACCGTCACGGTGTCGACGCCATGTTTGGGGCAGTTTTTACCAAGTAGGCTAGGAATATGAGCGTCACGATTTCTCCTTCGATCCTTAACTGCGACATCCTCGACCTGCGGGGTGAGCTAGAGAAGATTTCGAATGCCGACTTCGCCCACGTCGACGTGATGGACAACCACTTTGTCCCGAACCTGACGTGGGGGCTACCCGTTGTGGAGCAGATTGTCGCCGCAAACATTCTGCCGGTCGATGCCCACCTCATGATTGCGGACGCGGATCGCTGGGCGCCTGCGTATGCGGAAGCCGGATGCGCATCGGTCACCTTCCACGTCGAGGCCGCCGGTGCCCCGATCCGATTGGCGAGGGAGATCCGCAATCAAGGGGCGCGGGTCGGAATGGCGCTCAAGCCAACGACGAGCATCGAACCCTTCGAAGAAATCCTGGACGAAGTCGACATGATCCTCATCATGACGGTCGAACCTGGCTTCGGGGGACAGCCCTTCCTTTCCTCGATGCTCCCCAAGATCCGGCGCACCCGCGAGGCCGCCAAACGCCGCGGGATCGACCTCGCCATCCAGGTCGACGGGGGAGTATCCCAGCAGACAATCGAACAGTGCGCGGATGCTGGTGCCGACGTTTTTGTCGCCGGTTCAGCCGTCTTCAAGGCCGAGGATGCCGCCGCCGAAGTTGAGACCCTACGGACACTTGCCGCCTCAGTCTGTGAGCACTGCTAGAGTAGGGGCGGAAAACGAGCTTCGGGGTCAGTGAAACTCTGAGCCGGCGGTGATAGTCCGCGACCCGCACACCTCGTGCGGTTGAACCGGTGAAAGTCCGGTACCGACGGTTAAAGTCCGGATGGGAGAAGCTGCGTGAACCGTGCGTGATACGCGAGCCTTACGCCTCGCAGCGCACGGATGCCGCGCGCACCCCCGAAGCCGGGGAAGGACGCATGGCTTATGTGCGGCGCCGCATCTTGCGGCCCATCACCTTCATCGCGCCCGCGCTGTTCTTCCTCCTCGTCGTGATCGCCTGGCAGATAGCATCCGGGTTTATCAACCCTTTCCTCCTGCCAGCTCCGCTCGATGTTGCTCGACGCGTCGTTAGCGATCTTGCCTCCGGCCAGCTCACGCCCTACATTGTGCAGACCTTATCGGCCGCGCTCAGTGGCGCTGCCCTCGGTGCTGCGGCCGGTATTCCACTCGGCTACCTCATCGCAGTCTCGCGGGTTGTTCGCCGCTCGATCTCTCCGTGGGTCGCGGCCTCGCAGGCCATCCCGGCCATCGCGCTTGCTCCGCTGCTCGTCATGTGGGTCGGTTATGGCATGACTCCGATCATCTTGCTGTGTGCCCTCATGGTGTTCTTCCCGATCGTGCTCACCACGCACTTGGGGGTGCGAGACATCGACCGCGACATTATTGATGCAGCCCGACTCGATGGCGCATCCGGCTGGCGAATGGTGCGTTACTTGAAAGCCCCGCTCGCAGCCCCAGCCATCCTCACCGGACTCAAAGGCGGGCTCACCCTGTCAATCACCGGCGCAGTCGTCGGAGAGTTCGTGATGGGCGGTAAAGGCCTCGGCCTGCTCCTGACCGTCTACCGGGACTCCGCCGACACTGAGGGACTGTTTGCCGTCCTCATCGTGCTGTGTACCCTCGCCGCCATTCTTTACGCCCTAATTGCCGCTATCGAACACAAGATCCGAGGTCTGTGGTGAAACGACGCTTCCTAGCCTTGATGGTCATCCTGCTGGCGCTGCTGGCCGGGTGTACCACCCCGACGAGTACTGAGCCGCGAGCAGGCGACTCGGCGATTCCCGCTTCGCCACGTTCGACTGAAACGGATAGCTCTGCCTCAAGCGATGGTCTGACTCCGCTGACAATCGGACTCACCTACATTCCCGATATTCAGTTCGCGCCGTTCTACCTCGCCGACAAGCGCGGGTACTTCACAGATGAAGGCTTGGCGGTCACCCTGCGGCATCATGGCGCTGGCGAGTCTCTGTTTGGAGCGCTTGCAGCCGGTGACGAGGACGTCGTGAATGCTGGCGCGGATGAGATGCTCCAAGCCCGCTCGCAGGGCATTCGAGTCACAACCTTCGCTCAGATGTACCAGACCTACCCAGCTGTCCTCATTACTCCGAAAGCCTCTGATATCTCCTCCCTGGCTGAATTGAAAGGTAAGCGCGTGGGAGTACCGGGCCCGTTCGGCGAAAGCTGGTTTGCTCTACTCGCGATGATCGAGGAAGCAGGACTGACGCAAGACGACCTCACCATTGAGTTCATCGGTTACACCATCCAAGCCGCGCTCATGACCGAAAAAGTCGATGCCGTGATCGGGTTCTCGAACTCCGATGTCATCAACTTCGAAGCGGCAGGGATGGAAGTTAAGACCTTTTCCATTGCAAATAACCCGCTGAAATCAATCGCCTTAGGCGCGATGGAAACGACGGTCGATAAGCAGCCTGACGTGCTGAATAAACTCAATTCTGCGCTGTCCAAAGCCATGCGCGACATCATGGAGGATCCAGCCTCGGCGGTCTCCGACTCGTTTGACTACCTGCCCAAGGTCACCGGAGCAAACAAGATCACGCTGGCTGAGCAGGTGCTGACGGCCACGGCAAAACTCTACGGCGATGACCCCCTAGCCCTCGATCCGGCAGCATGGCCCGAGATGGCTGAGTTCCTGCGCAGCAATGGTCTTTTGCAGGGTGAGGTAGACGCCACTGCCGCCGTACGAGATGTCAGCGATTCAGCGAAATAGAACGACTAGACTCGCAATCGTGAAAACCTTCGACACCCTCTTTAGTGAACTGACCGAAAAACTCGCGAGCGGCGACCCTGAGTCGCATACCGTACAGCGCGTGGGAGACGGAGTTCATTCGATCGGTAAGAAGATTGTCGAAGAAGCTGCGGAAGTCTGGATGGCTGCCGAACACGAGGGACGGCAAGCAGCCGCCGAGGAAATCTCCCAGCTGCTCTACCATCTCCAAACCCTCATGCTCGCACTCGATCTCGATCTGAAAGACGTCTACCGGTACCTGTAATGCTGCGCATCGCCCTACCCAATAAGGGATCTCTGTCCGAACCCGCCATCCGCCTCATGAGCGAGGCCGGATACCGTCAACGCCGCGATACGAAAGAACTCGTGTGCCGCGATCACGATAACGATGTCGAGTTCTTCTACCTGCGCCCCCGCGATATCGCGGTATACGTGGGGGAGGGGACTGTCGACGTCGGCATCACGGGACGCGACCTGCTGCTCGATTCGGCAGCGGCCGCGCGCGAACATCGTGCGCTTGGTTTTGCTCGGTCAAATTTCCGCTTTGCTGCCCCCGCAGGCTCTGTCTCACGCCTTGAAGATATTGACGGCAAGCGCGTGGCTACGAGCTATGACGTCCTCGTCGGTAACTACCTTTCCGAGCGGGGGATTGACGCGAGCGTCGTTCACCTCGATGGCGCCGTTGAAACCTCGGTCGACCTCGGTGTTGCCGATGTTGTCGCCGACGTCGTGGAAACCGGGTCGACGCTGCGGGCCGCGGGACTGGAAGTCTTCGGCGACCCAATCCTGACCTCCGAAGCGGTACTCATTACGCCTAAGGAACGCGACCACCACGCTGAGCTGGATGTCGTTGATCGCCGCGTCAAGGGTGTGCTGCTCGCGCGCCAGTACGTCCTCATGGACTACGACGTGCCCGCCGACAAGATTGACCAGGCCGCGCAAATTACGCCCGGCCTGGAATCGCCGACAATCTCGCCGCTGCACGACGGGACGTGGGTCGCGGTTCGTTCGATGGTGCCGCGCCGCGATACCAACCGCATCATGGATCAGCTTTATGCCGTCGGCGCGAAGGCGATTCTCGTGACCTCCATCGAAGCCTGTCGACTGTGAAACCACCACGCGATCCCTACCGGCCGTTTCGGCCCACGCGAGGCCCGATCGTCGCGCTGGCGGTGGGGTTCGCGTGTCTCATCGGCTTCATCGCCCTCCTCGTCACTGTCGGGTCCTCTCCCAACTGGCTTCTCATCGACAAGCTGCTATCGGGCGCCTTCCTGACAGTCGGGCTGTTCTTGCTCTGGCGCCAGGCAAGCGTGCGAGCCCAGCCGGATGACGAAGGACTCACCGTACGTAATTTCATTCGGACAACCCGACTGTCCTGGGCGCAAATCATCTCCGTGCGATTTGGGCAGGGCCGCCCTTGGGCCGTCCTCGACCTCGCGAACGGTACCGAGCTAGCCGTGATGGCGATTCAGCGGGCCGATGGCGACGCTGCGATGAGCGAAGCGCGGCGCCTTGCGACCCTCATCGAAGAACACGAAGTCACCGGCTCCGACTGACCTGGGCCGCCCACATGCCGGCCGCTCCGGCGCACATGAACGACAGCGGGTCCTGCGACAGGTCGCGCCCCATCGTCCGCAGCTGGACGGGACAGTCAGCGAGCGCGTCATATAGGCCGGCGGCTTCCACCGGAACGACCTCATGCCGCTCAGCCAACTGCTGCACATCCGCGTGCAGCGCGGCATAGGCCCGCCCATAGTCCGCACCGCGATCCTCGACGGACGGAATCGGCACCTCGACGCGAATCGGGGTGGCCCGCCCCAGCACCGTCAGGGTGTGGTGTGAGAGCCCAAAATGTCGCGGACGCTTGTCCGCAGAGGAGGCACGCACCGCGGCGATGGGCCGGCCGCCCACCAGGGCGGCCTGCTGCAGATGCCAGGCCGTATCAAGCCCCGAAAAGCCGTACGTCGACCCCGTCCCGACATTCCCGGGCCCCTGCGACACGATGACGATATCCGCGCCCAGCACGCGGCGGGCCGCTATGATCCCGTTGGCCACAGTCGTGGCCTCCACGTCCCCGCCGACGCTCTGCCCACACGTCACGCTGCCAACGAGCATCGACCGCTCCCGCATCAGTGCCAGCGAGATCGACAGCGCCGCCGGCAGGGCGGCGCCATCGGTCATGACGTAAGCAACTGAGAGATCCGGGTCAACAAGATGGGCCCCACAACTGATCGCTGGCACCGCCGAATGCAGGTCCGCGACGACGACGGGAACGCCTTGCAGGTCAGCCGGGTCCACAAATTCATCATGATGCGGCGAATCTTGCTCCTCGACGGCCTGCACCATGAGCTGCTGGGGCAGATACCGCCCCTTGACGATGTGGCCATCGATGGGCGCCGGATCGTCGGGCAGTTCGTCGGCTGGTGCGACGATGAAGGCGACCCCGCCCGTGCCAAGCCCCCGCTGCAGCGCCGAAACGTTCAGGAGCACACGCTGGCCGAGCTCGAGCTCACCGACAATATCGCGGTATGCGAGCGCCTGAACCTCCTTGCCGTCTACCTCAACGACAAACCTGTCGGTGCCGGCCCACTGCCGCGACACGCCCGAAATCGTCCCTAACCGCCAATGCATCACAGCTTCAATCTACTTGTTACGGTGGAGCTTGTGACATCCGGTCAATCCATCCCCGCCGTCGAGCGCCTCGTCAGCCTCACGGCAGCCTTGCTGCATCGCCGCATGACGAAGGAAGAGATCCTCACCCAGGTCGGCGGCTATACCGGCGACCGCAGCTACGCGACCGCCTCGCGCATGTTCGAACGCGACAAGGCGCTACTGCGCGAAACCGGCGTCCCCCTCGTCTCGCGAGCCGATGCCGCCGACGGCCAAACGATCCGCTACTGGGTCGACGAGACGCAGTGGTCCACCTCCACGATTCGCCCCACGCCGATCCAGATCGCGCTTTTATCCCTAGCCCTGGAGGCGCTGGCACCCAAGGGCCGCCACCTGCCCGGCCGGGCCCTGACGAAGCTGCGCGCGCTATCGCCCATGAGCATCGTTGAAGCCGACGTCGCCCTGACGACGAGCCTGGACCTGACCGACCCCGAGGACGCCTTCGATACACTGGCGGACGCCATTGCCGCGAAGCAAGAAGTGAGCTTCGATTATCTGTCCGCGCGAGGCGAGATTCACACCCGCAACGTCCAGCCCTGGCGGTTGGTTCGCGACGCCGGATCCTGGTACCTCGTGGGCCACGACACCGACCGCGGCGAGCGCCGAGCCTTCAAACTCGCGCGCTTGCAGACCGAGCCCGTCACCACCACAGCACCAGAGGCCTACGAGATCCCGGCACAGGTGGATACCCGCATCTCAATCGGCCACCGCGAGACGATCACCGCGCGCCTGCGGGTCGCACCCGGCGCCGCAATGTTGCTGCGTCGTCACGGCACGCTCGTCGGCCACAAGGGCGACGATGACCTCATAGAGGTCACCTCCGACCATCTCCTTCAGCTCGCCCAGGACGTCGCCTCCTATGGCGGCGACGTCCTTCCTGTCAGCCCGCCAGAACTCGTTTCGGGCGTGCGGGAGCTATGGGAAACGGCGGCGCGCTATGCGAGCTGAATTCACGCGTGATCACTTTCCGCGCCTGCTCGGCCTGCTGACCTACCTCGCCGAGACGGGCGGCGCCCACATCGACGAACTCGCCTTCCACTTCGGCGTCAGCCCCGATCGCATCCGCGAGGACCTCAACACCTTGTGGGTCGCAGGCCTGCCGGGGGAGAGCCCCGAGGACCTGATCGATTTCACCTTCGATGACGAGGACACCTACGTCGCGCTGCGCGAAGGGCTCGGACTCGACCGCCCGCTGCGCCTGACCCCGCGCGAGACCATTTCCGTGCTCCTCGCGTTGCGTGCCATCGAAGGCGAGGTGACTGGCACCTTACTGCGCAACGAACTCACCTCCCTCATCGCCAGCCTGGAAGCCCAACTGCCGGCGACGACGCCAAGCCGACAGCCCGACCCGAGCCTAGAGGCACTGCGCGCCGCCGCCCGCGGCCGCGACGTCGTGACCTTTACCTACGTCTCGGCAACGGATGAAACCTCCCAGCGCACCATTGACCCGCTTCGGATCGAAGAACGCAGCGCCGGCTGGTTCCTCATCGGCTATTGCCACGATTCGGGCGGCATCCGCACCTTCCGCATCGATCGCATCAGCAACGTGCAGCTCTCGGATGCGTCCTGGTGTGCGCCGCAAGACGCGCTAGCCGGACACGCCGATATCCCCGAGATGACGAGCGTCCAACTCGTGACCGAACCGGCGCTGAACTGGCTCGCGGAGAAGTTCTCGGCGCGCGATATGACCCGACGTTCCGATGGGCGAATCGAATTCACGATCGAGTTTTACTCCAAGGAACGCATGGTGCGGACCTTGCTATCGGTGGCCGATCGGATCGAATCGATTTCACCGCCCGAAGCGGCGGCGCTCGTCGCGGATCGTGCCCAGCAGGCCTTGGCACGGTTGGAGGCGTGATGCCTGGTTTTGGCTGGGTGCTTCTGGTCCTCGCTGCCCTCGTGGCGATCGCGGCGTGCCTCGTGATCCTCGCCCGTTCAGCGTTGAGGTCAGCGCGCCGCAGCGCTCTCGCACTGGCCCAGCTGCGGATCAAGTCACCCGAGCTCGATGGTCCTGTCGTGCATGCCACAGCGGTATTGCCCGATGGTCCTAGGAATGCGCAGAAAGCTAAACTCGCAGTTACCGATGCGCGCAACCAACGTCGCAGTCAGAGATTTGTCCGTACGCTAAAACGCTGGGAAGCGTTAGGCTTAGTCCATATCGATAGGCGCCATCGAGCGTAAGGAGACGCCCATGCCTGGAAATTTGAGGCCCACAGAAATTCTTATCATCCTGTTGGTCATCGTCGTGATCTTTGGCGCCGCGAAGCTGCCGAACATTGCGGCGAACCTCGGTAAGTCAATGAAGGTCTTTAAGAAGGAAGTAAAGGAACTTCGCGAAGACGATAACGACAAGCCAGCCGATCCCTACGAGGCCACCGGTGGCGTCCGTGTCGACCCGCAGCAGTACACGCCGCCCCAGCAACAGCAGTACCCGCAGCAGGGCCAGCAGTACCCGCAGCAGCCCCAGCAAGGCCCCGGGGTGACTCCGCCGGGAGGATATCCGCCCAACGGCGTTGATCCCCAGCCCGGCGCGACGCCTCCCAACCAGCAGCAGCGACGCGACGTCGATCCGAACGCGCCCCTAACCTAGTCCTCTAACTCGCCGCTGCGCCCAAGGAGGACGCAGAATCGATGCGCCAGAAATCGCCCGACGGCCGGATGCCGCTGTTTGACCACCTGAAGGAAGCGCGCCAGCGCATCCTGAAGGCGGTTCTCGGCATGGTCCTCGCGGCCATCGGGGGCTGGTTTCTGTACCGTCCGACAATCGAGGTGCTCTCGCGCCCATTGAAACAGGTCGCGGCTGCCGAAGGCCGGCTCGCAGAGTTGAACTTCGGCACCGTCATCTCTGGTTTCGATATGCAGATGCGGGTCGCGCTCTACCTTGGTTTCTTCCTGTCCTCGCCCTGGTGGATCTACCAGATTTGGGCGTTCATCGCCCCGGGGCTGACGAAGAAGGAAAAGCGCTACACGTTGGCGTTCGCCGCGGCCGCCGTACCGTTGATGAGCGCGGGTGCACTCCTGGCATGGTGGGTGCTGCCGCAAGCCGTGCAGATCATGCTGTCCTTTGTGCCGGAGAATTCGGCGAGCCTCATGGACGCGAAGCTTTATTTCACGTTCTGTTTGCGCTTGATCGCGGTCCTCTCGCTCTCCTTCCTGCTGCCCCTCATCATGGTCGGCGTGAACATGGTCGGTCTCGTCTCCGGCCGCACCTACCTGTCGTGGTGGAAGTGGGCGCTCGTCGGTATCCTCATCTTCGCCGCCCTTGCCTCGCCCCTTGGCGACCCGTGGTCGCTCATGCTGCTGGCCACCCCCATCTACCTGTTGTATTTGTTTGCGTGCGGGATCTCCGTCCTGGTCGATCGTCGGCGTAGGAAGAAACTCGTGGAACGCGATGCGAAGATCGATGCCGGGCTTGGAATCTGACGCACCTATCCTCCTCGTAGCAAATCCGGCCTCGGGATCCGGAAAAGCACCGGCGCTGCTCGTCGAGGTGGCGAGCGCGCTGCGCTCGGTTGCGCCCATCGAGACGATCTGTCACCGATCGCTGGACGAAACCCATCGTGATCTCGCGGTGCACTGCCCGCGCGCTCGCGCCGTTGTCGCCATCGGAGGCGACGGACTCATCCACTGCATCGCGCAACACCTCACCGGTAGCCAGATACCGCTTGGAATCGTGCCCGCCGGCTCGGGTAATGACATCGCCCGAGCACTGGGGATCGCCGCCAAACCCCGCCCCGCAATTCAGGAGTTGCGCCAGGCCATGACCTGGCCCGAGCGCAGCCGCACGATCGATGTGCTGGACGTGCGCGGCGCGGACTTTTCCGCCTACGTCCTTGCCGTGCTCTCGCTCGGGCTCGACGCCAAGGTCAACTATCGCGCCGTGCATTGCACGAGTGGCTGGGGGAGCCTGCGGTATGTGGCGGCCCTCGTAGCAGAGCTGAAGAACCTCGCACCGGACGACTACACCATCCGCATCGATGACGGCGTTCCGCGGGAGTTCTCCGGCCTCCTCGCGGCCATTGCGAACCTGGGTTACATTGGCTCAGGTATGCACATTGCACCGATGGCCGATGCGCACGATTCGATCGCCGAGCTCATAACCGTCTCGGGGGTGTCACGCACGACGCTCGCAAAAGTCTTCCCGCGGATCTATCGCGGCAGCCATATGGACCATCCCGCGGTCGCGCACGCGCGGGGCCGCCGCTTCGAGATTGACAGCCCCTCGGACATCGTGGTCCACGGGGACGGCGAAGCGCTCGGACACATGCCCGTGACTGTCAGCGTTCTGCCGCAGGCGCTGACGATTTTCGCGGCTAAGGAGAATCGTGACTGACCAGAGCTACGACGACGTTGAGCTCTCGCCCGCTGAGCGCTACGCTGCCGCACGCAAACGTGCCGAGTTCGATCGGAGCGCGGTCGCGGCCTATCAGCGCACGCTGAACTTCGAGCTCGATGATTTTCAGAAAGAAGCCTGCCAAGCGGTGGAGGACGGCAAGGGCGTCCTCGTGGCGGCGCCCACGGGAGCCGGCAAAACGGTCGTGGGAGAGTTCGCCGCCTACCAGGCGATCCACGAGCGCGTGCGCCTCATGTACACGACCCCCATCAAGGCGCTGTCGAACCAGAAGTACAACGATTTCGTGAAAGTGTGGGGCGCCGAAAACGTTGGCATCCTCACGGGGGATGTCTCCATTAACGGTGACGCCCCGATTGTCGTCATGACGACGGAAGTCCTGCGCAATATGCTCTACCAGGATTCGCGCGACCTGGCCGACGTACGCTTCGTAGTGATGGACGAGGTGCATTACCTCGCCGACCGCTTCCGCGGCCCGGTGTGGGAAGAATGCATGATCCTGCTGCCCGAACGAGTCCAGGTGATTTCGCTGTCGGCGACGGTGTCCAATGCCGAAGAGTTTGGCGCCTGGCTGAGCGAACTTCGCGGGCACACCGAGGTCATCGTCTCCGAACACAGGCCGGTTCCACTGACCCAGCACATCATGGTCGGCCGACGCATGTACGACCTCACCCATCCTCGCGACCCGCTCAAGGTCAATCCCGAGGTCTACCGGGCCATCGGTGGCGGTGCGGGCCGGGGACGCCAACCCCGTCGCCGGCCGCGCACCTCTCGGCTCGACGTCGTAGCAACGCTGGAAGAGGCGGGTCTGCTGCCGGCGATTGTCTTCGTCTTTTCGCGTGCGGGTTGTCAGCAGGCGGTCGAAGAGTTGCTGGCCGCCGGTGTCGTCCTGACGACGCGCCGCGAGGCCGACGTCATTGGGGAGATCGTCGAACGCACGTGCATGGACCTGTCCGCCGAGGATCGCGCCGCAGTCGGATACGAGACGTTCTACCACGCCGCGACTCGGGGCATTGCCGCGCACCACGCCGGGTTACTGCCGATCTTTAAAGAATGCGTCGAGCAGCTGTTCGTCGCGGGCCTCATTCGGGTCGTCTACGCGACCGAGACCCTCGCGCTTGGCATCAACATGCCGGCGCGTTCGGTCGTAATCGAAGGCCTCATCAAGTGGGACGGCTCAGACCACGTCATGCTCACCCCGGGCCAGTACACCCAACTCACGGGTCGCGCCGGGCGGCGCGGGATCGATGTTGAGGGCCACGCCATCGTCGTCTACGACCCACGCATCAACGTCGACGCGATTGTCGGCCTCGCATCCAAACGCACCTACCCACTGAACTCGGCGTTTCGACCCACCTATTCGATGGCCGTTAACCTGCTAAGCTGGCTGACCGTCGCCCAGGCTGAGGGGATTTTGGAATCGAGCTTCGCCCAGTTCCAGGTCGATAGGTCGGTTGGCGGATTGGCCCGGCGGATCCGTAAGGAACGCCAGGCGTTGCAAGGCTACGAGAAAGCGCTCGACTGCGACTGCGGCTTCGTCGACTACCTGACGCTGCGCGACAGAATCTCAGCGCTGGAGAAATCCACGCGCAAGAAGAACCGGGCACTGCACAAACAGCTTGCCCTGGATAACCTCGCCGTCGGCGACGCGATCGAGTACCGGTTCGCTCGCCGCACCCACCGCGCCGTCGTCGTCGATACTCGCCACTCCGGAGCCCAGGGCACCGTGTTGACGCTCGTCGACAGCACCGGCAAACTGCGCACGATGACGGGCCACGACTTCTTGCAGGTCCCGACGACGATCGGGTTTCTCGGTTCGGCCTCCGGGTCGTGGAAGAGCCCGAAGGTTCGCAAACAGCTCGCCGCCAAGCTTGGAAAGATCGCTACGCGCAAGGGCGAGGCGATCGTTGCCAAGCCCCGCGATGAAGAGGTTGAGGACGAGCTCGCCGCACTGCGGGCGGAGCTGACCTCGCATCGCGCCCACCACTGCCCGAGGCGCAGCGATCACGAGCGGTGGGCCGCCCGCTGGCGCGATGTGCGCAAATCGTTGCGGGCAAACGAAACCAAGCTCGCGGAAAAAACGGAGGGGCTTGGCATCGCCTTTCGGCGGATTTGCGCCTACCTCATCGAGTTGGGATATCTCGACGAAGACTTCAGCCTGACCGCCAAGGGCGACATGCTGCGGCAAGTGACCGCCGAAACCGATCTGCTCATCACCGAGATTCTCAGCCGCGAAGTACTCGATGGGCTCTCCGCCGTCGACCTTGCCGCCGCCGCGACGATGTTCGTCTTCGTCTCCCGCGGCGAGGACGTGCGCGATCCGCTGCACCTGAAAGGTGATCTTGGCCGGGCGATCGACCAGATCCGATACGTCTCCGAGGATCTGCGTCAGGGCGAGGAACGCCATCGGATTGCGCCCATGCGGGTCGTCGACGACGGGCTGGTCACGGCCATGCGTGACTGGGCACGCGGCCTGCATCTGAATCGGGCGCTGCAAACCTCCGGCATCACGGCGGGCGATTTCGTGCGGTGGACCAAGCAGACCGCGGACGTGCTCGACCACATCGTCGCAGCCGCTCGAGCAGCCGGCAATGAGGACCTCGCCGAGCGAGGCAAGGCAGCACGAGACCTTATCTACCGCGGCATTGTTGCATGGTCGACTATCTGATCGACGCTGGCGCTCGATCCATTAGCATGGGGGAGTGCCTGCCCGATGTGGATTCCTTGCCCGAGTGATCCTCGCGGCTCTTGCGGGCGGCGTTCTTAATCTCGCCTTCCCGCCGTTGCAGTGGTGGTGGGCCGCGATCCTCGCGGTCGCCGTGCTACACCTGTCGTTCGTGCAGCAGAAGGCGGGCCGAACCTTCCTGCTCGGCACCGTCTTCGGACTGGCGTTCTTCCTACCCTTGCTGTGGTGGTCGACGATCTCGGTCGGCAACTACATCCCCTGGCTCGCGCTCAGTATTGCTCAAGCACTAGTCCTTGGATTGTATGGTTTGCTGCGCAGTTGGGCTATCCGCGGCGGCTGGTTCACGCTCGGATATTCCGGCGTGATTGATGCGCTCGGGTCTGCGGTGCTGTTTGTCGCGCTCGAGGCCGTTCGTTCCAGAGCTCCCTTTGGTGGATTCGCTTGGGGTCTGCTCGGCTACTCGCAGATCGAAGGCCCGCTTTCGCGCCTTGCCGCCTATGGCGGGACGACGCTCGTCGGCTTCGTTGTCGTTGTCGCAGGAGTCTTGCTCGCACGGACAATCGACGTCGCGGGGGAGCGAGGCAACGTTTTCCTCTGGCGCGGGATTCAGATTGCCGCGGTGGCGCTGCTGCCGCTGCTGGCCTCGCTCGCGCCGTTATCGAGCCGGGCGGAGCAGGGGCACATGACGGTCGGACTCGTGCAGGGTAATGTGCCACGGCCGCCGCTTGCGACGTTTGTCGAGCAGGCTCGCAAGGTCACGGACAATCACCGGGACGAAACACTGCGGATGCTGGAGCAACACGACGATATCGATCTCATCGTCTGGCCCGAGTCGGCAGCGGACCTCGATCCACGGGTCGATGCGCACGCCGCGAGGAGCGTGACACAGGCCGTTCAGGCGGCCGGCGTACCCATCATGGTCGGAACGCAGGAGTTTTTTGAACACTCGCGCGTCAACCAGCACGTCGTATTTGTCCCCGAGGGTGAGTCGATCGCGGTTCATTCGAGTTACACCAAGCAGCATCCGGTTCCGTTCGGCGAGTACATTCCGTATCGAGATTTCTTTGCCAAGATCAGCTCAGATGTTGAAAAGGTTCAGGTCAATATGGTTGCCGGTGATAAGCCGGGAATCCTCGACGTGACCATCGGCGATCGGGTAGTGCGGCTCGGGGATGCGATCTGTTTTGAGATATCGGTAGAGGATATCGTGCGCGAATCGGTGGAGCTGGGCGCCAAGGTCCTCATCGTGCCGACGAACAACGCCTCCTTCGGGGATTCTCAGGAAGCGGCCCAGCAAACCGCGATCACCCGTTTTCGAGCCATCGAGCACGGTCGCAGCGCAGTGCAGGCCTCGACCGTCGGCATTAGCGCGATCATCGATCCGCGCGGTCGAGTCATTGACTCGACTGAGCTGTGGACTGCGAACCATCTTGTAGCCAAGATTCCGCTGCGGGAGTCCCTCACGGTCGCGGACCGGTTGGGGATTGCTCCGGTTCTAGCTTCCGGGGCTCTCGCACTAGGCTGGGTGCTATCCGGCATCATTTCAGGAGGCATGCGTGCGCGCCGTCGTCATTATTCCGACATATAACGAAAAGGAGAACCTGCCGGTCATCGTTCCGCAGGTTCTTGAACTAACGGACGCCGATATCCTCGTCGTCGATGATGGTTCGCCCGACGGCACGGGAGACATAGCAGACGCATTAGCAGCCGAGCACCCGCGAGTGCACGTCATGCATCGAACGGAGAAGGGCGGACTCGGCAGGGCGTATGTTGCCGGGTTTGGTTGGGCGCTGGCGCGCGAGTACAGCCATATTGTGGAGATGGATGCCGATCTGTCGCATCGGCCCGTTGACTTGCCGCGGCTGCTGCGGCGGGCCTCACGGCCGGATGCGCCGGATCTCGTCATTGGGTCGCGCTGGGTTGCCGGTGGCGGGATTGAGAACTGGCCCATGCATCGGCTGCTGCTATCACGCGGCTCCAACTTTTACGTCCGAGTCCTGACGGGACTGAAGGTCAAGGATGCTACAGCAGGTTTCCGCGTGTATCGGCGCGAGATCCTCCAAGCCATTGACCTCAGCACAGTGGAGTCGCAGGGATACTCCTTCCAAGTCGATATGACGCTGCGAGTCGATGATGCCGGCGGTCGGATCATTGAGGTTCCGATTCTGTTTGTGGAGCGCACCCTTGGTGCTTCGAAAATGGATGGT
This sequence comes from Bowdeniella massiliensis, assembly GCF_023634005.1. Classification (NCBI taxonomy): domain Bacteria; kingdom Bacillati; phylum Actinomycetota; class Actinomycetes; order Actinomycetales; family Actinomycetaceae; genus Bowdeniella; species Bowdeniella massiliensis. The sequence continues at coordinate 101,712 of NZ_JALIQR010000007.1, forward strand.
CCAATCATTAAAGAATCGGCCCTTCGCACGGCGTCGTGGGGGATTGAACGCCGCTCTCGCCAGATCGCCGCGCTGCGAAAGAAGTTCCAGCGATAAAAAAAGACGCCGGTACCTGATTGACAGGTACCGGCTGACTTCTCGGTGGCCAGTTATGCCGAACGGCGGCGCAGTTTTCCTGCCCGCAACAGCTCCAGGCGCTCATCGAGCAGTACCTGAAGGTCGTCCATCGTGCGGCGCTCCAGCAGCATGTCCCAGTGGGTGCGCTGGGGCTTGACCGGCTTTGTCGGTTCCGGGCGCTCGTGCTCCCGTAGAACAGCTTCCTTGCCACACTGGCATTCCCACACCAGGGGGACTTCAGCTTCTGCAAACATCGTCACCTCAGTGACGTGGCCACAGTCCTCACAGTCGTAGTGGACGGTAATTCGGTCGGCGAATTCAACGCCAACATCGCTTTCCATGCTTCGGGAACCGAGGCTCATTCCGCGTAGTGCGCGCTCTGCCATACTCTCTCCCTTCCAAGCCTTCGTTACCAGGACACAGTGTCCGGGCATACGTAACCTTGAACCAGTTCGAACGGGGATCTATTCCCACCTTGGCACAACTCGATTAAACGAGCTAACCGACGGAGATGAGATGACACACCATTCAGGCGCTAAAGTTCCGATCGTTGCAGCTCCGATGGCGGGTGGGCCAACAACGCCGGAGCTATGTGCGGCGGTCGCGGATGCGGGTGGCGCGGGTGTGATTGCCGGCGCTGATCGCAGCGGCGAAGAGATCGCCAAGGATCTGGCGGAGACCCGAAACCTCACGCGTGGACCGATCGGCGTGAATCTCTTCGTGCCCGAGCAAGTAGCGGACTTGCTAAGCGCGCAAAGAGAATTTTCTCAGTATCGATCATATTTAATGAAATCCTATTCGGAGCTGCCTGTCCCGTGGCCAACCTTCGAGGAATGTGCGCATTCGTGGTCTAACCGAGATCAGCTTGAGGCTCTCGTCGCGGCGCCACCGGACTTCGTCTCCTTCACCTTTGGCTACCCAGACGAGGAAGCTCAAAAGGTCGCTGAATCCATGGGTCTACCTGTGTGGGTGACGTGCGCCAATCGAGAAATGATCGATGAAGCGCTCCGACGAGGCCTGGGGGCGCTGATCGTCCAGGGCGCGGAAGCCGGCGGCCACCGTTCAGTTGCCTCAATGATGGATGACCCCTGCAACGAAACCACCGCAGAGCTCGTCGAATATGCCGCCGCAGCGGGCGCACGCCGCCTGACGGCCGCAGGCGGAATTCGTTCGGGTCGCGACATCGCGACCATGCTGAGACATGGAGCGGAGCAGGTCCAAGTCGGAACCATGTTCTTGGCGACGGATGAATCAGGCCTTTCTGACGAAGGTAAAGATTTGGTAACAAAGGGCGGGGGAGTAGCGCTGACGAGATCCTTCAGTGGGAGACCAGCCTCGGGACTCACGTCGCTCGTTTCGGACGAGGCCGTACCACCAAAGCTCTACCCGCACATCAATAAGCTGACGGCTCCGCTGCGCGCATGGGCGTCAGCCAACCGCGAGGTTGAGTGTCAGTCGATCTGGGCAGGTGACCCGTGCCGCAATGTTGCGCGCGGCTCAGCAGCCGAGATCGTTCAGCGCCTCACGAGAGAGCTGGAAGAGGCTGAATAATCGCGGGTAACGACCCTAAGCCGCCATTAGCCTAGTTCCGATAATGCATATTATGACACTTTGGTTTTGGGGTGTCCGGGAGGGTCTTGGTGCGCGATCCCCTGGTCCCGACTACTCTTGCGGGTGATCCCTTCACCTGAGAAAGAAGCTCTCCCGTGCTTAGGCGCACCATTACTACAGCGCTCGCAGTTGTCGGCCTTGCTGTTGGCGCTGGCTTCGCCTCCGGCCGCGAAGTCATCCAGTACTTCGTGTCCTTTGGAATTCCCGGCCTTGTCGGTGCTGTCTTGGCTGCCGTCCTCTTTTCGCTCATGTGCATGGTTGTCCTGCAGCTTGGTAGCTACTATCGCGCTAGCGAACACTCGGCTGTCTTCAATGCCGTGACGACGCCCTTTTTGTCTCGGGCGCTAGATCTGTTCATTATTTTCACGCTCTTTGCTACGGGCTTTGTCATGATCGCCGGGGCCGGCGCGAACCTCAATCAGCAGTTTTGTGTCCCCGTCTGGTTTGGATCGCTGGCACTTACGCTGCTCGTGATTGTCGCCGGAATGCTCGATGTGAGGCGCGTCACAGAGGTGATCGGTGTGATCACCCCAGTGATCGTCGTTTTCATCATTGCTGCGGGGATTTACTCCTTCACTCACCCTGCCGGCACGCTGAGCGAATTGGCTCCCGTAGCCTCCCAGATTCCCTCCACGCTCCCGAACTGGTTGATTTCCTCTCTGAACTACGTCGCGATGGGCTTTGCCCTCGCGGTTTCGATGGCGATCGTCATGGGAGGTGACATGCTCGATCCGAAGTCAGCGGGACGAGGTGGCCTTCTTGGAGGCGCAACATACGGCGCTCTCCTGCTGATCACGACATTCGCCCTCTACTTCAACGTCAACTATGTGGCATACGCCGAGATGCCGACACTGCAATTGGTCAACTTCATCCATCCGATCGCTGGGACGGTCATGTCAGCGGTCATCTTTGCGATGATCTTCAATACGGCGATTGGTATGTACTACGCACTCACCTCGCGCGTAGTAGCGAAGCGTCCGGAACGATTCCGCCCCACCATCGTCGTGCTCGCTCTGGCTGGTTTCGCCGTCAGCTTCGTCGGTTTTGGGAATCTCGTGTCCTACCTGTTCCCGGTGATCGGCTACGTGGGGATCGGCATTTGCCTTGTCATCGCCGCCGGCTGGTTGAAAGCGCGGCCCTCCATTGTGGAAGAGATCGAACGACGGACCCGTATTCGTCAGCTCTTTCGAAAGAAGCTCGATAAATCCCAGCCCTATTCCCCGGCTGAAGAACGTCACCTCCGCAAGGAAATCCACGCATCCAATCTGGACAATGACCAACTATGGCGTGATGTCAGCGACGAAGTCACCGCTGAACTGGCCAAGAATAGCGACCAGAACTAGCGCGCTGCGAGTGTGATCTTGGCTCCAAGATCACGAGATCACACAGCCACCTTGCAAGTCCTTGCATACGAGAAATGTCGGTTATCGATCTTGGAAGGACTCCCCTCGTGCTCAAACGCACCGTCATGACTGCGCTCGCATACGTTGGACTTATGGTTGGAGCGGGCTTCGCCTCCGGTCAAGAGGTCTTGCAGTACTTCGTTTCTTTCGGTATCTGGGGCATTGTTGGCGCGATCGTCGCCGCACTCGTACTCGCCCTCACCGGCATGATCGTGCTGCAGCTGGGAAGCTACTACCGAGCAAATGAGCACTCAGTCGTCTTTGGGGAGATCTCCCATCCGCTTCTTGCTAGGGGCCTTGACGCGTTCATCACCTTTACGCTGTTTTGCATTGGTCTCGTTATGATTGCCGGCGCGGGAGCCAACCTCGAGCAACAGTTCGGCCTGCCTGTTTGGGTCGGCTCCGCGATCATGGCGCTGCTGTGCATTGCTGCCGGACTGTTAGACGTGGAGCGCGTCGCCACCGTTATTGGTGCGATCACACCTTTCATTATCGTGCTGGTCGTAGCAGCGTCGAGCTACGCGATCGCCTCGGCAGACTCGTCTCGCAGTCAGCTTGATTCGCTTGCGGCAACCATTCCATCGACCCTGCCGCACTGGACGCTGTCCTCCCTCAACTATGTTGTCCTCGCGCTAGCGCTCGGAGTCTCCATGGCCATCGTCATGGGAGGTGACCAACTCGACCCGAAGTCAGCGGGGCGTGGTGGTTTGCTTGGCGGTCTCCTCTTCGGCGGCCTCCTCACCATCGCGGCGATTGCCCTGTACGCACAACTCGGAAGCGTCATCGACCAGCCCATGCCGATGCTCGAACTCGTAGATTCGATCCATCCCGCAGCGGGACTCATCATGGCGATCGTCATCTTCGGCATGATCTTCAATACGGGTGTCGGCATGTTCTATGCACTCGCCCGACGGGTTTCTGTCGCAAAGCCCGGCAGATTCTTTCCCGCCCTCGTGATCTTTGTACTCGTGGCCTTCGCCGGAAGCTTCGTTGGTTTCACCTCGCTGGTTGCCTACCTATACCCGATCATTGGCTACGTCGGACTCCTCCTCATCGCCATTCTCGTCCTCGCCTGGCTTAGGCAGCGCAGCGATATTGCCGAAGAAATCGAACTTCGTTTCCACATCCGCCGCCTAGCTCGCAAGAAACTCCAACAGGATCTGCCCTTCTCCCCCGCTGATCAGCATCACCTTGATAAAGCAATCAGTGAATCAGTCGTTGATGACCAAGAACTACGACGAGATGTCGCCCTGGAGGTCAAAGACGAGATCGATGCCGATCCAGAAGCTGAACTCGACGCCTCCAAACTGCCACCTCTGTCCTCGTAGAGGGCAGCAGGTCGCGTAAGGTGACACTGTGAAGTTCCCCGATATCGATCCGGCCATCCACATTGGGCCGCTCACCATTCACTGGTACGGCGTCATGTATCTCGTTGGCTTCGCCCTTGCGTGGTACCTCGGAGTGCGCCGCGCCAAGAAACCTGGCTCTGGCTGGAAGCCAGACGAGGTCGCAGACCTCATCATGTTCGCAGCCGTCGGTGTGGTCGTCGGAGGCCGACTAGGGTACGTGCTGTTTTACGGCCTGAGCGAGGCGATCGCAGATCCGCTCTGGATCTTCCGCCTCAACGAAGGCGGCATGTCATTCCACGGCGGATTGCTCGGAGTCTTGATTACTATCTGGCTGTTCGCCCGTCGAACGAAACGCAAGTTCTGGGACGTCACAGACTTCATTGCGCCCCTTGTCCCCCTCGGTCTTGGCTTCGGGCGGATCGGCAACTTCATCAATGGAGAGCTGTGGGGCAAAGAGACAGACCTGCCTTGGGGAATAATCTTCCCGAGTGGCGGCAACGTGCCGCGCCACCCATCGATGCTCTACGAAGCATTCTTGGAAGGCCTCGTCCTCTTCATCATTCTCTGGTGGTTTTCTTCCAAACCGCGCCCCCGCCGAGCGGTGTCCGGCTTGTTCCTTGTCGGCTACGGCGTCTTCCGGTTTGCTGTTGAATTCGTGCGCATTCCGGATGTCCAACTCGGCTACATCGCCTTCGATTGGATGACTATGGGCCAGATTCTGTCACTGCCCATGATCATCATCGGAATCTGGCTTCTCGTTAATTCTTACCGCAATCCCCGCTACCCCGAGCCTCGAGAAGAAGAACTCGAGGATACCGAGAGCAAGGAGGGCTAACTAGCGCCCCTGGTCGAGTGAGCCAGCTGAAAGTACCGCTTCGATCTGGTCCAGGGCGTCTTGCTCGGCCTGGCTCGTTCCTCGGGACGCTTGCGCGGCTGCGCGCGTAGCTTCCCGTACGGCCTCCCGATACGCTTGAGCTGTATCTCCGCCCTTGGTATCAACTACCACCAGGGCCTCACGTAAGGCGGTCAGTTCCGATCTGGGATGAATGCGGGGAAGGTCGAATTCGGAGAAGATCTCCTTCAACTCCGGCGGGAGCGACTTCAACGTTTTGCCTGCGGCGGCCGACTCCTGGAACATCGCGATGATGCCCGAATCTGCCTTCGATACAAGGGCGACGGCTGCCATCAGGCCAGCACGAATCGCATCGGATTCTTCTTCCGTGTATTGGCTCATGCCACCATCATGAAGCGGGCCTTGCTCCGGTGTCTGCAAAGTCGCTAGCCCAGCGCTAATCTCCTTGCAGGATCTGCAGTTCCTGGGGAAGCCGCCCCAGAAGTTCACTGGCAAGAAAACCAATGCGTCCTACCCTCGCCGAGAGGGAATCTCCCGCGGCCGCATGAACGTGAGTGGCCCACACGGCCGCTTGGTCGAGAGCTGCGCCGCGCGCCCGGAGGCCGGTGATCGCGCCCGCGAGAACATCCCCGCTACCGGAGGTTCCTAGACCAGTATCACCCGTCGTCAACTGCCATAGCTCGGATCCATTCCCGACAAATCCCTGGGCCGAGACGGTGGCACCGTATCGCTTGGCCGCTTTGGTGACGGCTTCGGGAACCTCGCCCTCTTCGATTGTTTCAGCATCAAGGATCCGTGCGAGCTCGCCTGCGTTCGGCGTTAAGACAAGTCGTCCGTTTAATGCGTCTCGTGCACGCTGCGCCACATCGGGCAACACTCCAAGCGCAAAAGCATCGAGGACCACGGGCACGTCAGTTTCTCGCGCCACGAGTTCAACGAGGCGTTTTGCACCGTCTGGAGTATCGAGGCCAGGACCAACGAGAATGACATCGGCGCGTTCAAGCTCAGAGGCGAGGACGGACTTCGCCTGCAGCCCCGTGACGCTGCCCTGCTCGTTTTCCGCTAACCCAAAGGCTCCGCACTCCGGCAGGTCGATCGCAAGGATCGGAGCAACAGATTCCGCGAGACCAATTGAAAGGCGTCCGGCGCCGACACGGAGCGCGGATAGGCCCGCGAGCTTGGTCGCGCCAGCAGTGGCTCTCGATCCCCCGATCACGAGCGCTTGTCCCCGCGATGCCTTGGACCCGGACGGCTCGGGAAGCGGCCAATCCCTCAGAAGATGCGGCGTGACGGCGATAGACTCAGGCATCGGCTCCCACCTCATCGGATGCGCCAGGCTGATCCGTGACTATGACGCCCGCGTCGGTGAGATGCGTATCGAGGTTATAGTCCACGACGCGCCAGCGCGAAAAACGTTCCTCGTCCCGCACTATTCGGGTTACTGCCGCGTTACGCACGCCGTCAGTGCGTCCCTTTTCCAAGATCGTCTCTTCGGTCATGTCCTCAGCGACATAGACGAAAAGCAGGATCACGACATCATGTGCGCTAATCAGGAGCCGCTGGTGATCCTGAACCTTTTCGACATCGTTAAGCAAAGAACGGATACGCAGCACCATGTCTGCCCAAGATTCGCCGCCAAGCGGCCGGTAGTAGAACTTGTCGAGCCACTCTCGCCGGGCCGCCTCATCCGGGTATTTTGCCGCAATACCCGCCGCCGTCAGGGCATCGGTGATTCCCATATCGCGATCCCTGAGGCGTTCGTCAATGCGAAGCGGGAGATCGAGTTTCGCGGTAGCCAGCGCTTCTTGAGCAGTACGCTTGGCGCGCACGTAGGGCGAGGACCACACAGCGTCTGGCTGCTGGTCTGTTGGCAGCGAAGCTAGCCAGGCTCCCAGAGCTTGAGCCTGCTCTACTCCGGTATCGGACAGGTCGACGTCAGGGTCCCGTGCGGGAACATCGATACGTTCGGCCTTGTCCCGATACGCGGCTTCAGCTGCCACGTTTCCCAGGGACTGGCCATGACGGACAAGTACAATTTCGGACACGCCCATACGTCGACCCTAAAGCGCCAAGACAAATGTAGCGACCGTTGCCAAGCAGAGCCCGGTAGCATGAAGGCCATGCGTTGCGCCTATTTCGAGACTGAACAGTGCCGCTCGTGTCCCGAAATCCAGACGCCCTACCGCACTCAACTTGCTGGCAAGGACGCCGCTACCAGGCACCTCCTGCGCGACCATGTTCCCGATGCGGCATGGCACCCTATCGTCGCCTCGCAGCCCGACCACTTTCGCACCAAGGTGAAGCTCGCCGTCGGTGGCACTGCCCTACATCCGCGTCTCGGCTTTATCGAGCGTGACGCGACGGTCACCGATATCCGGCTGTGCCCCATCCAAGACCGTGCCATCACCACGCTGCTGCCCGAGCTTTCTGCATTCATCGCCCGGGCTTCACTCACCCCCTATGACGTCGCCGCGCGAAGCGGGGAGCTCAAATATCTCCTCATCACGGTCGCCCCCACGGGCCAAGCAATGCTGCGATTCGTGTTGCGCTCGCGGGAAGCCGAAGCACGGATCCGCAAGCACCTGCCCGCACTGCTCGCAGCGCTGCCGCAGCTGGCGGTCGTGTCGATTAACCTTCTCCCCCAGCACAAAGCGGTGACGGAAGGCGATCAGGAAATTCCGCTCACCTCCGAGCAGTTGCTCCCGGTCCCGATGCCTGGCATGACTCTGTTTCTACCGCCGAAGAGCTTCATCCAAACCAATACGCAGGTCGCAAGCCAGCTCTATCAGACGGCAGCCACCTTAGTTGATCGGCTCTCGCTTCCGGAGCGTTCCCGCATCTATGACCTGTATTGCGGTATCGGCGGCTTTGCGCTGAGCCTAGCCGGAGCTGGGCGCGCCATCACGGGCGTGGAGATTTCCGCACCGGCGATCGAGGCGGCGACTCGGGCCGCCGCACTACTTGCGCCGCGCGCCGGTCAGTCGATCTCCTTCGTCGCGGGTGATGCGCTGTCCTGGGCACGCCAAGCCCAACCGGCAGACCTCGTGGTCGTCAATCCTCCACGACGGGGCATCGGAGCCGAGCTTGCACAGTGGCTGAATACCAACGCGCCGGCAGTCCTGTACTCCAGCTGCAACGCGGCTTCGCTAGCGTCTGATCTCGCCCATCTGCCGCGGCTGCGACCGGTCTACGCCCAGGTCTTCGACATGTTCCCCCACACGCGGCACACCGAAACTCTGGTCCTGCTGCAGCGCGAAGACTGACTAGTCCGCCTTCTCGTCCGGAACGTTATCCAGTTCGGCTTCGATCGTCGTATCCTCGCCGTGTCCGGTGTGCACGACCGTGTCCTTTGGAAGCGTGAAGAGCTTTTCACGGATCGACTTCACGATCGTCGGATAGTCCGAAAATGATCGGCCAGTCGCTCCCGGGCCGCCGTTGAACAGGGTGTCACCGGAAAAGACGCAGCCAAGGTCCTTCACGTAGAGGCAGACGGCTCCGGGCGCGTGCCCAGGAGTGTGCAGGACCTCGACGTCACTGCCCGCGATATGCAGGACATCGCCGTCGGCCAAATGTCCGTCGACCGACTCGCCGGGATGGCTGAGCTCCCACAGTTCCTGATCGTCGGGATGCAGCAAGATGGGTGCATCGGTCGCTTCCCGCAGCTCGAGGACCGCCCCAACGTGGTCGGAGTGCGCGTGCGTCAAGACGATGGCCTCGACGCGGCGATCGCCGACCTTGTCCAAAATCGCTTGGGCATCGTGCGGGGCATCGATGACGAAGCAGTGCTCGTCGTCGCCAAGAATCCAGACGTTGTTGTCCACCTCCCAGCTGCCGCCGTCGAGCTCGAAGGTGCCGGAGGTGATTGTGTGGTCGATTCGAATACTCATTTATAGCTCCACTACGCTGCGAAGGACGGTGCCGTCCCCCATCTTGTCAAAGGCCGCATCAACCTCGTCGATCCCGATGCGTTCGGTGACGAATTTCTCCAGCGGCAGGCGCCCCTGGGTGTAGAGGTCGACGTACATGGGAAAGTCACGCTCCGGTAGACAGTCGCCGTACCAGGAGGACTTCAGTGCCCCGCCACGCCCGAAGACCTCGAGCAGCGGGAGGGTGATGGTCATCTCGGGCGTGGGGACCCCGACGAGGACGACGGTTCCGGCGAGATCGCGGGCGTAGAAGGCCTGCTCGTAGGTCTCGGGCCGGCCGACGGCCTCGATGACGACGTCAGCGCCGAAGGAGTTGGTGAGCTCGCGAATCGCCTCGACTGGATCGACCGAGCTGGAATTGACTGTGTGCGTCGCGCCGAGATCCTTGGCGAGTTTCAGCTTCTTGTCATCAACGTCGACTGCGATGATCGTGGTGGCTCCTGCGAGGCGGGCGCCAGCAATGGCCGCGTCCCCAACGCCGCCGCAGCCGATGACGGCGACCGAATCACCGCGGGTTACTCCCCCGGTGTTGATGGCGGCGCCGAGGCCCGCCATGATGCCGCATCCGAGTAGGCCAACGACGGCCGGATCGGCCTCGGGGTCCACCTTCGTGCATTGCTTTTCGTGGACGAGGGTCTTATCGCAAAACGCGCCGATTCCAAGCGCCGGGCTCAGCTCCGTCCCATCCTCTAAGGTCATCTTCTTTTCGGCATTGAACGTGTCAAAGCAGTACCACGGCTCGCCGCGCTTACACGCCCGGCACGTGCCGCAAATGGCCCGCCAGTTCAGCACGACAAAGTCTCCCGGCGCCACATGGGTCACCTGCTCCCCCACCCGTTCCACGACGCCGGCGGCTTCGTGGCCGAGGAGGAAGGGATAGTCATCGGAGATCCCGCCCTCGCGGTAGTGCAGGTCGGTGTGGCAGACGCCGCACGCCTGGATTGCGACGACCACGTCATGATCACCGGGATCGGGAATGACGATTGTCGTGAGTTCGACCGGTGCGCCTTTTTCTGCCGAAATGACGCCGCGTACCTTTTCCATGGCACCTCCAATTGCTGTGGTGGTGCTCACTGTAGCGAGGAACGCGGGGACTTTCTCGTCGATCGCTCAGCGCGCACTGCGCCGAGCCGTTGCTTCGCTCAGGTTCAGCGGATCGGAGGCAAAGGCATTGATGAGGTGGGTGACGATGACGGCCGTCGGAGTCTCTCGCCCCTCAATCTCAGCGAGGTTGATCGCGTTGAAATAGAGCGCGATGACCGCGTCGGCCAGTGCGCTCGGATCGATGAGCAGGCTTCGGCCGTGAACGTGGACGGACTCGGTGATGATCGATGCGATCTGTTCGCGCATGACCGCGCGAATGTTGAGGTAGGTCTCCCGCAGCTCGGGATAGCGCAGCGCCGCCAGGCAGGTTTCGAGCTCGATGCGCGAGAGCAGTCGGACATCGGACTCGACCGAGGAAATGAGCGCCTCGACGTCGGAAAAGATATCGCCACACAAATCGACGCGGGAGACGCCCTCGCGCGCGGTGGAAAAGATGCGATCAAGCAGCTGTTGGACGGCCTGGTCGAAGACTTCTTCTTTGGAGGAAAAGTTCGAATAGAACGCTCCCCGGGTAAAGCCGGCGGCGGTCGTTAAGTCGTCGACGGTGGCACCCGCCAGGCCCTTTTCGGCAAAGACCTGCGTTGCTGCGGTGAGTAATCGCTCACGTGTGTTCTCCCGGCTGCGCACTGCCTTGCCGGTGTCGGTCGCGTCGGTCATACTGGATACATTACTGTATCGAATACATAAATGTCTCGAGATGAGGGTCCTATGTCCGCCTTCCTGTACCGGCTTGGCTCGTTCGCTGCGCGACGTGCCTGGGTGGTCATTGCCGCGTGGGTCGGCCTCCTTGCCGTTCTGGGCGGCTTGGTTGTCGGCGTCGGCGGTCAGCTGCAGGACTCCTTCGAGATCCCGGGCACCGAGGGCCAAGAGGGCCTCAACGTCCTACACTCGCGCTTCCCCGAGCTCGCCGGTGCGGGCGGCCAGGTGCTCTTCGAGGCGCCGGAGGGCGAAGACATTCACCGCTTCGAGGCCGACATCAACGCGATCGTCGATCAGGTGCGCAAGGTCGATGACGTCATGGTCGTGACCGCGCCGTTCGGCGATGAAAACACCCGGGCGGCGGTCTCTGATGACAAGCGCTACGCGCTGGGAAACATTCAGCTCGCAACACAGCTCGATGACCTCTCCCCCGCCGTGCTTGATGAGCTGAAGTCGTTTGCGCGCGATGATGCGAACGGCCTGAGCGTCTACGTCGGCGGCCAGATGCTCGGCCAGACCTCCGTCGGCATCACGGTGACCGAGGTTATCGGCGTCATTCTTGCGCTGTTCGTCCTCGCCATCACGTTCCGCTCCTTGCTCTCCGCGGCGGTCCCCATCACGACAGCGCTCGTCGGCGTGGCGATCGCCATGGCGATCATGTTGCTGCTCGCGCGCTTCATGCCGATCTCCTCGACGGCACCGACGCTCGCGCTGATGCTCGGCATCGCCGTCGGGATCGACTACGCGCTGTTCATCGTCTCGCGTCACCGCCAGCAGCTGGCCGACGGCATGGAGGTGCGCGAATCGGCCGCACGCGCCAACGCGACCTCGGGTGGCGCCGTCGTCTTCGCCGGCGGCACCGTCATCATTGCGCTGCTGGGCCTTTACGTCACGAACATTCCATTCCTCGCGGTCATGGGCGCAATGGCGGCGATCGCCGTTGCGATCGCCGTGGGCGTCGCCGTCTCGCTGATCCCGGCGGTCGTCTCGCTCCTCGGCGAGCGGATCCGGCCCAAGGCCGGCACGCGCGCGCACGAGGTCTCGCGCAGCGCGGACAAGCGCACCAAGGCCACGATGAGCGACTGGTGGGTTGGGGTCGTCACCTCCCATCCCGTCGTCGTCATCATCGCCTCTATCGTTGCCGTCGCGGCCCTGGCGATCCCCGCCCGCGACCTCGCGCTCGCGCTGCCCGGTAATGACACCGCCGAGGAAGGCAGTCAGGCGCGCGTGACCTATGAGCTCGTGGAGAAGAACTTCGGGCCGGGAGTGAACGACCCGCTGCTCATGACGATGGGAATCATCCAGTCCCAGGATCCGCTCACTTTGATGGATAACATCGCCGACAAGGTGCGCGAGATTCCCGGGATCTCGGACGTGGAGATGGCGACCCCCAACCGCAGCGCGGACATCGGCGTCATCGTCCTCATCCCCGAAACCAAGCAGTCCGACCCCCAAACGGCCGATCTCGTCCATCGCCTGCGCGACCATGCGCCGCAGTGGCAGGATGAGTTCGGCGTGACCGATATTCGCGTGACGGGGCAAACGGCTGTCGGCATCGATATCTCCGAGCGGCTATCCAACGCCATGGTGCCCTTTGGTGTCGTCGTCGTCGGACTTTCGCTCATCTTGCTGACCCTCGTGTTCCGCTCGCTGTGGGTGCCGCTCAAGGCGACGCTCGGCTATCTGCTGTCGGTGTTTGCGGCCTTCGGCGTCGTGGCGCTCGTCTTCGAGCACGGCTGGTTCAACGACGCGCTAGGCATCGGCGTCGTCGGACCCGTCATTTCGTTTATGCCCGTCATTTTGATGGGTGTGCTGTTCGGACTGGCGATGGACTACGAGGTCTTCCTCGTCACGCGTATGCGCGAAGACTTTGTCCATCACGGCGATGCGCGCCACGCGGTCAAGACGGGCTTTTCCGCCTCCGCTCGCGTCGTGACCGCGGCAGCGCTCATCATGATTTCCGTCTTCGCGTTCTTCGTGCCCGAAGGCAGCTTCTACGTCCAACCGATTGCGCTCGGGCTGGCCGTCGGTGTCGCCGTCGATGCATTCCTCGTGCGGATGACGCTCGTGCCGGCGATCATGACGCTGTTGGGCGAGCGGGCCTGGCACCTGCCCAACTGGCTCAAGGCGCGCCTGCCCTACCTGGACGTCGAGGGCGAATCGATCGAGAAGCGCCTCGCGCACGCGACGTGGGAAGAGGAGCACGGCCCGCACATTATTCGTGCTGAGCACGTCGGCCTTGCCGATCGCGAGGGCGATCTGCTGCGCGATATTTCGCTCACCGTGCCGGCCCGTTCCCGCACCGAGATCGTCGTCGCCGACCCCCTGCAGCGCCGCGCTCTTGCGGCGACCCTGGCGGGGCGGACGCTGCCCGATCGGGGCGAACTCATCGTTTGCGGGCACATCCTGCCGGCCGAAGCGAGCGCGGTGCGGGCTCAGGCGAGCCTCGCGATCGGCGTGGCGAATGCTGCGAGTGCCGAGGCCCGTGCCGGCGAACTCCTCGTCATCGATATGGGGCCGGGAGACAGCGAGGATCGTCTCACCAACCTCGACTTCCGGCCCGAGCTCACCGTCGTCGCCCTGTGTGACCGCCCCCGAGACCTCACCGGATTTACCACTCGCACGCTTTCGAGCGAGACCAAGGAGATGGCGCTATGAAACGCCGGACGCTCATTGCACTGATCGCGGCCATGATCTTGCCGCTGCTGACCTCTCTCATGGCGGTCGGGGCCGTCGCGGGACGCATCGATCGGATCGATCATGTGCCCGCGGCCGTTGTCTCCCTCGATGAGGGCACGACGATGGAGGTCGACGGTAAGGAACAGCAGGTGCCGCTCGGCCGGCTCGTCGCCGCCGACCTCGTCTCCCCCGTCGATGAGGCCGTGCGCGATACCTTCGAGTGGAAACTCGTCGACGCCGACGCCGCGCGCGAAGGCCTCGCGGACGGCACGTACTACGCCGTCGTGACGATTCCCGCGGAATTCTCCCGCAACCTCGCAACGATGGGATCGCCAAAGGCGACGCCCGCGGTCATCAACGTCGAATCAAACCAGGCCACGAGCGAGGTCCTTGGGCGGGTTTCGTCCTCCATCGCGCGGGCCGTTGCCAACCACGTCGGCGAAGGCATGACGGAAAAGCTCCTCGAGGGCATCTACCTCGGCTTCGGGCAGCTCGGCGACGGGCTCGATGAGGCCGCCGAAGGCGCGGATAAGCTCGCCGACGGCACCGGTCAGGCCGCCGATGGTGCACGCCAAAGTGCCGATGGCTCCCGCGAGCTGGCCGATAACATGCCCGCCCTTGCCGCGGGCGCCCGGCAGATCGCAGGCGGCGCGGGAGCCCTCGCGGCCGGTTCGGCCCAGGCGGCCTCCGGAGTGGGCCAACTCGCCTCCGGCGCCCACGAGCTAGCCGCGGGTCAGCGCACCTATGCGGCGGGCGTCGATCGGTACGCGGCCGGCCAAGATCAGCTGGCCGCGGGTGCGCGCCAGCTCGCCGATGGCACCGCGCAGATTCGCGCGGAACTCGACAAGCTGCCGCCCGAGGTGCGCGCGCTGCTCAGCGGCGAGACGGACCTAAGCGAGCTCGACAAGGTGCTCGCCACGCTCGAGCCGCTCCCCGGCCAGCTTGATGACCTCATCGACCCGGTGGCGGCAGAGGCCGCCATCCGCGAGGGGATCGCCCGCCTGGAAGCGGCACGCCCGACGCTCGAGCGGATCGCGAGCCAGGCCCGCCAAAGCGCGCAGCGGATGCGCGAAGCCGCGGCGATCATGGCCGACTTTTCCGCTGGCGGGCTCGCGGGCGACGTCGCGGCGCTACGCGATGGGCTCCTCGGCCAGATCGACGGCGCGCTCGGCGACAGCGTCGCCCAGTGCTCGGCCTCGGGTGCCTCCGAGGAGTTCTGCGCGCAGCTCGCCGCTCAGGTTTCTGCGCTGCGCGCCTCCACCGCCAGCCCCGAGGTGCAGGCGCTCATCGAGCGGTTGACCGCCTTCGCGCAGCAGCTGGATCCGGCCCACAGCAACCTGCTTGCGCTGCTAAACGGCGATGGCACGCCGAACAACCCAGGCCTCATCACGCTTCTCGACTCCCTGGCCACGACGCTGACAGGACCCGACGGCGCCTCGGGCGCCATCGGCGAACTCATCGACGCCACCACCGGGCTACAGCGCCTTATCAAGGAACTAGGTGGCGCCGACGGCGTCATCGCCACCCTCACCCAGCTGCGTGAGCTACTCGTCGGTAACGAGGCCCGTCCCGGCCTCATCACGATGCTGCGCACCGCGCTGCCGCAGCTGCCCGAGTTCTATCACGGCATGCTCGCCCTTGCCGACGGCACGAGCCAACTGGCCGATGGGACGGCGGCCTCGGCCGCGGGCGCCCGCCAACTCTCCTCTGGCGCCCACGGCCTGGCCGATGGCACGGGTCAGCTCGCCGGTGGCGCCTCAAGCGCCGCCGACGGCCTGCGTCAGCTCGCGACGGGTGCCGGCGCGCTCGATGCCGGAGCTGGGCAGCTTGCCGATGGCGCAGGCCAGGCCGCGGACGGCTCCGCGCAGCTTGCCGATGGCCTCTCCCAGCTCGCCGATGGTATGGGCGAGCTCTCCACGGGCACCATCTCGCTGGCCGATGGGCTGCACCAGGCGGCAGACGAGGTACCGCGCTACACCGATGAGGAGCAGGCACGCATGGTCGCTATGGGCACGGCGCCGGTCACGGTGACGGATTCACGCCTGCACGCCGATACCTCCCCGGCCGCAGCATGGTTCCCGCCGATCGCGCCTCTCATGCTCTTCCTCGGTGCGATCGCCACCTACCTCATCCTGCCCGCGGTCCCCCGCGGCGCCCGCAGCGGCGCCGTCTCCACCTACCGCGCCGCGCTGCGCGGCTGGTGGCCGGCAGCGGCAATCGGCGCTCTGCAGGGCGCACTGCTGGCCATCCTCATGCCGGTGCTCGGCGTGGGGGCCGCCCACCCGTTCCTCGCGGGCGGGGCGCTGATCATCATGGGCGTGGCGTTCGCGGCGGTCGTCCAGGCGCTGCATATTCTCGCCGGCGCCCGCCTCGGCACGGTGATCGCGCTCGCGGCGCTCGTCTTGCAGGCTGTTGCGCTGTCGGTCGTCTTGCCGTCGGCTACGGCCCCGGCCGCGATCCAGGCGCTGCACGGTGTGCTGCCCGTGGGAGCGGGCGCCGACGCGCTGTCGGCCGCGGTCTTGCCGGGACTTGGTTCGCTTGCCGTGCCGCTGGCGATCGTCATCGGCTGGGGTGCGGCCGCGCTCGTGGCGACGGTCGTCTCGATGGGGCGTCGCCAGACGTTCACGACGGACGAATTGCGGGCCGCCGTCGCCTAGGTTGACAGCACCTCGATGAGGGCCGCCCACGTGGCGGCCAGCAGCGGGGCCGGGACTTCGCTCGTATCGAAGCTGGCGGCCTCCAGCGGTTGCAGCGTGACGCTGCTGGGGGCTGCCACGCGTTCCAACAGGTCGGGGCGCGGATGCGATTGATCAATGTGCAGCGTGAGCGGAAAGACGCTTGCCAGATCCGTTAGTGCTGCCTGGGCGCCCGCTTCCGCGCCGACGAGCGACATCGCCGTGCCGGCGAGCAGTCGTCCGGACAGGACGTGGCGGACGCACATGGCGAGCGCTGCCACCGGGCGGGTGTCGCGAGCATCGCCGGCGATGATGGGAGCGCCCACCCCAGCCGGGTCATCGATGTCCTGAAAAGCGATGACGGCATCGACGAGTGAGCCCAGATCGGCAAGCGCTTCGGCAGTCGTCTCCTCGCGCTCATCGATGGTGAGAACCGAGGTGGAGAGCGCATCGAGGGCAGCTCGTAGCGCGAGGTCGTCGCGAGTGGTCAGTGGACGTCCGACGATGCCGACGCGCTGTGGCCCGCGGTTGCGACGATGCAGGCCACTCGTGTGCCAGCCCGCTGCCGAGAGCCACAGGTATTCGTGGTCGGTGCGGGAAAGGTCAGACAGCCGTGAAAACGATCGCACCTAGGATCCCGCGGCGCGACGTGCTGCGCGACGGCGTGAGAGTTCGTCCATACCGGGCTCGATCGCCTCATCGGCGCGATCGGTCGGAAGCTCGGCAAGCGAACCCTCGACCTCTCGCCACACGCGGCCAACGGCGATGCCAAAGACGCCCTGACCACCCTGGACGAGGTCGATCACCTCATCGGCGCTGGTGCATTCGTAGACCGAGGCACCATCGGACATGAGCGTGATCTGCGCGAGGTCATCGACACCGCGCTCGTGCAAGAACGTGATGGCGGTGCGGATCTGCTGCAGCGTCACACCGGTATCGAGGAGGCGCTTGACGACCTTGAGCACGAGGATGTCGCGGAAGGAGTACAGACGCTGGGAGCCGGAACCGGAGGCCCCGCGGATGGAGGGCTCAACGAGGCCGGTGCGGGCCCAGTAATCGAGCTGGCGGTAGGTGATGCCGGCGGCTTTGCAGGCAATCGGTCCTCGGTAGCCTGTCTGTGTATCCAAATCGGGCAGGGTATCGCCAAAAAGCATGCCCTGAGCGCGTTGCAGTGGTGCCTGAGGCACAGGCTTTTGAGCGCTAGTCACGTTCACTCCGATCTGTTCACACACGTTGTGCGGCTACCCCTACGGTACGGCCAATGAGGCCTCAAATCAACGAACCCCCACTCCGACACGCCGGTGTGTCGCAAAACTGTAACCTTCGAGCTGAAGGTGAGGGTTCGCTCCTACTGCTGCAGGCTGTCCCCCACCGCAACCAGGGTGAGATCCGAGGTCAGGCGGGAAAGCACGCTCGCCACATCAGCGGCTTTGGCATCGCTGCGTTCCTTCGCAGCAGCGTGCGTGCCGACGCGCAGCGGGGCCGCGACCTGGGTTACGAGATCACTGTTACGCGTCGAGGACTGTCGAAGGTGCGAGAGGTGACGCGCTTCGATCCCGAACTGGGAGAGCTGGATGAGAGCCGAGACGACCTCAATACAGCGCACGTGGAAGCGGCCCTTACGGTCAGGGCGGATGAGGGCCGAGGCGATAATCTCTTCGATTTCGGCGATCGATGCACCCGAGAGATCCGCGAGCTCACGCTTGCCAATCCGCTCGCTTCCAGTGCGGCGGACGAGCCGCCCGGCCACCGAGACGACGCGGGCGGTTGGCTCCTCATCAATTTCCCTGCCCTGATCCATCTCGTGGAGCTGGTCGCGAATAACGCCAAGGGGACGGAAGTGGTCACGCTGCTGGATGAGCACGTAACGGATGCGCTGCAGGTCGGCTGCGGAGTACTTCCGGTAGCCAGAGGACGTGCGCTCTGGCGAGACGAGACCTTCATCTTCGATGAAGCGAAGTTTGGAGGGTTTGACCGCCGGGAACTCTGGCTTGAGGGCCGCGACGGCTTCTCCGATCGACATCACGGGACGGTGCGAGACGTCAAATGGCCACGAATCTCCCTGGGGAGTCAGGTCTGCGGCCGGCTGGGATTCAGGGGCCGCATTCACTGGGTGGGCTCACCCGCCTGCGGGCGATGGGGTGATGCGTGGAAGGTCATGCGGTATTTACCGATTTGGACCTCGTCGCCATCGTGCAGCTCAGCGATCTCGATGCGTTGGCGATTGATGTAGGTCCCGTTCAGCGATCCAACGTCACGGATCTGGTAACCCTCTTCGGTCTGGTCGAACACGCAGTGCTTGCGAGAGACCGTGACATCGTCGAGGAAGATATCGGAGGCCGGATGACGACCCGCGGTGGTCGTATCGGAATCGAGGAGGAAGCGCGCACCGCGGTTGGGGCCTCGCTGCACGATCAGCAACGCTGATGCGGGCGGTAGCGCCGCAATAACGTCTCTATCATCGGCAGTGATACCACCTTCGACGACAGCTTCTTCGCTCGCGCCAACGGCACCGAATCGGGCTGTCGAGGTGGGATCGTCCTTACGCGGTGTGTCACTCATGATGTCCCTCCAAGCCTTTGGTAAGTACTCTACGGAACTTCGCCGGCATTTCCCAACTTGTGGGAAGAGTGCAGCGCGCTACTTTTTGTCTTGCGGCTCGGCGTACTTCAGCTCGGGCTCTTCACGCACCGAGGTGATCGAGATATCTTCCCGCTGCGTTACCGTCGAGCGGGCCCCAGCGGCGCGAATAGTGGCGAGTGCACCGCCCGGAATATCGAGTGCTCCCGACATGGTTTGCGCTCCCCCGATGGCATTAAAAACGTACGGCGAGGACAGCGGCGTGCCATCGGCGATGATCGTGTCGCCGTCACGTTGGAACCAGCTTGAGGTCGTCAGACGCTGCGAGTTCAGTTCGATTGCCTCGGCGCCAGCATTGCGGAGCTCTTCGAGGACCGTGACCATCATCTGAGCGGTGAGCGCGCCTTCATTGTCGATAATGGTGAGTGAGATTCCAGGGCCGTGGACGGGCACGGTACCGGCCAGGATCGCTCGGTTGCGGCTCTGTTCTTGCGCGGCCTCGCGGGCTGCCTGATCCGATCGGGCACCAGATTGGAGTTCTTCGAGGCGCTGCTGCAGAACCTGGGACTCGGTGGTGAGTTCTTCGTTGCGCCGCCCGAGTTCATCCAGGAGTCGAATGAGGTCGTCCTGGCGCATGCTTGCAAGGCTCTGCTGTGGCGCCTGACGAACCTGCGTAATGATACCGAGACCAAGGAGCGCGCACAGCACAATGACCGTCAGTGAGCGCGCCCCCACCAGGGTGCGCAGTGTCGACTTCGCCGAAGGCGTCTCCCCCATCGGCTACGCCTTAAAGACGTGGCGGCGGATCGCTGCGGCGTTAGCAAAGATCCGGATACCGAGCACGACAATGACCGCAGTTTGTAGCTGCGAGCCGACACCGATCTTGTCTCCAAGCCACACAATGAGGGCGGCGATGAAGACATTGAAGATAAAGGAGGTGACAAAAACTCGATCATCGAAGACATCATCGAGGCGGGCGCGCAGGCCACCGGCAAGTGCGTCGAGAGCTGCCACCACCGCAATAGGCAGGTAGGGCTGCAATCCGAGCGGCACGGTCGGTTGAAACCACAACCCGAGTCCGATGCCGACCAGCAAGCCGATAATGGCGAACATGCCCCTCCTTTAACTGCGTCAACTACCAGGGTGCCACACTCGAGCGCAGCGATGGCCGGAACACGGCGGTGTGGCCGAATTGCAATGTTTGCTCACGCTATTTGGCGACCTTTGTCCCGACCTGTGAGTCCGTGGAGACATAGCGTAGTCGCGCCTGTTGCGCTGCTGGGATTGAGAGCTCGTCTGCCGAAGCGATGTCGACCCGAACTCCGAACATGTCCCGCAGACCGGCCAGATGCGCGGAGCCACGTGTCTTGGCGAAGGCTGCCTGGATGTCGGTCGGATCAGCGATGACGGAGATCTCATAGGGCGGCGCGAGCGGAATGAGATTAACAAGCACCGCCTGGCCTGCGCTGCGAATCGCTGTGGTCGGACCAATGCGCTGGCCGTTAATCGAAATCGCTTCCGCGCCGGCGCTCCACAGGGAGTTCACGAGAACCTGGAAGTCGAAATCCTTAACTCGGCCCTCGGCCTTTTCCACGTCTCGATCATCCAGGGTCAGCACAATGCCGGGGCCACTCACCGCGACGACACCGCTCGCGGCGCCGGTGGTTGCGAGCTGCTGCGATACCAACGGTGCCTCGTCAATGACTTCCTTGCGTGCGTCTTCGATGGCCTCATTGAGTTCGAGGTTCTTCTGCACGTTGGAATCGACGTGGGCGATCATGGCATCGACCTGGTCGGCAAGGGATTGGCGCGCAGCTGCCGCGGCGTCCGAGGGCGCGCGCAGGGCGTGGGTCGCCCAAACCGCGCTGGCACCAATGACGATGCTAAGAAAAAAGATCGATGCCTTTTGCCAGGGCGGATATGGCCGCTGTTTGGCCGCCTTTGAATACCCGATATCGACGGGATCTTCCAGAATCTTGCGAAGGACCGCTCCGGATACAGAGGGCGATGACCGTCGGTGCCAACTGCTTGGCGACATCGTTCCTCCGCTCTCCTGCTATACCTAACTGGCACCATCGTAGCGTTGATCGGCCCCCTCGTTTATCCCGCCAAAGTGTGCATATTGGTTCGGTGGTGCACCATAGAACAAAGCAGATGGAAAGGGAGCTGCCATGGACCCCCGATCAATGCGGAGCCGCCAGCTTTTGCGCGATGCCCTAGCCAGCACGCTCGACAAACTTCCTTTTGAACACATCACGGTCGTTTTATTGACGAAGCGGGCGGGAGTCAATCGTTCCACTTTTTATCAGCATTACGCTACGCCGGATGATCTGCTCATCGATCTCGTCAACAGTCGGCTCGATGACACTGGTCTTTCGGAGGTGGATCCGCGAGAGCTCGATATGCGTTCCGACGATATCCCCAACTTTGTCTCAAAGTTGATGGGTTTTATTGAGCGAGCCCGACCAGCATATGTTTCGCAGCTTAGTTCGGCGGCGCGCAATACGGTCTCAATGCAATTTTGTGATCACCTCACGACAGTTTTCTATCACGTCACCAGGACAAAGACCCCGCAAGCCTCTGAACGCATGATGATGGTCAACGCCGCGGCACTTGCTGGCGCCCTGACAGGAGTCTTTTCCTCGTGGCTCAAATCCGAGGACCCCATGCCGCCGGCAGACCTTGAGGCCTGGGTCTGGCGGATGATCCGGCTATCCCTGCTTGCAGTGGAGCGCCGCGAAATGACGGGCGATTCTCGCCCGAGCCCGATAACAATCTAGGACGCTGCGGCCTGCGCTCGAAGGGCCCGTAGCACTCCGTCGCGCCCTTCAAGGACACGACGTTTCAGCGCCTTGGGAGCATCATCTGATTGTCCGAGCCAGCGATCCGTTGCCCGCACTACCGGATGAGCAGTCGGGTCCGGGGTGCCCGTCGCCCCGTCTGGGCAGTCTCCGATTTCCACCTGCGAGGGGTACATCCCGACTGCGATCCGCTCCGCCATCTGCTGGGAGCGCGAGGTCCATGCCTCCTGAATTTTCTCGAAGTAGCCCGCGACCACATCGATATCGGTGCGGCGGGTGGCGGACTTGAACCCGGCGATGTGGGCATCGAGCATTTCGTTCGAGAGCTCGGAGTTCCAGATCTCCTGCCACGTGCGCTCCGCTACCGCGGGATCGGGCAGGGACGCCATGGCTTGCGCCGCCATGACGGCGGCAAAGCCCGAGGCATCCTGCTTCTTGGCCGCGTCGATGTCCGCAACGTCAGCGCCGCCACTTGACGCTAGGGCAATGATGGCCGCCCACGTCAGGTCACGCGCGGCGTCGAGGCCATCGATGGCGCCATCGCGGATGAGGCCGAGTCGCTCGATCGTTTCGGTCGTGGCGGCCTCATCGCTGGCTGCCCGCGCGAAGGCGAGGGCCCACAGCCGGCGTCGTCCCGGATCCGAGTCCTGGTGGATTTCCTGCCAGGTTCGATCTCGTACCTCTGCAATGACCGCCTGCCGCTGCTCGCTCGGTACATAGGAACGCCACGCAAGGGTCGCTTGCTGCAGCAACGCCGAGAGCACTCCCTGCTTTTCCGCGCTTCCGTGGGTGAGCACAGCGGTGATAAAGGAGCTGGCCGGTAGGAGCGCATCCCGAGTATCGGTCCACAGCGCCGACCAGATGACTGCGCGCGTGACGGGATCGGAGATGCTCGCAAGGTGATCGAGCAGCACCGCTCGGCTGGCGTCATCGAGGCGCACAACGGCGTAGGTCAGGTCTGAATCGTTGATGACGGCGACGTCGGTAGACAGCGGCGGATCGAATTCGACAGCCTGGTCGGTCAGGTCAATGCTGCGCTGTTCCACCCGCTGCAGGCCGTCATTGTCGAGCCGGTAACTGCCGACCATGAGCCGGTGCGGCCGCGTGAGGGCGGCATGGCTGAGCGCATCTTGGGAGTCCTGCACAAGCGTCGTGCGACCGTCATTCAGGCTGAGGATCGAGGGGCCGGAGGTTTGCAGCCACGCCTTGGTCCATTCGCTCATATCGCGCCCGCTGGCCTCCCCCAGCGCGCTCAACAGATCCTCGGCAGTCGTCGCACCGAAGGCGTGATCGGCAAAATAGCGGCGTGCCGTCTCAACGAAAGTGTCTTCTCCGACGTAGGCCACGAGCTGCTTCAGGACCGCGGCGCCCTTGGCGTAGGTGATGCCATCGAAGTTCTGGGTCGCCGCGGCGACATCGGGAATGTCGGCGGCGATGGGGTGGGTGGTGGGCAGCAGGTCCTGGTTGTAGGCCCACGCCTTCCGGCCCGAGGCGAAGGTCGCCCAGGCATCGGTGTGCTCGGTCGCGGCGGCAAGTGCTGCGGTGCCTTCGTGGTCGGCGAAGGACTCCTTCAGCCATAGGTCATCCCACCACTTGGGGGTGACGAGGTCGCCGAACCACATGTGGCACATTTCGTGCAGGATCGTATTGCCGCGGGCGGCACGCTGCGCGATCGTGGGAGTGCCCTGCGGGATGTAGTGCTCGTTGAAGGTGACACAGCCCGGGTTCTCCATCGCGCCGAGGTTGTATTCGGGTACGAAGACCTGGTCGTACTTGCCCCAGGGATAGGCGTATTGGTAGCGCTCATGGAAGAACGTCAGCCCGGCCGACGTGATGGCAAAAACGTCGTCGGAATCGAATCGATCGGCAAGGGCAGCCCGGCAGTAGGCGGTCAGCGGGATTCCCAGCTGGACGTCGCGTCCGCCGACGTGTTCCGGGTAGGTCCCGCGCCACGTCGGGCCCTCCACCTTGTAGTAGGGGCCTGCGATGATCGCGGTCAGGTAGCTCGACAGCAGCGGGGTCGGCTGGAAGATGTGACGCTTCGCGTCGGGCATGAGGTCTTCGACGCTTGCCTCAGCCTGGTTGGACAGGACCGTGAAGTCCTCGGGGGCATCGACGATGAAGGTCCAGTGCGCCTTGAGGTCGGGCTGATCGAAACAGGCGTAGACGCGGTGGGCGTCCATCGGCTCGTACTGGGTGTAGAGGTAGACCTGCCCGTCCTCCGGATCACGGTAGCGGTGCAGGCCCTCCCCCGAGCTCGAGTACCGGCAGCGCGCCATGATGCGCACGTCCACCGGGCGGCCGGTGGGAACGTTTTCGATGATGATGCGTCCCGGACGTACTTCGGCGTCCGCGCCCTTGCCGTCGACCTCGATCGCCAAGACTTCGTCGGCAACGAGATCGAACATGACGCGAGGTTCAGTTGTGGTGAAGCGAGCTTGCGTCGTCGAACTGAACGTCGGCGAATCCCCCTTTGCATCCGTTACGGAGACGTGAACGGTGTAGGAAATGTCGGACAGCGCTGCACTGCGAGCGCGGGCTTCGGCGCGGGTCAAGCTCATCACAGCGACAAGGCTATCGTGTTCCCGCCTCACTTTCGCTCCCAGTAGCCTTCTCGATCACGAGCGCGCTGCCGCCAATATCCTCCGGATCATCGGGATCCAGATCCGAGGTGCGGGTGCGCGATTGCGTGATGGCAGCAAGCACGGGCATGAGGAGCACGGAGCAGGCCCCCGCCAGGATCAGCACCGATTGGGTGGTCGTTGACATCGCCTTCGCGCCGACGGCCACGTGCGTGACCGCCACGATGATCGGTAGCGCTGTCGTCGAATACAGCCCGATTCGGGCACGCTCGCCGAGCGTGAGGGGAAGGTGTCCCGGACGCTGACCTCGGGTGGAGAGGAAGACGGGAAGTCCGCGTATGACGAGGAGCGCCACGAGGAAGAACAGCAGAGAGGTCGGCTGCTGAGCGACCGCCGCGACGTCGATGCCCATGCCGGAGACGACGAAGAACAGCGGGATGAAGAAACCGTAGGCAAGCCCGTCGAGTTTTTGATCGAGTTCGTGGCGGCCGGAGGGCAGGAGCTGACGCACGATGATGCCGGCAGCAAATGCGCCAAGCACGAGGTCGAGGTCGAACTGGACGGCCAGGGTCGTGAGTGCCACGAGCAGGACAACCGTGACGCGTACCGTTGTTTGGGCGGTGCCTTCGGCCTTCATATGGATGACGTCGACGACCTTCAAGCCCCAGCTGCGGGCTTTCTTCGGAATGATGAACAGCAACGTCGCGCTGAGCGCGAAGATCGCCAGCACCCCGAGCGAGGAGACGATCGAAGTCGAGGACAGCAAAACCGCGATGGCGATGATCGGGAACAGCTCGCCGATCGTCCCGTGGGTCATGACGATGCGCCCCACCGCGGTATTCGCGATACCGCGTTCCTTCAAAATCGGCAGCAACGTTCCCAGCGCGGTTGAGGTCATGGCGATCGCTACGGCGATGACCTCCATTGATCCGAGCGGCTTATCGAGCCGGAGGCCGACAACCGCAAAGGCGAGACCGAAGGAGATCAGCCAGGCTGCCGAGGCGCGCATGCCGTGGCCGGAGCGCAGGTCATCGAGGTCGACTTCGTAGCCCGCTAACAGGAACAGGAAGGCAAGTCCCAGCTCGGAAAGCATGTGAACTTCGGGGCCGAGCTGTGCCCAGCCAAAGCCATGCGGCCCGATAAGGACGCCGAACAGGATCAGCAGCACGGCCTCGGGCACGACCCGATTGGGGATGATGTGAGCGATGAGAGGAGCAACCAGCGAAATGAGGGTGATTGCCAGCAAGGAGGTAAAAACCTCCATAGCGACCTCCAGGTAACGGGGGCAAGGTCCGAAGAAGCCTAGCAAAGCTCGTTCGCGCTCGCGCCCCGCGCGCACGGGATATGGATCACGCTTGCATTCGCGCCATACTTAGACCATGCTCGCCCACCTCAACGCTCCGGCACTCGCCGAGGCCCTCACCGCGAATCTGTCGACGTCACTGCCCTACCACGATCCCCACTTCCATCGAGAGCCTGGCGGTCACGACCCGCACCTCGCGCATCCGGCTTTTGGAAACAGCTACGACTGGCATTCATCGGTGAACTCGACGTGGGCAGCCCTGCGGCTGCGGCAGCTCTTACCTGACAGCGTTAGCCTCGATGCCGTTCTCGCCACCAACCTTACGGCCGAGAACATTGTGACCGAACGCGAGTATTTTCAGGCCAATCCCACATACGAGCGTCCCTACGGATGGGCCTGGTTCCTGCTGGTCTACGCCGAAGCCAATCGTGAACTGCGCGAGATCCTTCGTCCACTCGCCGAGCTTCTTATCACGCGCTCGAGCGAGTTTTTCTCGCAGCTATTGGCCCCCATTATGCACGGGGTGCACTCCAATACGGCCTTTGCGGCCACGCTCATGGCCGACGCTGCCGCGAGAATCAATGACGATCCGCTCACGGATGCTGCTCGCCAACTCGGGGGTGTCATCAAGCAGCGCGTACGGGACTGGTTTGTGGGGCTTTCTGACTGGCCGGCCGACTTCGAGCGATCGGGCCACGACTTCCTCTCCCCCGGCCTCACGATCAGCGAAGCGGTCGCCGCGTGCCTACCGTCCGACGAGGCGCTGGACTTCATCGGAGCCTTCCTGCCAGGCCTAGATAATCGCCACGTCCTTGCTAAGCCCGTTGATACCCGCGGCTCGCGCGACGCCCAACAGGTTCACTGGCACGGATTGAACCTGTCACGGGCAGGCCAACTGTGGCGCATCGCGGGCCTCATGAGAGCCGCCGGTGACAGCGGGCATGCCGCCCGGCTGCGCGAAGCCGCCGATCACCTCTTTGCGGCGAGCCTTGCAGAGGTGACCGGTGACAACTATGCCTCAACGCACTGGCTGCCGAGTTTCGCGCTGCGTGCGATTGAGTTTCGCTAGCCTAGGCCTCCTCGCGGCCCTCGAGTGAATCCTCGGCCGGATCCAACACGACGGGCTGCGGGTCGCCAAAGCGTCCAGCGCTGAGTTTGTCGACGATCGCGGCGATCGCACCATCACCGGTGACGTTCGTGGCGGTACCGAAGCTGTCGATCGCGATATAGGTCGCGATCATAAGCCCGACCTCGGGCTCGCTGAAGCCGAGCATCGAGGTCAGCAGACCGGATGCCGCAACGATCGCGCCGCCCGGAACGCCGGGCGCCGCGACCATCGTGATGCCCAGCATGAAGATGAAGCCGACCATCAGCCCGATATTGATCGGATTTCCGGAGATGTACATGATGGCGAGCGCGAAGCTCGTGATCTTCAGCGTCGAACCGGCCAGGTGCACGGTGGCGCACAGCGGAATCACGAAGGATGCGACGGGCTCGCTGACGCCCATCTTCATGGCCTGGCGTAACGTCACCGGGATTGTCGCCGCCGAAGATGACGTACCAAGCGCGGTGGCATAGGCCGGCAGCATCGTCTTGAGCATCGTGAACGGGTTGGTCTTGTTCATCGCGCCTGCGATCGAGAACTGAACGAGCAACACCACGAGGGTCAGTAGGAAGACGACGACGATGATCGAGAGGAACGTACCGATAACGCGGAAGACCTCACCCGCCACCGTCATGTTCAAAATGATGCCGAAGATGTAGATCGGCAGCAGCGGGATGATGATCGTCGAGATGACCTTATTGATAATCTCGCGGAACTCAACCGCCGCCTGGAACAGGGTACGTCCGCGCGTGATCGTCAGTCCCACGCCCAGCACGAAGGCGAGAATGAGGGCCGTCATGACGCCGAAGATCGGCGGCATCTCGATGGTGAAGAAGGGCGCCAGCAGCGCATCTTCGGGGTTGCCCTGATCCTCGACCGTGCCGCGCGAGAGGAGATAGGGGTAGATGACGAGACCCACGAGAAGCGCGAGGAAACCGGCGAACAGGGTCGAAAGGTAGGCAAGGCCCGCCGTGATTCCGAGCCATTTGCCCGCGCCACGGCCGAGGGAAGCGATCGCGGGGGTAATGAGACCAACGATGATGAGCGGGATGGCAAAGCTCAGGAACTGACCAAAGACGACGTTGAAGGTCACGAAGATTCGCGTCAACCAGTCCGGCGCGATCAGACCGATGAGGATGCCCGCCACGATCGCGATACCGATACGTGGCAGCAGGCCAATCCTAAAACCTTTGCTCATGCGTTCACTCCTTCAATAGTGGTGATCGGGGATACCAGCGGCATCCCAATTTGATAGGCGAGGTGTTCGTAGTGGGGGGCGTCAAGGACGTTGAGGTGAGCCTTGGCGCCGAGGGCGATGAGGCCAATATTGCTGCGTCGCAAGGCTGCGGCGCCACCGCGTGTCGCCGCGAGGAGCGCCTCGGCCACCGTCATCCCCATCTCGCGGACCGCGAGCTGGATCATGAGCGGCATGGAGGAGGAATAGCACGTGCCCGGATTGCAATCGGAGGCGAGAGCAACGCTGACGCCGGCATCCAGTAGCCGGCGCGCATCCGGATAGGGCTGCCGGGTAGAAAACTCGACGCCCGGCAGCAGCGTCGCGACCGTCGTGTCCCGGGAATCGACAAGGGCCGACAGATCCGCATCGGAGATGAAGGTGCAGTGGTCGACGCTCGCGGCCTGCATCTCGCAGGCGAGCTGGATGCCGGGGCCGTAACCGAGCTGGTTGCCATGCAGCCGCGGGGTCAGACCGGCGGCGATCCCAGCTCGCAGCACCTCCTCGGATTCCTCGCCCGTGAAGGCGTGCGGCGAGTGCGGCTCACAAAAGACGTCGACGAACCTCGCGTGCCGTGCGCACGCGGCGAGCATCTCGCCGGTGACGAGATCGAGATAGTCGCGCCGGTCGGTGCCGCTGGGTACGACGTGCGCGCCGAGGTAGGTCGTCTCCTCGGTGACCTCGCGCGCGAGACGTAGCAGGCGCGCCTCCGTTTCCGTTTCGAGGCCATAGCCGGATTTGATCTCGATCGTGTGGCTCCCAAGTGCGCGAGCGGCGGCACGTCGCTGGTGCAGCAGGGCGCGCAGCTCGTCATCGCTTGCAGCGCGAGTTGCCGCGACCGTCGTCGCGATGCCGCCGCCGTCGTAGGGGGTGCCGGCCATCCGAGCCGCGAACTCTGCGGCACGATCGCCGGCAAAGATGAGGTGGCTGTGGGAGTCGACGAAACCGGGTAGGACGCAGCGGCCTTCGACATCGATCGCGCGGTCGGCCTCGGGGGCGCGGGCGGCGGGTCCGATCCAGGTGATCACGCCGTCCTCCGCAATCACGGCGGCATCGCGCAGGAGGCCGAGCGGATCGTCCGGCTCGCCATCGCAGGTGACGAGTTGGGAGATTTGGGTGACTAGGGTGCTTGCCATAGCTCCTCCAGGGCGCAGCTCAGGAGCTCGCCGACGTCACCGAGCTCGTGGCGGGCTTCGGATACGACGTGGCGCGCTCGGATAACGACGTCGGTCACGTCTGCGGCGCTCGCGGCCATAACGATCCCGGCCCCGGTGGCGCCGGCCGTGCGCGCAGAGGCGTCGTCGATTGCGATGAGATCGGCGGGCGCGCCGCGGCGCAGGCCCGACGCTCGCTCGCCGATGCACGGGCCGAAGGTCGCGATGTCTAGCAGGCGGGCGGGGCTGAAGTGACCGCGCTCGTGGCTGGCGAGGCGTTCGTGGCCCTCCAGCGCCTGCAGTTCGGAAAACGGATCGATCACGGCGTGCTGGTCGGATCCGATGGCGAGCGGCACTCCAGCCGCGGCGAGCGCGGCCGCGGGACCGATGCCATCGGCGAGGTCGCGTTCCGTCGTCGGACAGAAGATCACGCTCGCGCCGGTGTTCGCCAGCAGCTCGATATCGCCCTCAGATAAGTGCGTGCCGTGGACGATGCTCGTGCGTGAGGTGAGCAGGCCTGACTCGGTCAGGAGCTCGATTGGACTCATCCCGGTGAGTTCGCGACAGGCGGCTACCTCGGCGAGCTGTTCGCTCGCGTGGACGTGGACGAGGCTATCGAGCTCGGACGCGACAGCGGCGAGCTCGCGCAGCTCGCCCGGGGTAAGGGCACGTACCGAGTGGGCGGCGAGCGCGAACGTGGCCTGGCCTTCGGACTCCTCGCGTAGTCGCGCGGTGCGGGCGGCGAAGGTGGCAACGCTGCCATCGCTGAAGCGGCGCTGCAACGGATCGAGCTCGAGGTGGGAGCCGGCGTCGATGCCGCCGCGCAGGTAGCACACGTCGATCAGGGTGAGCGCGATTCGGGCATCGGAGGCTGCGGCAATGAGGGCCTTGGCCATAGCGTTCGGGTCATCGTAGCGCTCGCCGTCGGGCGCAAGGTGGACGTAGTGGAACTCGGCGACGGCGCTGTAGCCGGCGGCGACCATCTCGGCGTAGGTGGCGCGAGCCAGGCGGTAGTAACGTTCCGGGTCCAATCGCGCCGCGGCCTCGTACATGACCTCGCGCCAGGTCCAAAATGTGCCGCCGCCCTCGTGGGTGCGCCCGCGCAGGGCGCGGTGGAAGGCATGCGAATGGGCGTTGATTGCGGCGGGCAGGATGATGCCGGGTAGGCGAATATCCTTGCCGCGCGCCGGCGCGTTCGTCTCGATCTCCTCCCAGCGCCCGCCGACCGCCGTGAGTCGCACGTCGCTCGCAAGCTCGCCATCGACGAGGGCGCGGGAGGCCGCATACGTCGTCATGGCAGCTGCTCGGCGGTGGCGAGAAACTCGAGGCAGTCCGCCAGGGCCAGCACGCCTGCTTCGCAGTCGGTGAGCTCCGCGTGCTCGTGCGGCGAATGCGACACTCCCGTCGGATTGCGCACGAACAGCATCGTCGCCGGCACTCCCGCATCGGCGAGGATTCCCGCATCGTGTCCGGCGCCCGTGGCGAGTAGGGGTGCCTGGAGGCGTTCGGCGATCGCGTGCGACAGGCCGGGATGGAAACTCGTCTCGGGCGTGAGCGAGATGCGGTGCACGTCGCCGCCCTCGCTGCTCGCAGCCTGGGTGATGCGCTCGATGACGTCATCGAGCTTGGCCATGGTCTCGGCGCGCGCGTCGATGAAGAGCTCGACGCCCGAGGGGATCGCGTTGATGGCGCCGGGCGAGACGTCGAGGGCTCCGACGGTTGCGAGCGTACCGGTTTCTTCGGCGGCCTCGCGCACCGCGAGGATGATGCGCGCAGCCTTGATGAGTGCATCGTCGCGATCGGTTAGCCGGGTGGTGCCCGCGTGGTCGGCGACGCCGCTCAGCTGCAGGCGCCAGCGGCCGTGCGGCCAGATCGCCGAGGCGACGGCGATGGCCTGATCCCCCATCGTCGCGAGGTTGCGGCCCTGCTCGACGTGCAGCTCGACGTAGGCGCCGATCCGCGAGATGAGCTCCGGATCCTCGGCAAGGTCCGCGCCGTCGAGCGCGTCGGCTAGGCGCGTTCCGGCAGGGTCTTTCAGCTCGCCGACGGTCTCCGCGTCGACGGCGCCCGTCAGCACTCGCGAGCCGCGGCAGGCCAGCGGGAAGCGCCCGCCTTCCTCCTCGGTGAAGTTCACGACCGCGATGGGACGCGCAGGCGTGATGCCGCGGCTGCGCAGTTCGTCGATCGCCAGAAGCGCGGAAAGCACGCCGAGGGGGCCATCGAAGGCGCCGCCGTCGGGCACCGAGTCGAGGTGGGAGCCGGTCACGACGGCGGGCCCGTCGCCCTCCTGCCACCAGCCCCACTGGTTGCCGGCGGTATCGACCTCATAACGCAGTCCGCGGCTGGTGACCTCGGCCGCGAAGAACTCGCGCAGTTCCTCGTCTTCGGGTGTGAGAGCGAATCGCCGGTAGCCGCCCTGCTCGGTGCGGCCGATCGCTTCGATGCGAGCGAAGAGTTCGGCGAGCGAATCAGCGATGCTCATCGGCGCCGTCCATCGGGATTCTCAGGCCCTGCTCGCGAGCGACGGTGCGGGCGCCCTCATACCCCGCATCGGCGTGCCGCAGCACGCCCAGGGCGGGATCGTTGGTGAGGACCCGCGCGAGCTTTTGCGCCGCGAGTTCGGTGCCGTCAGCGAGGGACACCTGCCCAGCGTGGATCGCGCGTCCCATCCCGACGCCCCCGCCGTGATGGATCGAGACCCACGTAGCGCCTGAGGATGCGGCGGTCAGCGCGTTCAGCAGCGGCCAGTCGGCGACCGCATCCGAGCCATCTTTCATCGCCTCGGTCTCGCGGTAGGGCGAAGCAACCGAGCCGGTATCGAGATGGTCGCGACCAATGACGATCGGCGCCTTGAGGCTGCCGTCGGCGACGAGCTGGTTGAAGACCTCGCCGGCCTTATCGCGCTCGCCCTGGCCGAGCCAACAAATGCGGGCCGGCAGCCCCTGGAACGCGATCTCCTTTTGGGCGCCGCGAATCCAGGTGTGCAGGCGCTCGTTGTCGGGAAACAGCTTGAGCACGGCCTCATCGGTCACGGCGATATCCTGCGGATCGCCCGACAGCGCCGCCCACCTGAAGGGCCCCTTGCCTTCGCAAAACAGCGGCCGGATATAGGCGGGCACGAAGCCCGGGAAGTCAAAGGCGCGATCGAATCCGCCCTGGCGCGCCTCATCGCGAATGGAGTTGCCGTAGTCGAACACCTCGGCGCCGGCGTCCATGAAGCCCACCATCGCCTCAACATGGCGCGCCATCGACTCGCGTGCCCGCACCGTAAAGCCTTCCGGATCCCGCGCAGCCGCATCGGCCCAGTCGGCTAGGCCAATGCCTATCGGAAGGTAGCTCAGCGGGTCGTGCGCGCTCGTCTGGTCGGTCACGATGTCGACCTCGACGTCGCGTCGCAGGATCTCCGGGAGCAGCTCGGCGGCGTTGCCAACGAGCCCGACGCTCAACGCGCGCCGCTCCTCCTTCGCAACCCGCACGCGCTGCAGCGCATCGTCGAGGTTATCGGCGACCTCATCGAGGTAGCGGTGCTCCACGCGCCGGTGCAGGCGGTGCGGGTCGACGTCGATGATGAGACAGACGCCGCCGTTGAGCGTGACGGCCAGCGGCTGCGCGCCGCCCATGCCGCCGCAACCCGCCGTCAGCGTCAGGGTCCCGGCAAGGGTTCCCCCAAAGCGTTTATCGGCGATCGCCGCGAAGGTCTCGAAGGTGCCCTGCACGATGCCCTGCGTGCCGATGTAGATCCACGAGCCGGCCGTCATCTGGCCGAACATCGTCAGTCCCATCGCCTCCAGCCGCCGAAACTCGGGCCACGTTGCCCAGTCCCCGACGAGGTTCGAGTTCGCGATGAGCACGCGCGGCGCCCATTCGTGCGTCTGCAATACGCCGACGGGCTTTCCCGACTGGACGAGCATCGTCTCGTCTTCGCGCAGATCGCGCAGCGTCGCCACCATCGCGTCAAAGGCCTGCCAGCTGCGTGCAGCCCGGCCGGTGCCGCCATAGACGACGAGGTCATCGGGCCGCTCGGCGACCTCGGGATCGAGGTTGTTCATGAGCATGCGCAGCGGCGCTTCGGTGCTCCAGGAGCGGGCGGTCAAATCGGTGCCGCGCGGGGCGGCGACGGGGCGGGGCGAGCTCATATATTCTCCTTGCGTCCGGCCGCGAGTGCGGCTCCGCTCGCCACGAGGGTGACGGCGATATCAATGTCGTGAGAAAGGAATCGGTCGGGCCCAGGTCCCGCCACACCGGCGGCCGCAAGGGCGTCAATGACGCGGCTGGCCGAGGGTGAGGGGGCAAGCGGCGCCCGCAGCTGCAGGCCGCGGGCAGCGCACAGGATCTCGATCCCAATGACGCGCGTGAGGCCATCGATCACCCGACGCAGCTTGCGTCCGGCGGCCCAGCCCATCGAGACGTGGTCTTCTTGCATCGCCGAGGAGGGAATCGAATCGACAGAGGCGGGCGCGGCCAGGCGCTTGAGTTCGGAGACGATACCCGCCGAGGTGTACTGGGCGATCATCATCCCGGAATCGACCCCGACCTCGTGCGCGAGGAAGGGGGGCAGGCCGTGACTGCGCTTGGTATCGAGCAGGCGGTCGGTTCGCCGCTCGCAGATCGAGGCCAGATCGGCGCACGCGATAGCAAGGAAGTCGAGGATGTATCCGACAGGCGCGCCGTGGAAGTTGCCGTTGGAGGCGATCTGCCCGTCGTAAATCACCGGGTTATCGATCGCGGCCGACAGCTCCCGCGTCGCGATCGTGGTAGCGAAGTCGAGCGTGTCACGCGCGGCGCCCGTCACCTGGGGAGCGCATCGCAGCGAATAGGCGTCTTGAACAATCCCGTCGTCGACGTCCTTGTGCGAGGCACGAATCTCGCTATCGGCCATGAACTCGGTGATCTGCGCCGCGGACTTTTGCTGCCCCACCTGGGGGCGCAGCGCTATGAGCTCGGGGGCGAATGCCGCATCGGTGCCGAGCAGGGCGTCAACACTCATCGCGGTCGCGAGGTCCGCGGTGTCGAGCAAGACGTGGAGGTCAGCGATCGCAAGGCACGCCATGGCGAGCATGCCATCGGTGCCATTGATGAGCGCGAGGCCCTCCTTCTCGGTCAGCTCCACGGCAGCGATGCCGCACTCGGCGAGTGCGTCGGCAGCGCTCAGCTCCGCGCCATTGACCCGGACCCGGCCCTCCCCCATGAGCGCAAGCGCGCAGTGCGCGAGCGGCGATAGATCACCGGAGCAGCCGAGCGATCCATACTCGTGCACGACGGGGACGATGCCGGCGTTTAAGACATCGAGATAGGTCTGCAGCGTCTCGGGCCGGATGCCCGTGTGGCCGGTCGCAAGCGAGTGGATGCGGATCGCCATCATGGCGCGCGTAACCTCGTCTTCGACCTCTTGGCCGCTGCCGGCGGCATGCGAGCGGACGAGCGAACGCTGCAACTGCGCGCGGCGATCTGGCGGAATATGGGTGGTCGCAAGGGCGCCGAATCCCGTGGAGACGCCATAGTGCGGCGTATCGGATCCGGCAAGGGTGTCAACGACGGTGCGGGCCTCGCGCACTCGCTGCCACGCGGCAGCAGATAGGTCCAAAAGTGCGCCATGCCGAGCAATGACGACGACGTCATCGATCGTTAGCGGCTCATCGCCGATGATGATTCGTGGCATGTGCCTAGTTAAACAGACAATGTGTCCGGCAGCACAATTACCTCGGCTTGTGAGGGGGCTCTACCCGCGACTCTCCTCGGGGCGAAAAGCACCTCTCGCGCGTCAAAGCGGGTGCCTACGCCGGGCCACAATAAAACCTTGCACACGGAATCGCCAGCATCTAACGTGGCCGACATGTTGTACTCCGGCATCGCCTCAATGCGCTTGAAGATCCGCTAACGGCGGCGAGCACTCTTCTCTATTCTCATTTGCTCCCCGCCTCGGTACCCAAGCCGGGCGGTGTCTTTGCGTGCCCGGCTCCCACCTAAGCTTCGGAGCCCAACATGCCACATTATTCTCCTGGCCGCCATGAACACGGCCAGAACTATCTCACGGATCACGCCGTCATCCGCCGGATCACCCACCTCGTCCACGCTACTGACGGTCCGATCGTTGAAATTGGTCCCGGACGCGGCGCGATCACGCTGCCCCTGGCGAGGCTCGACCGGCCGCTAACAGCCGTCGACATCGATGCGGCCAACGTCCGGGAGTTGCGACGCATCGTGTCCGGTGACGTTACGGTCATCCACCACGACTTCCTTGCCTTTCACCTGCCGCAACGTCCCCACGTCATTGTTGGGAACCTGCCATTCCACCTCACTACCGCGATCTTGCGTAAACTGTTGCACTCCCCCGGATGGACCGAGGCGATTCTGCTCGTGCAATGGGAGGTCGCTCGTCGGCGGGCGCGCATCGGTGGCGCGAGCATGATGACTGCCCAATGGGAGCCCTGGTTCGACTTCACACTGGACACCAAGGTGCCAGCCGAGGCCTTTGTGCCGCGGCCCAGTGTCGATGGTGGCTTGCTCCTTATTAGGCGGCGCGATCATCCCTTACTGCCACTGAGCGAACGCAAACCGTACCAAGGCCTCGTGCATCGGGTCTTTACCTCCAAGGGACGCGGGCTTGGCGAGATCCTCGTGCGCTGCAAGGCGATACCGAACAACCATACGGCGAACACATTCCTCGCGAGGCACAACCTGCGGCGAACCTCCCTGCCCAAGGACATGCCCGCCCGCGCCTGGGTAGAACTGTACGGAAATCGTCATTGAACGAGCGCACGTTTTGTCTCCATGACGCAGCGGGTCTCTGGCACGCACTGTTATACAGCCGCATCGGTCGTGATCGCCCATCGAACCGTTGAGAATTCGAAGTGAATATCGCCCCGCGCTGGTTGTGACACAGCTCGCCCACTTCACCACTTGTCGGCAGCGGGCAGCCGACGCAGACTAGATACCGGCGGTATTGAATACCGCCGGTATCGCATGAAAGGTGGCGTGATGTCTGAACAAGCACCCGTGGTTGGCAGTAGGCCTAAGAAGGCGGATGTGCGACACGCGATCCTCACCGCGGCTGAGTCCTCCTTCCTTGAATTGGGGTATGACGCCACCTCGTTGAACCACATTGCACGGTCCGCGGGATACACAAAAGGCGCCATTTACTCGAATTTTGGATCGAAGCTTGAGTTGTTCCATACCGTCTATCAGCGCCGAATCGCTAACGGTCAGGATCTGGTGATGCGCGTCGTCGAGCGCGCATTTGCTGAAACTGAAACGAAGGATGAACTGCTGGATGTCCTGTCGCATCGAGTTTCTGAGGCGTTGCCAGAACTTGCGCCCTGGCAGCTGGCGCTCAGTGAACTGCGTTCTCACGTGGGCCGAGACGAGGCCGCCGCGACCACCTATGGGCAGCTGTACGCCGATCGCGTCACCGCCTTCACCCAAGCGTGCAAGACTCACCCCGCTATTGCCGCCGCGGGTGAGCACCGTATCCATGTGTTGGCAGTTTCCATGCTCTCGCTGATCAACGTCATTACCCTGGAGCTTTCCACTGGCACCGCAATCTTGACCGAGGATGTTTTGTCCGATGTCTTCCGGCAGAACCTCCAGGGAGTCCTGTCATGACCGAATCGCAGTCGCTAATTCAAGCCCGCGCACTGAGCGCCACTGCTCAGCAGGGCACCATCTTTGGCCCCCTCGATCTTACCGTTGAGGCAGGCGACCTGGTGATCGTTCACGGTGCGCGGGGATCTGGCAAATCTGCACTCCTGCTTGCGCTCGCCGGACGGTTTCGACCGCTTTCTGGCTCGCTTTACATCAACGGCATCGACGCAATTGCTGACCCATACGCGGCAATCGTCCATTCCTCGGTGGCGCGCCTCGGCAACTATGTCGCGCCCGAGGACCGCTTGACGATAAGCGAGTCAATTGCAGAGCGCGCCTACTTAGATGGCATTTCCATCGCCGCGGCCGAGGACCGCGCAAACGACATTGAGCAGTTGCTGGGCTATCGCGTTGACCGCAACGTGGAAATCGAACAGTTGGACCCGCTCACGCGCGTTGTTGTCTCTGCTGGGCTCG
This sequence comes from Bowdeniella massiliensis, assembly GCF_023634005.1. Taxonomy (NCBI): domain Bacteria; kingdom Bacillati; phylum Actinomycetota; class Actinomycetes; order Actinomycetales; family Actinomycetaceae; genus Bowdeniella; species Bowdeniella massiliensis. Next base: position 138,945 of record NZ_JALIQR010000007.1, read on the forward strand.
CCATGCTCCGCCCGACGAGCGTTGTTGTCATCGACGACGTCGATATGGTCGTGCCGCACTCACGCCAATTTGAGATGTTTGAGTGCCTTGCCCGTCTCACGGAGCTGGACGGTTGCGCGATCATTACCTCCGCCATCGACGCAGACACCGCGCCAGCTGGCAGCATCCGAATTCGGCTCGGCCATAAGGCCCTGCCCTACGTCGCCGCGATACATGACACTCCCGTTGATATCGAGACGGTTGACGCCGACCCAGACAGTCCTGATGATCCCGACGCGGATCAACCAGTGGACGAAACCATCATCACTCGCACGACCTCACAGCACGGCTCATGACACATCTTTCTCGTTACCTCACCTACGAATTTCGCCGATTTAAGGGCCTGTCGCGCCTCGCCCTCATCTTTATTCTGTTGATTCCGCTGCTGTATGGCGGCATCTATCTGCACGCGAACTGGGATCTCTACGCTCATATCGACAACATCAAAGTTGCGGTCGTTAACAAGGACAAGCCCGCAACTTTCGATGACAAGACCATCTCCGCGGGAGAAGAGTTTGAAGCTGCCCTGCGTTCAAACCCCGTTTTTGACTGGCAGTTTCTCGGAACCGACCAAACGCGAGCCGAAGAGGGTCTCACAGCGGGCGAGTACTTCATGGTTGTCACCGTGCCTGAGAATTTCTCTTCAAATCTCGTGAGTGCCGGCGCCTTCGACCCCAAGCGCGCCACCATCACTCTTCATCGTGATGACGCAAACGGCTTCATTATCGGAACGTTGACCGGAAAGGCCGACGATACTCTTTCTAAGACGCTGGATTCCACCGTCTCTGCAGCCTACTTCAACGCGCTCTTCACCAACCTGGACACCATTAAGTCAGGTATGCAAGCCGCTGCAGATGGTTCTGCGGAACTCGATTCTGGCCTCAGTCAAGTCAAGAACGGCGTTCATCAACTGAACGAAGCCGTTACGGACATCGATACCGGATCAATGCAGGGCGAAATTGACCGACTCAATTCGGGGTTAAGCGCTCTCGACTCGGCGGCAACTGGAGTAAGTGATGCGGGGCGAAGTTTCCGTGCGGCAGGTCGCGAGCTAGCTGGTGTGGGGCCTACGGTAAATCTCGGGGCATCGAACATCAAGAATTCACTGGCTCCAATCAAGAACTATTTCGACACCACGCTGCCAGATTTGCAGGACAAAGCCGTCAGTCTCGCGAATATCGATATTGATCTCCTCACGGGAGCTGATGGCGGCCTCATCGCTAATTCCCACAAGCACCTCTCGGCCTCCAGGGATCTCGTCGTCAAGTTGCGTCAGAATCCAGCCCTAGCGGAGGACCCCGATTTCCTCGCGAGCATCGAAAAAGAAATCGCAGCGTCACTCGAAAGTCAAAGCGCCGTCACTACCAAGCTGGCGGGCCACGCAAAACTCAGTGCCGACCTTTCTGTGGGGCTGGATCCAACGCTTCTGGCATCGTCTGCTAACGCTGTGAATGCGGCCTCATCGACGCTGACAGACTCCGCTGCGGCGTTAGATCGTGCAGGAAAGAACCTCAATGAGGGCCTGGATGCTATCGATGGCACTTCAGCGGAAGTTAATAGTGCTCTGAGTGACGTTCGTTCCGCATCTTCCGCTTTCTTGTCCAAGGCCCCGCAGCTCGTCAGCGGAGTCCTCCAGCTTTCAGATGCACTCGGACGGCTCGACACTGCCGTTCCTCAGCTATCAGATGGCGCTCACGAACTAGCGACAAAGTTGGCCGATGGCGTGCAGCAGCTGCCAGATCTCAGCGAGGACGAGCGGACAAACCTGGCTACCATTATGTCCTCCCCCGTAGATGTGGAGCAGGTCGTTACTCACGATGCCCAGACGTACGGACGCGGATTGGCTCCCATGTTCTTTTCCATCGCGTTGTGGATCGCCGCAGTTTCGACCTTCCTCGTGGTCCGTACAATTTCCGGTCGTGCTCTTTCCTCTCGAGCGCGTCCGGCTCGACTCGCCTTTTTCGGCTTCGGGCCCGTCGGCGCAATCGCGCTTATTGGGGGCCTGATTATGGGACTTGGAGTATGGGCACTGCTTGGTTTGGATCCGGTGCATCCGATCCTGTATTTGCTACTGATCGCTGTAACGTCGCTATCCTTTATGGCGCTCGGATACTGGATTAGGCTCTTACTTGGATCTCCCCAAACTGCGCTTTTCTTGGTGTTGCTGATCTTACAGTTGCCGGCATCAGGCGGGACATTCCCACCTCAAATGCTTGGCCCCTTCTACCAATTCATTGCGAAGATCTCCCCTATGAAATACAGCGTGGACGCATTCCGCGTTGCGATCTCGGGCGGTGCAATGTCGACGTATTGGCTCTCGTTGGGGATACTAGCTGCGATTCTCGCAGGCTCACTCGTCATTACCTGGTACCTCGTGAAGAAACGCCAAATCTTCAGGATGCGCGACCTGCACCCGCCGATGGTGACTTCGACCTCCACCGCAGATTACGCATTTTCCGTCAGGCCGCGTTAAGGAAACTCGACAAGCGTTCCAATATTGCGCTCTTCGGCGCGCTGCAAGCAGAGGCTCGCAATCGCGACATCTTCCAAGGCCAGCCCAAGGTTCATGACGCAAATGCGGCCATCTGAGGGCAAGTCAAGGGACCCGGTGATGAGCTGGAAACACTCCCCATCCGGTTTGCGTAGCTGTCCGAAGTGCGTTCCACGTTCAGCCACATTGCTGAATTGGTCCAGATCATCGACGAGAAAAAGAGAGGAATCATTGATGGTCTCCGAGGCCACCGCATCGTCGTAATCAACGGGTAGCACGACGGCACGAGGATCAGAGTTTGAGCAATCGAGCCTAGGCTCAAGGGGTCGCGAAAGCGTGGTGATAATAAGATCGGCCTCCGCGACGGCTTCTTGTGGGGTAGCTGCAACATGCGTAGTGCGATCCCCCGTGTCTTTCAACACGGTCGCTGCCTTGTGAGGAGTACGGTCGAAGATCGTCACCTTTTCGATCTCAGGACTGGTATGCAGTGCCATGGCGAGGTGCCCACGTGCTTGAACGCCGGCTCCAATAATCGCGAGTCGCTGTGGTGAATACCCGAGGCTGCGAAGAACCGCTGCTGATACGGCCGGGGTCCGAACATCTGTAAGCCAGCCGCCATCCAGTAGTGCCAGGGGACGTCCGGTAGCGGCGTCATTCAAAATCATCGAGCCGTAGATATAAGGTAAACCGTGCGATTTGTTGGAATCGACTCCAGACACCCACTTCAATCCCACCTGATCGCTGCCGCCCAGATATGCCGGCATCGCATTGAAAAATGAATCAGGACGGCTTGCCACCTTCGGCTTAGGAGGATTCTGTACTTGGCCTTTTGATTTCTGGACAAAGGCATCAATGACCGCTTCGGTAAGCTCGACCCAGCCAAGTTCTAGGCTTTCGAGGGCTTTGCGGTTCAAAATCCGCAAGTAAGACGTCTCCATACCCCCACGGTAAGTGAGCACCTCCTTGCTCGCGCGTCGGAGGCCCTTCTTAGTGCGTGACTCGGAAGATTTAGGGTGACGCGTATAGGCTCCGCTAGGTACTCTCGCCCCCAACCAGAACTACCAGCAGCAAAAGCGAACGATGACGCGAGACATACCCCGCCAAAAATAAGCAATGTCCCACGCCATCGAGTGAACGATGACGTGAGACATCACAAGTGTCGGGCTGGCGGGATTTGAACCCACGACCCCTTGACCCCCAGTCAAGTGCGCTACCAAGCTGCGCCACAGCCCGTAGTTCGATGACCTCGAACTAACCTAGTTGAGTATAGGGCACCGCGGCGCCCGAATGCGAATCGCGTGCGGCGTGATTCGCGCGAGATCTAGGCGGTCTCGCGTTCCTTGTCAGGAACGTCACCATCGGAGTTGTGGCGTCGTTTCGCGGGCCAACAGATCCACTCCCCTACATCGTGGGTAAATCCACCGACAAGGAGCGTGCGGACGATAAAGGTATCGATGAGGACACCCAGCGCGACGATGACCGCAAGCTGCAGCATGAAGAGCAAGGGAATCACCGAGAGCACCGCGAATGTCGCTGCGAGGACGAGCCCGGCAGATGTGATGACGCCGCCCGTTGTCGCAAGGGCTTTTCGTAGGGCTTCCTTCGTCGGGTGGTGCATCGATTCTTCGCGCACCCGCGTCATCAGGAAGATCGTGTAGTCGATTCCAAGCGCGACGAGGAATACGAATCCATAAAGCGGGACCGAGGGATCGGCGCCTGGCAGATCGAGCAGGTGGTTGAATGCCAGCGCTGCGAGCCCCATGGTGGCAAGGAATGATAGACAGTTCGCCACGATCAACATCAGCGGCGCTGCCAGCGAGCGCAACAAGATGATGAGCATGATAAAAATGCCCAGCAAGGTGATGGGTACGACCCGCCAGATATCAGCACGTGCCGTGTCTCGCGTATCGAGCTTCTCCGCCGCGGCTCCTCCCACGAGGGCGTCAGAGTCGGCTTCATGAGCAACTGACCGAACGTTGGTGACGACGTCCCACGAGCGAGGATCATCCGGGAGGTGTTCGGTCGCCACCTCGAGCATGACTTTGCCGTCGACAACCTTGGGTTCTGGTGGCGCCTGTTCCCCGCTGGGAGCTCCTTCGCCATCTGCGGGGGCACCCTGTGTATCGGGCGGCGGGCCCTGCTCGCCTTGGCCGCCGGCGCCCGGCGGCATTCCCTCGGGCATATCCGCATAGGGTTTGACGTCTTCAACCCCATCCAAATCAGCGATCGCATCGGCGACGCTGGAGGCTTCATCTTCGGTGACAATGACCTGAACCGGCTGGACGGCACCAGCGGGGAAATGATCTTCCAGAACTTGGTTTCCGGAGACAGCATCACTGCCACCGATGAGGATGTCCGAGTCAGAGGTGCCATTGGCCTTAAACGTGGGAGCTAGCGCGGACGCCGCGATGAGGAGCAGTGCTGTCGCGATCCAGACCAGGCGGTCGCGGCGTGCCACAAATCTGGCAACCGCTGACCACAGCCGATGCTTCTCCCGATGCTCCGAGTCCGTGCGCGGAATCGAGGGCCAGAAGAACCCGCGGGAACGCTTGCCGAGAATCAGCAGCAGTGCGGGCAACAGCGTCAGGGCCGCGAGGAGGGCTGCCACGATTCCGATTGTGGCGATTGGACCGAGAGAGCGGGTGGCAGACAACCCCGAAAGCAGCAGCGCAAGCAGACCGACAATAACCGTCGCGCCGGAGGCCACAATAGCGGGCGTGGCCCCCTTTAAGGCGGCCACCATCGCGTCACGCGGCAGCTCGTGTTCGCTGAGCGCCTCGCGGTAGCGGGCCACCAACAGCAGCGAGTAGTCGGTCGTTGCGCCGATGACGAGGATCGACATAATTCCCTGGCTCTGCCCATCCAGGGTCAAGATCTCGTTGGCCGCGAGTTGGTAGACAAGCAGCGCCGCGCCACACAGGGCGAACAGGTCAGTCGCGAGGACCGCAATCGGGAGAATCGGAGAGCGGTAAACGATGAGGAGGATGACCGCCACGACACCTAGCGCGACGAGGAGCAGAAGAAGATCGACTCCGCCGAATGCGCCGACGAGATCAGCAATGTAGCCGCCGGGACCCGCGACGTGCAGCTCCATTCCAGCAGGAACGTCCGCATCTTGAATGGCGCTGCGAAGGGCATCGACAACCGTTCCGATGCCGCTCGTTCCCTCACCGCGTGCGTCAGCTACCTTTTCCGGGACGTCGAGCGGAATGAGGATCGCTTTGAGGTCCTCAGAAGGGATTGCCGCGGCCTTCTCAGCTTCGGAGAGTTCGCCGATGGTGACCTTATCCCCGGTAGTGGGGTCAGTGATCTCCGTATCGAAGAGTGTTTGGGCAAATTCTTGGAACTGGCCTATTTCTTCCTTGGTCAGCTCTTGGTCGCTGGCGCCGGTGACCAACACCGGAATTGCGTCCACTTCCAGGAATTCCTGCGCGGCGGCCGCAGCTCTCGTCGATTCCGCATCAGCTGAAAGGAAGCTCGCCGAGTCGTTTTCTTGGACGCTCGAGAGTTTTCCTTGGGCCATCCCACCAAACGCGAGGATGACGAGCCAGATAGCGAGGAATACCAGCCGAATCGGCAATCGTGTGAGCAGTTTCGGCATGGTGCCCTCCCTTGGCAGTGTCAGGCTCCTATTTTCGTTGGCGTCGCTCCCGCACGCGAACGGAGATCTCGATAGGCGTTCCTTCGAACTCGAAATTCTCGCGCAGTTTGCGTTCAATAAACCGACGATACTGATGTTCGATGAAACCTGTCGCAAAGAGGACGAAGCGCGGCGGGCGCGCCGAGATTTGGGTACCGAAGAGGATTCTCGGCTGCTTGCCACCGCGAACTGGGTGCGGATTCGCGGCGGATATCTCGCCCAGGAATGCGTTGAGGCGCCCTGTCGGGATTCGGGTGTCCCACGAGTCGAGTGCGACATCGAGAGCGCGCGTCAGGCGGTTCGTGTGCCATCCCGTCTTGGCCGACAGCCGGATCATCGGCGCCCATTCGATGCGACGAAGCTCCTGTTCGATCTCGCGAGCGAGGAAGAGGCGGCGATCCTCGTCGACTTCATCCCATTTGTTGAAGACGATGACGAGGGCACGACCGGCGTCGATCGCGAGCTGAATGACACGGACGTCCTGCTCGGTCATGGGTTCGGAGGCGTCAACGAGAACGACCGCGACCTCGGCCTTTTCCAGAGCTTGTTGGGTGCGGAGCACGGCGTAGAAGTCTGCGCCCTCGGCCTTGTGTACCCGTCGGCGGATGCCGGCGGTATCGACGAACCACCAGTCGCGGCCATCGATCTCGATCAATTCGTCGACTGGGTCACGGGTCGTACCTGCGATCTCGTTGACGACGACGCGCCCCTCCCCCGCCAGTTGGTTCAACAGTGAGGATTTACCGACGTTGGGACGCCCGACAAGGGCCACGCGGCGTGGGCCGTCAGCCGGCAGCGGGTTAGCCACGGCGGAGACCTCCGGCAGGACTTCGAGCAGGGCGTCGAGCAGGTCGCCAGAGCCGCGGCCGTGCAGGCCGGATACGGGGTAGGGCTCCCCGAGTCCAAGCGACCACAGCATAGCGGCGTCGCTTTCTTGGGTGCGTGAATCTACCTTGTTGGCGGCGAGGATGACGGGCTTTCCGCTGCGTCGCAGCATCTGCACGACGCGCTCGTCAGTATCAGTCGCACCGACCGTAGCATCGACCACAAGGATGACGACGTCTGCGCGTTCGACAGCGATTTCGGCCTGCGCGGCAACCGAGGCATCCAAGCCGGCAACATCAACTTCCCACCCGCCGGTGTCGACAAGCGTGAAACGCCTGCCGTTCCACTCAGCCGGGTAGGCGACGCGATCTCGGGTGACTCCGGGCGTGTCCTGGACGACGGCCCCGCGATAGCCGATGATGCGGTTGACGATCGTCGACTTGCCGACGTTGGGACGTCCGACAATCGCGACGACGGGTAGCCCCGCCTCGCCACCGTCTGCGGTCGTTTCGACCTCATCACCTTGCAGGAGTGCTAGGTCATCGGCGTCGAGTTCGTAGTCGTCGAGTGAGGCTCGCAGGGCGCGGGCGCGCGACTCATCGGACTCGGTCGTCTCAGGGGCAGTGTTCTCGTCGGTCACCCCTTCATCTTCTCACGATGCTAGGAAAGCAGGCGCCGTCGGTATCCTTCGGCCACTGCGGCGGCCCGGTCGTTGACTCCGAGTTTGTGAAAGATGTGCTGCAGGTGGGTCTTGACGCTGGCTTGCCCGATGAAGAGTGCCGCCGCGGCTTCCTTGTTCGAAGCGCCATCGGCAACGAGTTGCAGGACCTCTAACTCCCGATTCGTGAGGACGCCCGATTCCGGTCGCGACACATGACCGATGAGATGCGCCGTCGCCGCCGGGGCGAGCACCGATTCCCCGCGGGCTGCTGATCGCACGGCCGCCACGAGTTCGGCCGGGAGCGCGTCCTTCAGCAAGTAGCCAATCGCCCCTGCTTCAATTGCCGGAAGCACGTCATTTCGCTATCGAAGGTCGTCAAAATGATGACGCGAGCACTTGGCAGTGTGACACGCAGCTGTGCCGTCGCCTGGACACCATCAAGAATCGGCATGCGCAGGTCCATCAAGACGACATCTGCAGCAAGCTGGCCTGCTAGCTTGACGGCTTCTTCCCCATTGCTCGCCTCGCCGGCGACCACGATGTCCTCGAGGTTAGAAAAATTGCCTCGCAAGCCACTACGCACAATGGGATGCTCATCGACAATCAGCAAACGAATCATGATGCGACCTCCGCTGTCGCAGTAAGTACCGGCACGGACGCGCTTATCGCTGTGCCCTCCCCTAGCTCGGACTCGATGGCCAGGTCGCCACCGATTCCGCGGATCCGCTGCCGCATGCTCGTCAGCCCGAAACCGTTTGTCGGCCCATGCATTCCGCGTCCGTCATCGCGAATATCTAACAAGACATCCTGATCACCGTAGGAAAGTGTGAGTGCGACGCGTGACGCCTGGGCATGCTTTGCGACATTCGTCAGCGCTTCCTGGCTGACTCGAAAGAGCGAGACATCGAGCGCTGGGCTCAGCGCAACCGGCTCACGTGTGATTTCAACGTGGACCGGCACCCCGTTGGTCTCCTGCCAGGTGGCGGCCAAGGTGCGCAGTGCCTCGGGAAGTTGTGCGTGGCCAAGTTCTCGGGGCTGCAGCGCTTTGACAGAGCGACGTGCCTCGTCCAGCGATGATTTGGCAAGGAGCAAGGCGCTCTCGACTCGCGCGGCGCTGTCTTGCTGGTCCCGTGCGCCTTGGGCCGCGTGAAGCTGGGTGATCACGCCGGCGAGGCCTTGCGCGATGGTGTCGTGGATTTCGCGTGCCAGCCGCCCCCGCTCGTCATGGACTCCAGCTTCTCGAGCTTGCACCACAAGCTGCGCGTGCACGCCGGCATTCTCATCGAGGGCGGCCTGAAGCCGCGCGAGGAGTTCGTCTCGCTTCTCCTCGGCCTTCACTGCCTGCAGCGTAATGACCAGGCCTGCTCCGATCGCCGCCGTCTGCACAATGATGATCATCCCAGCGAAGGCGACGTCCTGGGTCGATATGGTCGGCCGTCCGAGAAGAGTAATGCCGTTGATAACGAAGGAGGTGAGGAAGATACCGAAGAGACCGGCCCGCCATGACGCCAAGATATGGGCATGGAAAAACCCTGTGATCAAGAAGACCACAAAGGAGTCATCAAGGAGGACGAGAGCGCTGCCAAGGACGAGCAGCGTGAAGAAGTACCCCACCGCGCTTGGCCGTGGCTGCTCGCCGCGCATGGTGGGGCGGGTGTGCCCCCAGTAGATGAGCGCGGCTGAGGCACCAACAAGTGTTAGTGCCGTCAGCGCGCGCCAGGGTTCAAAGGTGGTCGCCCCGGTATGTCCTGTATCGGGACATAGTTGACAGATGTGTCAAAGCATTGTTGACAGCGAGAAGGCTCTCGGAAGAAATTCCGGGGGTCTTCTTTGTTTTGGTGGTGGGGGTTCTTAGGTGGGGTCTTTGATT
>NZ_JALIQR010000008.1:0-142130 GCF_023634005.1 Bowdeniella massiliensis
CCGGCTCGTCGAGGGCCAAATCGTCACGAACTGGAAACAAGCACTCGCCCAACTCGCAGCCGCCTACCCAGACCGTATCAACCCCTACTTGTAACCAATCAACTTACACAAAAAACTTGACAGGCCCCCGCGAATTTTTCTGCTGCTTCACTCACGGTTAGCCCTTGGTCCAGGATGGAACGCACGATGACGAGGTTCTTGTGGTTGCGCATACTCCGACCATGCCGAAGGTGTCAACGATGTCGCGAGACATCTGTCATGTGTCAGTGTGCTGTGGCTGTCAAGGATGTCGCGAGACAGCTGTCAAGTATCACCGGCCAGGCCCGCGCAGATTGGTGTCAACTATGTTCTGACACTGCACATGGTCGCCCCGGTAGCCAGCCGTACCGCGAAGACGATGCTAGCGAGTGCAAGGAGTACCCACGCCACCCACAACAGAAGTCCTTCCCACAGCCGTGCGGGATGGCCGGGCGGTGCCGGTTGTGGTCTCACGATCCCCTACTCCCATCGGAATAGCTTCGCTGCTATCGCGGATGCCACCAGAGCGATGGCTGCCATCATTGTAAGCTGCGCCCACACCGACCATCCCAGGCCGACGGTGTGAGCGGCCGCTGCAGGATCCCATGAAGCCAAGAGGTTCTGGACCCCCGGAGGCACGAAATCGCCGATAGTCATGACGATGTCCGGCAGCATGAAGCGAGGCAGAAAGACGCCGCCAAAGAACATGGTGAGCAAGAACAGCACCATCGAAATCCCGGTCGCTGACTGCGCCGTCGGGGTGACCGCCGCGCTAATCATGGCGACGCCGACAAGCGCAGCGAAACCCAAGACGAACGCGAGCATAAACGTCACCGGCTGCTGCGGAAGGCTCACATCGAGTACCAGCCAAGCCGCGGCGATAAGGATGACAGCCGACAGGACAACAAAGACGAAGGCGACGATGAGCTGAGCCACGAGCAGCATCGACGGATGAACGGGCGTCGTTCCTAGCCGCCGCAGAATACCGCGCTCTCGATAGGTCGCCACGACGATCGGCACGTGTTGAACGCCGATCGCGATCATCCCAATCACGAGTGCTGATGGAGCCCAGTGGTCAACGAAGCGCACCCCAGCAAATTCTGGTGACGGTTGACGCAGGATTGGAATCGAGCCCAACCCGAGCAGCAGCACGGTCGGAAACAGCAGTCCGTAGGCCACTGCTATGGGATCGCGCAGGAATAGTTTGGTTTCTGTCATGATGAGCTGCCGTAGTGCGGTCATGCGCCCTCCTTGGTCGTGAGGGCGAAGAAGGCGTCCTCGAGATTGGGCTCTTTGGTTCGGAGTTCTTCAGCGATGATTCCGTGCCTGGCTAGTTCACCGGCGGTGGTAGCTAGCAGATGTCCGGTGCCCGTGACGGTCCACATCCGATGCTCCACAGTGACGTCCTCGACGCCGGGCAGCGCCGCGATCGTGCTCGGATCGAGATCCTGGCCAAGCCGGAAATGGAGGGTCTGTGCGCCGCGCACTAGGTCGACGAGAGCTGCGGGGCTGCCCTGAGCAATGATCCGCCCGTCATCGATCATGGCGATCTCATCGCATAGGCGCTGTGCCTCGTCCATGAAATGGGTGACGAGAAGGATGGTGACGCCGGTATCCCTCACCCCTTCAATGAGCGACCAGGTTTCTCGCCGCGCCGAGGGATCAAGCCCGGTCGTCAATTCGTCGAGAATCGCGACCTTGGGATTGCCGATAAGAGCGAACGCAATCGACAATCGCTGCGCAAGGCCGCCCGAGAGCTTTGCGTAGGGCGTGGTGCGATGCGCCGCGAGATTGAACATGTCGAGCAGTTCGGCACTCGAGCGCGGATGGGGATAGAACGAGGCATATAGATCCAGAGCTTCGATCACGGTGAGGCGATCCGGGAGCGCGCTTTCTTGCAGTTGAACCCCGAGTAGCTGGCTAAGTCGCCGGTGCTGCGTAGCGGGGTTGAGACCGCAGACCCGGACGGTACCCGAATCTGGCGTGCGCAGGCCCGAAATGCACTCCACGGTGGTCGTCTTTCCGGCGCCGTTGGGCCCGATGATGCCGAAGATCTGGCCCGGGCTAACGGTCAGTGAGATATCGTCGACGGCCACCTTGGGGCCGTACGTTTTCCTGATGTTTTTCAGCTCGATTGCTGTCATACCTGACAGGCTAGAAATTCGAGCCGGCTTTCACATCCACGTTCTGGGTGCGCTCGCGGTTGATTGAGGTATCCCCCGTTTGGGGGATGGGGCGTTACATCTCCGGCAGGGCAATCCCGGTTCGTGCGGAGGCTTCCCGGATGTGCCGTGACATGACGTCGGCGATCTGGCTCATGGCCTCGGCGGTGGCGGCGCGCCCCTTGAGATCGGCGACGTCGACGGTCATCGGGGTGCCGAACTCGACGTAGAGCTTGGTTCGGGGCCGGGGCACGTGGGAGCGGGAATCACCTGGGCCGCGGGTGCCAAGGACCGCCGTCGGGATGATCGGTGCGCCCGAGCGCAGGGCGAGCCAGGCGACCCCGGCGTGGACGGCTGAGATATCGCCGCGCCCGCGGGTGCCTTCGGGAAAGATACCGACCAGGCGATCTTCCTCGAGCAGCGCCAGGGCGACCCGTAGGGCCGCGGATCCGGAGGATCGATCGACGGGAATCTGGCCCGAATACGTCATGAGGAAACCGAGAGCGGAGTCGAAAAACTCTTGCTTGACGATGAAATGGGAGCCGCGGGGCAGCGCCCCGTGCACGACCGGGCCGTCCATAATGCCGACGTGATTGGCGGCCACGATCGCGCGCGTGTGTTGGGGAATGTTCTCGGCGCCGACGACGGTCGTATTCCAGTAGATGTGATCAAGAAACCACCCGACCCGCCGAGACCACGTGGGGCCCCAGCGCCGGATGTCGCTCGGTTTGACCTGCTGGCCGCGTGCCCCGCTCATGATCGGGCGCGCTTGGCGCGTGCCTCATCGACGATGGCGGCGAGCGCGGCGAAGGTCTGATCGGGGGTGAGGTCGGATGAATCGACGGTGATGACGCCGTCGGCGGCCGTCGTGAAATTGGAGACTGTTGAATCATCGGCATCGCGGCGGATGACTTCGTCTCGCGTCGCGGCAAGGGAGGACTCATCATCGGAGCCGAGCCGCTGGCGGGCGCGCCGGGTAAGGCGGGCGTCTTCGGATGCGGTGAGCAAGATTCGCACATCGGCATCGGGGGCGACGACCGTCGTAATATCGCGCCCCTCGGCCACGATCCCCTTGCCTCCCGAGCGTCCGCCGTCGCGTTCGGCGGCGATCAATTCGCGCTGCCAGGCCTTCATCAGGGCCCGGACCTGTAAGTTCGTCGCGACCGCGGACACGATACGCGAGACGTCGGCCGAATACAGCGCCGCGCCTAGTTCGCTGCCTTCGAGCAGGACGCGCGGCCTGGCCGGGTCCATCACCATCTCGAGCGGCATGTTCTCAATCGCCGCGGCAACCGCGTCGTGATCGACCAGATCGAGGCGCTGGTTGCGCGCGTAGATCGTCGCCGCGCGGTACATCGCCCCCGTGTCGAGGTAGGACAGTGCGTAGCTGCGCGCGAGTCGTTTCGCGATCGTCGACTTTCCGACGCCTGAGGGTCCGTCGATCGCTATCACTAAGCCGGTCATCTCACGACACTCCAATCGAGGTTTTCCAAATGGGTGGCAAGGAACTCGCCAACGGTGGGCTCAACCGAGATGGTGGCAAGACCGACCTTCGCGCCGGCGGCGTGTTCCAGGCGCACGTCTTCGATGTTGATTCCGCCGCTGCCGATATCGGCGAATAGCCGCGCGAGTTCGCCGGGCTTGTCCGGCACGTAACACACGATCTCCTCGTAGGTGCGCTGCGCGCCGCCGTGTTTGCCCGGGATTCGTGCGACACCGGCGTTACCCGCTTCGATGGTGGAAGCGAGGGTGGCGACGGCAGCTGGCGGGTACAGCTCCGATTCACATTCAACCAGTGCCTCGATCACCGACCCGAGGGCGTCGTGGATGCCCCGCAAGTGCGAGAGGACGGGAGATGCGTTCACGCTGAGGATATTGGACCACAGCATCGGGTCAGACTTGGCGATCCGCGTCGTATCGCGCAGTCCCTGGCCCGCGAGCGACAGGGCGCCTTCCGGTACCTCGGCGAGGCAGGAAGCGAGCAGCGAACTGACGAGTTGGGGCACGTGGCTAACAGCCGCGACCGCGTCGTCGTGCTCGGCGGCGTTCATGACGATCGGCAAGGCGCCGACGTCGACGGCTAGGGTGGCCACGAGGTCTTGCGCCTCGCGTGAGGTGGCGGGGGTGGGCACCACGACCCACGGCCGCCCTTTGAAGAGGTCGCCGTCGGCGTTCGGTGCGCCCGAGCGTTCCTTGCCGGCCATCGGGTGTGAGCCGACGAACCGCTCGAGACCGCTCGGCGCAGCCGCGAGAATATCGTCGATGACGTAACTTTTGACGCTCGCGACATCGGTGACGATCGCCTTCGGGTATGCCACGAGTTCGCGCACGACGACTTCGGCGGTCACGTCCGGCGGGGTGGCGACGATGACGAGGTCAACGTCCGTATCGTTTTCCCCCGGTCGAGTAACTTCGCCCGCTCCGAGCCCGCAGGCGAGTGATAGCCCGAGGGGCGAGACGTCATCGAGCACCACTCGGTGCCCGAGGGAGGACAGGGCAAGGCCCAGTGAGGCTCCCAGCAGGCCCGCGCCCACGACACGAGCGGTCATGATCTGCTCCTAGAGTCCAACAGTGTGCATGAGCTCGGCGAGCTCCTTGCTGTTCAATGGCCGCGATTTGCCCGGGCGCATGTCGCCCAGGTCGATCGGCCCCACCGACGTGCGCACGAGACGCACCACGGGATAGCCGGCCTCTTCCAGCATGCGGCGCACGATGCGGTTGCGTCCCATGTGGATCGTGATCTGCACGAGACTCAGCTCGTCCTGGGACTCCATAAGGATGAACTTGTCCGCCTTGGCGAGCCCGTCTTCTAGCTCGATGCCCTTGCGCATGAGGTTCGGGATTCCTCGGTGCATCTTGCCTTTGACCGTCGCGACGTAGGTTTTTCGCACCTCGTAGGACGGATGTGTCAGCCGGTGGGCAAGCTCCCCGTCATTTGTTAGGAGAAGGAGGCCTTCGGTCGCAATGTCGAGGCGTCCCACGTGGTAGAGTCGCTGCCCGTAGTGACCGACGTACTCCCCTAGCGCCGGACGCCCCTCGGGATCATCCATCGTGGAGACGACGCCCTCGGGCTTATGGAATGCCACGGTTAAGTGCTCGTCGTTTTCGGTAAAAATGCGGCGATTATCGACGTGGATAATGTCGGTTGGTAGCGCCCGCGAACCGAGTTCACGCACCACGGTGCCATTGACTTTCACTCGGCCGGAAGCGATGAGTTTTTCGCACACGCGGCGCGATGCCACGCCTGCGTTCGCCATTACCTTTTGGAGGCGTTCGCCCTCTTGAGCCATCTCTACCATTCCTCTTCGCTTTCCAATTCCTCACCGTCGGGCAGATAGGGTGCAAGCGGCGGGAGATCCTGCACGCTATTTAACCCCATCTTTTCCAAAAAGTAGGTCGTCGTCTGATAGCGCATCGCGCCGCTGTCTTCGCTGCCGGCTTCCTCGATCAACCCACGCGCCAGCAGCGTACGGACGACGGAGTCGACGTTCACGCCTCGGATCGCACTGATTCGGCCGCGCGTGACCGGCTGCCGGTAGGCGATGACCGCGAGGGTCTCTAACGCCGCCTGCGTCAGGCGCGAGGTTTGCCCGGCGAGGACGACCTCCGCCACGATCCGCTGGTATTCCGGCGCGGAATAGATGCGCCACCCACCCGCGCGCTGCAGCAAGCGAAAGCCCCGTGGCCGTGAGCCGCCGACACCTTCATAGTCGCTGGCTAGCTCCTGAAGCAGCTCACCGATTTGGGCACCGGACACACCGACGGCGTCGGCGAGTGCCTCCTCCGTCAGCGGGGTCTCGGCGACCATGAGGATTGCTTCGAGCGCAGCTAGGTGATCGCGCGGATTAAGATCGTCAGTTCGCTGCATCGGTTGGGCCTTCCTCGTATTCGTCTCGCAGGTGAATCTCGGTGGACTCATCGCCCAAATAGACGACGGCGAGTTCGTCTTCGGGGTGTGCCTGGTCAAAGTCGAGGACCTCGTCGCGATACAGCTCGAGAAGGGCTAGGAACCTCGAGACGATGACCGCCGGCGACGAGGCATCCGCAACGAGAGCCCGAAACGTCAAGCGCGGTGAGCCTTTGAGACGCTGCAAGATCACCTGGGCCTGCTCTGCGACCGGGACGACCGGGTGGTGCAAATGGTCGACCCGTACCTGCGGTTCGCTCGTATCTCGGCTAAACGCCGCTGCGGCGATCGCTGCGAGTTCGTTCGGTCCAATCGACCAAATGAGCTCGGGCAAAAGCTGTGCGAATTGAGGTTCCAACGGCACTAGGCGCGGATGCGCGGCGGACGCTTGCCGCAGCCGGTCCTCAAACTCGGCGGCCACCTCTTTGAATGCGCGGTATTGCAGGAGGCGAGCAAACAGAAGATCGCGTGCCTCAAGCAGCTCGAGGTCCTCCTCATCGCTCTCGGCGCTGCGCGGCAGCAGGCGCAGTGCCTTCAGGTCGAGCAGCGTCGCGGCAATGACGAGGAACTGGCTCGCCTGAGATAGGTCCCATTCTTCGCCGGAGGAAAATGCGTACGCGAGAAACTCGTCCGTCACCTGCGCGAGGGCTACCTCAGTCACATCCAACTGATGTTTGGATATCAGTTGGAGGAGCAGATCGAACGGACCGGAAAAGACGTCCAGCTCGACGGAAAACCCTTCCGACGGTGCTGCGGACATTTAGGCAGCGGCCCCGCGCGCAATGAGTTCGCGCGCTAAGCGGCGATAGAGCTGGGCGCCCGCATGCTTCGGCGCGTAGCTGGTGATGGGCTCGGTAGCGACCGTGGCGTCGGGGAATTTGACCGTACGCGTGATCTTCGTATCGAAGAGACGGTCGCCGAAGGCCTCGCCGACCCGCTCGATCACTTCGCGCGCGTGCAGGGTACGCATGTCGACCATCGTCGCGACGATGCCATCGACCTTCAGCTTCGGGTTGAGTCGGCTGCGGACCTTATCGATTGTCTCCACGAGCAGGGCAACGCCGCGCAGGGCAAAGAACTCAGCCTCGAGCGGGATGAGGACGCCGTGGGCGGCGGTCAGCGCGTTGACGGTCAGCAACCCGAGCGAGGGTTGGCAGTCGATGATGATGACGTCGTAGTCGTCCATCACCGGATACAGCACGCGCATGAGGGCTTGCTCGCGTGCGACTTCGTTTACCAGCTGTACTTCGGCTGCCGACAAATCGATGTTCGCGGGCACGAGATCGAGACCAGGGGTTGAGGTCTGGTGGATGATGCGCCGAACGTCCGGCTCCGCCGCCATGAGGTGGGTGTAGATCGTTTCATCAAGCTCGTGGGCGTTGATGCCAAGGCCGGCGCTGGCCGCCCCTTGCGGATCGAAGTCAACGATCAGGACCTTGCGGCCGTACTCGGCCAGTGCGGCGCCCAGGTTGATCGTTGTCGTTGTTTTCCCTACCCCGCCCTTTTGATTACACATGGCAATGACGCGGGCCGGACCGTGGCCAGAAAGTGGCTCAGGAATGGGAAAGCCCTCTTCGTCGGCCGGGTCCGGGATCAACTTCGGTTGGTTCAACGTCACGTCCCTAGGGTAGTCGATTATGATCCGTACAACTCTCCGGCGCCTTGGCGCAGGATCTCTGGTGCCCCACTTGTCAGGTCGACGACCGTTGTGGGTTCGGGCAGCGTGACCGGCCCCTCGACGACGACATCGAGAAGATGGCCGTACCGGTCTTGGATTTCCCATCCTTCGTTCATGGGCTCCTCCTCCCCCGGCGGAATCAGGGTGGAGGACAAGATGGGTTCACCGTGCGCCTTGAGGATTTCCTGGGTGATGGCGTGATCGGGAATCCGCGCGCCAACGGTGTTCTTCTTCGGGTTCAAGGTCATGCGCGGAACTTCCTTGGTTCCCTTCAAGATGAAGGTGAAGGGACCAGGGGTGAGCTGCTTAATCAGTCGGAAGGCCGGATTATCGACGATCACGAGCGGGCCGAGCTGCGCAAAATCCGCGCACATGAGGGTGAAATGGTGTTTTTTGTTCAGCTGACGGATCGTGCGGATGCGATCGAGCCCTTCCTTGTTCGCAAGCGAACAGCCAAGGGCGTACCCGGAGTCCGTGGGGTACGCGACGACACCACCCGCTGCGAGCGTCTCAGCTACCTGGTTGACCAGGCGTTGTTGCGGGTTAACGGGATGAATGTCGAGATAACGGGCCATGGTCTCAGTTTACTGCCGGGCCGCGCATTCGACGTCACATCCGCCGCCAACCGCGAATTGCGTGCTCTTCGCGATAGCCAAGACGTCGATAGATGCGCAGCGCGGGTTCGTTGCTTTTCCACACGCCGCATTGGACGACCGCGCCGCGCGTCAGCCCGTAGTTTGTCAGCGTCGCCATCATGGCTGCCGCGATCCCCTGCCGGCGGTAGGCCGGATCGACGCCGAGGGCAGACAGCGAGATTCCGGCCTCGCCGCCTACGAGATGCTCGGGCAGGTCCTGGACTGCGACGATGCCCGCAATGACGCCGTCGGGGGCTTCGTAACCCCACCACTGATAGGCGGGGTCGTCGCTTTGGACGTGCGTGTCGGGATTGCAGCGAGATTGCGCATCGCGAATTTCTTCCGGGCTCAGCGTAAGAGGCGCAACCCGCTCTTGTCCGGCCTGGTGCGCGATCGGAGTACGGCACGCCATCCACCACCAGTCACCGATGGGGAGAAAACCGGCTGCGCGCAGGACCTCATCATCGGCGTGATCCTCCCGAGCTTCAGCCATTACGAAGTGGACGTCCTCGGGCAGGTAGGACTCGATGAGTTCGGGTGAACGCTCACCTACGACGAGGACATCGCCTCGCTCTGGGTCCGTGGGAAGCAAGATGAACGATGGCGTTGGGCCGTCCAGAGAGAAGACTCGGTGGCCGGCCCAACGCGTCGTTGCCTCAGCAATGTTTGGCCAGTGTGCTGCGGCCTCCTCATACGAGGAGATCACTCCTTGTCCGCCTCGGCGTCCTCGGGGCTGGCATCAACACCGGCTTCCTTGCGTTGTTCGGCCGTGATCGGCGCCGGAGCCTGCGTCAGCGGATCGAAACCGCCGCCAGACTTCGGGAATGCGATGACATCGCGAATCGAAGGCGCCTTGGCAAGCAACATGACAATTCGGTCCCAGCCGAAGGCGATTCCGCCGTGCGGGGGCGCACCGAACTTGAAGGCGTCGAGCAGGAAGCCGAACTTCTCTTGAGCTTCTTCCGGTCCAATACCCATGACCTTGAAGACGCGTTCCTGCACGTCTCGACGGTGGATACGAATCGAACCGCCACCGATCTCGTTGCCGTTGCACACGATGTCATAGGCGTAAGCCAGCGCGTTGCCTGGATCCTCTTCGAAGCGGTCAATCCATTCGGGGTTGGGAGAGGTGAAGGCGTGGTGGACGGCGGTCCAGGCCGAATGGCCGAGATCCACGTCATCGTCCTGACCGGCAGGCTTGAACAGGGGTGCATCCACAACCCATACGAAGGACCATGCGTCGTCATCGATGAGGTTGCAGCGCTTGCCGATCTCCAGGCGTGCGGCCCCGAGCAGCGCCCGGGAGGAGTCCACCGCGCCGGCTGCGAAGAAGATCGCGTCGCCTGGTTCGGCTCCGGCGGCTGCCGCAAGACCATCGCGCTCCGCATCGGAGATGTTCTTGGCAACCGGGCCGCCAAGGGTGCCATCTTCTTGGACCGTGACATATGCAAGGCCACGGGCACCGCGCTGCTTTGCCCATTCCTGCCACGCATCGAACTGGCGTCGGGGCTGCGAAGCGCCGCCCGGCATCACGACAGCACCGACATAGGGGTTCTGGAAGACCCGGAACGGCGTGTCCTTGAAGTAGTCGGTCAGGTCAACGAGTTCGAGGTCGAAGCGCAGGTCCGGCTTATCGGTGCCGTACTTTTCCATCGCCTCGGCGTACGTCATGCGCGGGATCGGGGTCGACAGGTCGTAATCAACGAGCTTCCACACGGCCTTCAGGACGTCCTCGGCAACGGCGATGACATCGTCTTGTTCGACGAAGCTCATTTCGATATCGAGCTGGGTGAACTCCGGCTGCCGGTCGGCTCGGAAGTCCTCATCGCGGTAACAGCGCGCGATCTGGTAGTAGCGCTCCATGCCGCCAACCATCAGAAGCTGCTTGAACAGCTGCGGGGACTGCGGCAGTGCGTACCAGGAGCCGGGTGATAGCCGCGCCGGGACGAGAAAGTCGCGGGCGCCTTCGGGCGTCGAGCGAGTCAGCGTCGGAGTCTCAATCTCGACGAACTCGTGCTCATCGAGGACCTTGCGAGCGGCGCGCGAGACGTCGGAGCGCAACCGGATCGCCTTCTGGGCGCTGGAACGGCGCAGATCGATGTAGCGGTACTTCAGGCGTGCTTCTTCTCCGACCTGGCCGGCGTCCTCGGCGTGATCGGAGATCTGGAAGGGCAGGGCTGCACACGGATTGAGGACTTCCACGTCCTCTGCGATGACCTCGATGGCGCCGGTTGGCAGCGTATCGTTCTCGTTGCCCTCGGGCCGCCGGTTCACGGTTCCGGTGATCTTCAAGACGAATTCGCTGCGGAGCTGGTGGGCGACGTCCTCGCGAACGACCACCTGGCAAATCCCCGAGGCGTCGCGCAGGTCGATAAAAGCGACCCCGCCGTGATCGCGGCGACGGTCCACCCAGCCGGCGAGGGTAACGGTCTGATCAATATGTTCTTCGCGCAGGTCCCCTGCGCGGTGTGTGCGGAGCATGGTGCATCCTTCCCTAATCGGTGTGCGAACCGCGAAACGGGCGGTCGCGCGCTTGAGTCTACCGCTGATGCGGGCGACAATCGGCTGGTGACAGACATCAAGCCGCATTCCGAGAGCGATGCGTTTCTTCGCCGCTTACTGTGGCTTTCGGTCACCCTGATCACCGTGGGGGCCTTCGAAGCGCTGGCATTAACGACCGTTATGCCGCGCGTTGCCGAAGCCCTCAACGGCGATCACCTCTACGCCATCGCCATGGGAGCGCCGCTGGCCACCCACGTGATTTCTACTACGTTCGGGGGCAAGTGGGTCGACGCCCGCGGTCCCTTCCTTCCCACGATCACCGGCTGTGCACTTGCGGCCTCGGGACTCGTCATCGCTGGCCTCGCTAATCACATGGCAGTCGTCGCGATCGGGCGTGCCGTGATGGGGCTGGGCACCGGCATGCTCATGGTCTCGCTCTACGCCATGGTGGGCTCACTCGTGCCCACGGCGAAGCAGCCGATGTTCTTCGCGGTCTTTGCTGCTGCCTGGGTTGTGCCCTCGATGTTTGGCCCCTACTTCGCGGGCCTCATCGCGGAGAAATACTCCTGGCGAGTCGTATTCCTTGCTGTCGTTCCCATCCTCGTGCTCGCGATCCTCGCGATGATCCCGATCCTGAAGCCACTGCCGCGTAAGCACGAGAGCGTCTGGAAGGATCACGGCGCTTACCGCCTTGTGCTCATCGCCACCGGAGCGGGTGGCGGTGCTGCTCTCATGCAGGTGGTGGTCGCGCGGCGCTCGATCCTCGCAGCGATCCTGTTTCTCATCCTTGCTGCGGGCGTCTTCTACCTGTTGCGCCAGCTCCTGCCGGCCGGTTCTCTCACCGCACACAAAGACCAGGTTGGCGCGGCAATCGCGACCCGCATGTGGATCAATGCGCCGATCGTGGCTACTGAGTCCTTCCTGCCGCTCATGCTGGTCAAGATTCATGGCTGGGAGGTCAGTAGTGCGGGCATCATTTTGACCATCGGTGGAATTTCCTGGGCTATCGGATCATTCGTCCAGGGCAAGATCGCCGATCCTGAGCTCCGTCATCGGTTGCCGATAATCGGCGGAGGCCTCGCCACGATCGGCATCCTGGTCGCAGCGTTTTCCGCCCTGCCGTTCGCTCCCCCATTGCTGACCGCACTGGGATGGTTGCTCGCGGGCGCGGGCATTGGTCTGACGCTTCCTGCCATGAGCGTTGTCGCCCTCGGCAAGACTCCGCAGCATGAGCACGGTCAGATCTCGGCGTCCCTGCAGATTGTCGACGGTATCGGCGCTGCCCTGGCCATCGGTGTCGTCGGGTTCTTCCAGATGGTGCCCTACATCGTCGGTAACGGAAAGTTGGATGGCAATCCCTTCGTTCCGGGGCTTATCTTCATGGCCTTGCTGGCCGCGTTCTCGACGTTCACTGCGACTCGTGTGCCCAAGCTCACCGCCTCGGACAACATTGGTTCCGCAGCGCGGGCAGACTAACGCGATAGGGTGGACGGGCCCCGCTGGAGAGTCCGCGGGTGACATTTTCTGAGCGCGCACCCCGAGCCTGGTTTCTCTGTTAGGCCATTGGTGCTCCTGATCGGGTCAGCTACTCCCGACAGCCGCTTAGCACCGATGGGATTGATCATTTCATGACAACTTTTGCTGACCTTGGCCTGCCCGAGGAGCTCCTCGACACCGTCACGGACCTAGGATTTACCACCCCAACCGATATCCAGCGCGAGGCCATCGGCCCGCTCCTTAGCGGCCGAGATGTCGTCGGTATTGCGCAAACCGGCACCGGCAAGACTGCCGCTTTTGGCCTTCCCCTGCTTGCTCGCATCGATCCCGATGCCTCCCAGGTTCAGGCCCTCGTGTTGTGCCCGACGCGTGAGCTTGCGCTGCAGGGCGCCGAAGCTATCAAGACCTTCGCCTCCCGACTACCCGAGATCACGATCGCGGCCGTCTACGGTGGCGCCGCCTACCAGCCGCAGATGAAGGCGCTCAAGCGCGGCGCCCAGGTCGTTGTCGGGACCCCGGGCCGCATCATGGACCTCATGGAAAAGGGCGCTCTTGACCTTTCCCACGTGCACGTCCTGGTGCTGGATGAGGCCGACGAGATGCTGCGCATGGGCTTTGCCGAAGACGTCGAGCAGATCGCCAGCCAGTGCCCGAAAGAGCGCACCACGGCCCTGTTCTCCGCGACCATGCCGCCGGTGATCGCCAAGGTCGCTAAGCAGCACCTGTCCGATCCTGTCCGCCTCGAAGTCACGAGGCAGGCGTCCACCGTCGATACGGTGACTCAGGAGTACGCCGTCGTTCCTTTCCGCCACAAGAATGGTGCGCTGGCTCGAGTCCTGGCCACGACGAGCGCCGATGCGGCCATCGTCTTTGTGCGTACCCGCGCCACCGCTGAAGAGGTGACCGCCGACCTGACCGGGCGCGGTATCGCCGCGGCCGCGCTGTCCTCCGACGTGCCCCAAAAGGAGCGGGAGCGGCTCGTGGAGCGCCTGCGCGGCGGCTCGCTCAACGTCATTGTCGCGACCGACGTTGCGGCCCGCGGCCTCGATGTTGAACGCATTGGGCTCGTCGTCAACTTCGACGTACCGCGAGAAGGCGAGGCCTACGTCCACCGCATTGGCCGGACCGGCCGCGCCGGGCGTTCCGGGCGTGCACTGACCTTCTTTACCCCGAAGGAAAAGCACCGCCTGCGCCAGATCGAGCGCCTGACCGGCTCCGAACTGACCGAGATCCGGATTCCGAGCCCGAAGGACGTCTCGCACCATCGCGTCACCCAGCTGCTCTCCGAGGTTCCTGCCCGTATCGAGGCCGGCCGACTAGAGCTCTACCGCGAGGCCATCGCCGAATCCGGTATCGACGTCACCGACCTCGCGGCCGCGCTGCTCGCGCTCGCGGTCAAGGACAACGGGCCGTCGAGCGACGATTCGGAACAGATTTCCAGCGTCGACTTCGATGACCCGCGCAGCGGCCAGGGCCGCGGGCAAGGACGCGTCCGTGTTCCGGCCGGCGGCACGCGCTACCGCGTGGAGGTCGGGCACAAGGACCACGTGCTCCCGGGCGCGATTGTCGGCGCCATCACGGGCGAGGCAGGCCTGAAGGGAACCGACGTCGGCAAGATCGATATCTTCCCCACCTTCTCCCTCGTCGATATCCTCGTCGACCTCGATGCTGAAACGCTGCGCACGATCGGCCGCGCCCAAGTCCAGGGCCGAGCACTAAAGATCCGTCCCGATCGCGGGCCGCGCGGCGGCAAGCGCACCGACCGCAAGCCGGCCGGCGGGTTTGCTCGCACGGGCTATAAGGGCAAGAAGCGCCGTGAAGAGGCCGGGCACTGGGACAAGCCCAAGCGCAAAGGCTACGGACGCAAGAGCTTCTAGCGCGTGCCTGCCGCGCGTCTGGCCGCGTCGACGAAGAAGGAGTAATCCTCCAACTGTTCGCGTACCGGCTGGATGAGTTGGCGCTCGATTCGTGAATCGACGGCCGTCATGACCCGGGAACGGGTGATGGCGGCCCGTCGCTTTGCGCCGGCGCGCGCCGTCAATCGCCCGATGAGAGCAAGCAGGAGGCCGATGGCAAGGCCTGCCAGCAGGATGAGCGTTGGGACTGAGATGCCGCGCCACGTCGGAGCCGAAAGGTCGAACTGGAGGTAGGAGGCGACCGCGATCGCCGCGAGCCAGCCGCCGCCCACGAGGACCGCGATCGCTGCCAGGACCTGGATGATGCTCGCGAGCGTCCACCAGCGGGCGGGGGCAAGCGGCAGCTCGACCCGCGCGAGGGCTTCATCCAGGCTGTCGGTCAGCGCCGGAATGCGAGCCTGGGTATCGGCGACGAGCTCATTGCGCCACCTATCGGGCAGATTCTTCGCCGAACCCAAGACGAACTCATGCGCGCTGGAGCGCACGTTGGCGGCCTGCACCGCCGTCGGGGCGGGAAGCGAGGTGGTTGGCACGATCGCTTCGCGCTCGATCCGATCCTTGCGTCCAGCCGCGAGGTGGAGTTTTGCCAGCGGGTCGGGCCGGAGGCGAGCAACCCAGCGCACGAACGGCCACCCCACATGCTGAGTGCTGCGGCGCTGATAGGAACGCGCCACGGCCGAGGCGAGCGCGTCCATCCCGGCGGCCTTCGCAGCGGCGGTCACGAGCGGCTGGGTCGGCGCGAGCGAGGTCTCGGAGGAATCGACCTCCGCCAGCAGGCGCTTGGCCACGTGAGTGATCTCGGAGCGGGACTTTGCGCGCACCGCTTCCTGCCGGGAGGCAATGCCTTCGAGGGTTTCGCGCAGCTGGGTGACGCCCGCTCCTGTCTTCGCGGATGTCGTCACGACCTCGACCTTCGACAGCCCGTCGGCGGCGAGCAGGCGCTTGACGTCGGCGACGACGCCGGGCACATCAGCGGGCGCGATCTGGTCGATCTGGTTCAGGACGATGACCGTGACGTCCGCGTGGCGTGCCAAAGGCGCGAGGAAGTCGTGATGGACGACGGCGTCGGCGTATTTTTGCGGGTCCATGACCCACACGAGGACGTCGACGACCTTGGCCATCTTCTCGCTGAGCTCGCGGTGGTGACGTTCGACGGAGTCGATGTCCGGCAGGTCGACGAGAACGAGATCCTTGCTGAGGACTTCGCTCGTCGCGCGTTGGGAGAACTCGAGCCAGTCCAGCAGCGCCGTGGTCTCGGCATCGATGGCGCGCGCGAGGGCCAGCGGTTCGGTGGTTGTTGGCCGGGTGTGGGCCACGCGCGCGAAGGATGTCTTCGTCAGCGCATTCAGGAGCGAGGATTTTCCGGAGCCCGTCGTTCCGAACAGGGAGGCGACGGTCCTCGTCGTATCGACGCTGCCGCGCGCCGAGACGTTGGAGACGACCTCCCGGCCGGCTTCGATCACGGCCGGGTCGAACCTACCGTCGGCGAGGTCGAGGGCACGGGTCAGGTGATTGAGGTGCTCGGCGATGGTGGCCATCAGGCGGTCAGCCCTTCTGCTTTGCGGGCGCGTGACAGGTCGATCAAGGCATCGTGCAGGGTATCGGGCGCTGCGGGATCGAGCCCCAGGTCGGTCAGCGGCGACCGGTAGGCCTGGGCATGCCAGGCCAACAGTTCGCCCGCGCGTTCCTCCAGGTTCTTGCGCGCATTGCGAGCCATCTTGCGGACGGCCTCATCGCCGAAGACCGCTTCCAAGAGTTTTTGTCCGACGACGGCGGTGCCGCCGGCAGCGGCGACCTCCATGCCGGTAATCACGCCACCGGTGGAAGCCAGGATCACGAGCATGAGCGCGATCCCGAGGGTGTTGACGCCGAGCGACATCGTGCGAGCGGAGAAGCGTCGATCCTCGCCTTCACTTCGGACCATCTCGAGAACGTCGCGTTGCCAGGCCCGAACCGTCTGCGCTGCACGGTCATCGAGCTCGCTTCGCGGTGGCAGGTTGATGTGGGCGCGCATGAGGAGTTCGCGGGCGGCGGGCTCGCGCTGCCAGGCGTAGTCGACCTCGCTGCCGGCACGCGAGGCTTCGGCGGCCAGCAGGGTGAATAGCCCGGTTTCGATCGCTTCTTCGACCTCGGCTTCGGGCGCGGGCTTGCCCTTGAAAAACGCCCCGAGCCGGTCCCGCATCCGCCCGACGGCCGCTTCGATCGATCGGATGAAGTCCCCGGTGCCGACGAACTCCTGCCAGCGCGCGAGCACCTCGCCACGCAGCATCGAGCCATCCTTCGTGGCCTCGGTGATCCGCGAGTGTGCGTCCGCATAGGAGTCGTCGACGCGGCGCGCAAGGTCCGTATAAAACGAGATCGTGTCGCGCGAGGCATCGATCGCATCAGCGCCGGTACGAACGAGCTCGTCGAGCGCGCCGGCCAGCGTCGTGCGTGCGACCATGGCTCGCGTCGCTGCGTTATCCGTCAAGCCCTTCAGCCATCCGACGATTGGCTCGATCGATTCCACGGGGATGCGTCCCGTGTCGGTAATGTTCTGCTCGCCGATAGTAAAGACGGGTGCCTGCGCCAAGCCGGCCTCGGTGAGCCGACGGGTCAGGTCGGAGCGGACTTCGTAGGCCGCCCCCGACGGAACACGATTCAACACGACGGCGACGACGACCTTGCGTCGCGCAGCCTCGCTCAAGAACTCCCACGGTGCCGCATCGGCGTAGCGTGCCGCGGTGGTGGTGAAGATCCACAGATCGGCCGCGGCCAGGAGCTGGCGGGCGAGCGCGCGGTTCTTTTCTTCTACCGAGTCGATATCGGGCGCATCGAGGAGCGCAAGTCCCGGCGGGACGCGCCGCGTCGCGCGGATCTCGACTTCGCTGGTGCTGCCCTCTTCCACGGGCGACATGCGCTCATCGATGCCGCGTCGCACGCGAGCCAGATCCGGCAGGATCCGCGAGCCTTCAAACCACGAGGTGTCATCGGGGTGGTGAATGAGCACGGGCCGGCGCGTCGTCGGCCGGATCGCCGAGGTGTGGGAGACATTCGTGCCAAGCAGCGAGTTGACGAGCGTGGACTTCCCCGCGCCGGTCGAACCACCTACGACCGCGAGCAGCGGCGCATCCAGGGCCTCGTAGCGCGGGATGAGGTAGTCATCGAGCTGAGTCATCGCCTGGCGGCTCAGCGCCTTGCCGCGCTGCGCGTCGCGGAGCTCAAACGGAAACTGCAGGCCCGCAAAGCTCGTGCGGACCTTCCTCAGGGCATCCCCGACGTGACGGGCGGGCGCAGCCGCGTGATCGGTCACGATGACATGTCTCCTTGTCGCCAGCGGGCCACGGGGTATAGGTCCTTATCCGGGGCCTGCCAGGAGCGCGGATCAGCCTCGACCTGCTCGCCACTTCGAATGTCCTTGACCTGATTGTCGCCCGGGAACCAGACGAAGGGAATTCCAAGCCGGTTGGCGTGGCGGATCTGCTTGCCGAATTTCGCTGCCGTTGGGGCAACATCGGCCGCAATGCCTCGCGCGCGGAGCTGAGCTGCGATCTCATTGGAGGCGTGGCGCTCGCTTTCGCTCGTCACGGCCACGAGCACGACCGTTGCGACCGGCCGCCCCACTTCGGCGCTCGCCAGGAGCCGCGAGAGCAACCGGGTGACGCCGATGGAGATACCAACACCCGGGAAACTGCGCTTTCCGACGGTTGCGAGCGAATCGTAGCGTCCCCCGCCACCGATGGATCCGAGGTCTTCATGGCCGACGAGCAGCGTCTCGTAGACGGAGCCGGTGTAGTAGTCCAGGCCGCGCGCGATCTTCAGCACCGCGCGGATCGCGCCGGGCCGGGTCGCCTGCGCTTCGGTGAGCAAATCCCCCAGCTCACTCAGGCCCACCTCGAGTAGCTCGGTCGACACGTCGAGCGCACGCACCTGCTCGATGACTTCCGTGGCGTCCTCACCGGAAATCCGCGCGAGGTCGAGCGCCGCTTCGGCCTGCTGCGTACTCAGCCCGCCATCGTCGACGAGAATCCGTGCGACCCCCTCCTCGCCGATCTTGTCGAGCTTGTCGACCGCGCGCAGCGTGCCGGCAACATCGACGATCTGCAGGCCCTCGTAGAAGCCTTCGCACACCTTGCGGTTGTTGACCTGAATGATCGTTTGGCCGATATCGAGGCTTTCAAGCGCTTCAGCCATAACGAGCGGGAGATCAACCTCGTAGTGGAATGGCAGCGTGTCCTGGCCGACGACATCGATATCGGCTTGGACAAATTCCCGGAACCGGCCCTCCTGGGGCCGCTCGCCGCGCCAGACCTTTTGGATCTGATAGCGCTTGAAGGGAAAGACCAGATGCCCGGAATTCTCGACGACAAAACGTGCGAATGGCACCGTCAAATCGAAATGGAGCCCCAGCTGCGCGTCACTGCTATCGCTCTTCACATCGTGGATCCGCGACAGTGCGTAGACCTCCTTGGACGTCTCGCCCTTTTTCGCCAGCGTCTCCAGCTTTTCGACGGCCCGAGTTTCCAGCGGGCTAAAACCATGGAGCTCGAACGTGCGTCGCAAAGAATCGAGCATCTGAAGCTCGGCGAAACGTTCGTGAGGTAGGAGTTCAGGGAACCCAGAAATCGAGGAGCGAACCATGGCTCCTATTGTTTCACGCTCCGGCCCCCGGTTCGAACTACTCGCCTAACGCGCACCGAATTGCAGGAATGGGTTTGTTGCCTTTTCATGCGCCATTGTTGTGGCGGGGCCGTGACCGGGAAGAATCATCGTCTCGGGATAAATGACGGTCGCCAAGGTCCTCAGCGAGGATTTCATCTCCTCATCATCGCCACCCGGAAGATCGGTGCGGCCCATCGAGCCCGCAAAGATCACATCACCGCCGAGCATGACGAGGCGCACGCCCGAATCGCTTTGCTCGCCGACGTTACCAAAGCTCGGGAGCTCCGCGTCTGCGGTTGCCTGGGCGAGGAAGACAGTGGAGCCCTCGGTGTGACCGGGCGCGGGAATACCCCGAATGACGATGCCCGGAGCAATCGGCGCGCCCTCGCCTTGGCAAACCTCAGGGGCCAGCTCAACGAGGTTCGTCGGGGCCGAGAGCGGATAACCAGCTAAGGCTTCAAAAGCGAACTCCGGCGGCAGGCCGAAGTTTGGGGTGGAAAAGCGGTAGCGATCGGGCGAGGGCACGATGACGGGTTGCTCCCCCGCAACTGCTGCCGCATCCCACATGTGATCCGGATGCGCGTGGGTAAGCAGAACCGCCGCGACGGATCCATCGTGCTCGGCGAGCCACTGCCCGACAGGTTCGGAAGTCAGAGCACCGGGGTCGACGACGACAGCAGATTTCGATTCAGGATCGAAAAGAATGTAACAATTAGCGGCCAGCACGGGAGAAACGAAGCGACGAATGATCACGATTCGATTATATCGAGCCACTCATGAGGAAAGGTGATCTGCAAGACACTAGAGTGGTGATGTACTGTGCGCATCGATTACGCGCGCCCTCGCGAGTCCCATGCGGTATCGCAACCACGAAAAGGAGTGAGTCCGTTGACCGAAGAGCAGCAGAATCCCGAACAGGTTCCCGCTCACGAAGGTAGCCGGGAGACCGAAGCACCTACCGAGGCTCCTCCAGCCGACGCATCACCTGAGGCCGAGCCGGCCCCGGCGGCTGTGGCTCCCGAGCCGCCGAAAGAAGAAGAAACTCCTTCGCAGGACGCCACCGAGACGGCCCCCGCGGCTCCGATGCCGGCGCCGCCTGCTGCAGCTCCCGTTCCAAGCCCG
Organism: Bowdeniella massiliensis; assembly: GCF_023634005.1. Lineage (NCBI taxonomy): Bacteria > Bacillati > Actinomycetota > Actinomycetes > Actinomycetales > Actinomycetaceae > Bowdeniella > Bowdeniella massiliensis. Next base: position 20,079 of record NZ_JALIQR010000008.1, read on the forward strand.
ACTCCGCCGCCCGCAGCGCCAGTGGTGCCGCCGCCATCGGCCGCTCCCCTCACCGCCCCGACGGGTGTCCCGCAGGTGACGGTTGCCGCGCCGAGTCTGGATGCTGACCAGGCCGGAGAATACGGCCGGGTCGACGAGGAGGGCAACGTCTGGGTACGAGAGAATGCCGGCGAACGCTCGGTCGGACAGTTCCCCGATGCCTCCCCGCAAGAGGCCCTCGCGTTCTACGTTCAGCGCTACCTGGATCTCGATGCCGAAGTTCGGCTAGCCGAAGCGCGCCTGCCCCACTTGAATGCCCGTGAGGTCGATACGACGCTGACGTCCCTGAAGGAACAGGTGGCGGCACCTGCAGCCGTTGGTGATCTCGATGGACTTCGCGCCCGCGTCCAGGCGCTGGAGACCGCAGGCGCAGAACGCAAGAAGCAGGCGGCAGCTGAACGCGAAGCGGCTAAGAAGGCAGCGGTCGAGCAGCGCGAAGCGATCGTCGCCCGGGCGGAGAAGATCGCGAATCGCGATCCCCAAAAGACGCAGTGGCGGCAGTCCGGCCAGCAGATCCGTGACCTGCTCGGGGAATGGAAAGAGGCGCAACGCCGTGGCCCGCGTCTTGACCGACCGACGGAGGATGCCCTGTGGAAGCGCTTCTCGCACGCCCGCACCACCTTTGACCGGCATCGCCGGCAGTTTTTCTCTGGGCTCGATGCCAAGCAAAAGGAATCCAAGGCAAAGAAGGAAGAGCTCATTGAGCGCGCCACCCAGATGTCCGATTCCACGGATTGGGGACGCACGACGATTGCCTACCGCGATCTGCTTGAAGAATGGAAGGCTGCGGGACGCACCAATCGCAAGGATGATGACGAGCTCTGGAAGCGTTTCCGCGCGGCCCAGCAGGTCTTCTTCGATGCACGCAACGCCTCGAATGCGCAGGCCGATCAAGAGCAGCAGGAAAACCTCGTGAAGAAGCGCGAGCTGTGTGAACAGGCGGAAGCGCTCCTGCCGATCACCGATCCCAAGCGCGCCCGTTCCGCACTGCGTCCCATCCAGGACGCCTGGGAGCAGATTGGTTTCGTGCCGCGCAACGCGATGAACGAGGTCGAAGGCCGGATGCGGAAGGTCGAGGATGCGATCCGGGAAGCCGAGCAGGAGCAGTGGCGCGCCACCGATCCGGAAGTGACGGCTCGCAAGAGCGCGCTCGCCACCCAGATCGAAGATGCCCTTGCCACGCTCGATGACAAGATCGCTCGCGCCAAGGAATCCAACGATTCTGCCAAGGTCGCCAAGTTGGAGGAAGAGCGCGCCGCCAAACAGGCCTGGCTCGACACCATCAGCTAGTTATACCTAGTCTCGGGGCGCTGTGGATATCTGCCACGGCGCCCCGCAGTCGTGTCTACTGGCGGTATGCACTCCCCGATCGCCCACCTTCGTCCGATGGGCCCAAGCGAGCCTGTCATTGATCCGTTACTGGAGACCGATTCCTGGCAGCTCGGATTCCTCACGACGAACCCGTCGCTGCTGCCAATCCGCTCGGACCCGGATTTCCGGTCACGCATCGTAAGCCATCAGCTGCAGGGCGACTATGTCATCGCTGGCCGGTCGGCACTCTTCGTGTGGGGCGCGCGGGTGCCCGACGTTCACGAGATCTATCCGCGAGCCAAGGCCCCGCCGCCAGGCACCCGAGTCTTGGACGTGCATCTGCACTATCGGGATTTCGTGCGGTTTGGTAGCCGCGTCGTGACCGAGCCCTATCGCAGCATCATGGACACGCTGAGCGTCCACGGGTTGACGTACCTGAGTGACATTATCGATCTTCGCTCACGGATTTCTTCATCGAAGCTTGCCCACCGCTGCCGTGCGTCAAAGATCGCCCGCCCCGTGTGGGAGGAAGTCGTGGAGATTTTAGAGGTGATGGGCCACTAGCGGCTTTGCCGGCGTGCGCCTGGCCGGATGCGGGAGGCTTCATAGACCCCGTCAACACTGCGCAACGCAGACAAAATATGGGTCATATGGGTGGCATCGGCGAGTTCGAAAACGAAGCGCAGTACGGCCAGTCGGTCACGGTTGACCGAAGTGGAAGCGGAGTGAATGTTGACGTGGTTATCCGACAGGATCTTCGTAATATCGTTCAGCAGTCCCGCACGGTCGATAGCCTCAACCTGGACCTGGACGAGGAAGGAGCCCTGCCGGTGCTCCCCCCAGCTAACTTCGAGAATGCGCTCGGGCTCGCGCTTGAGGTTGGCAACGTTCGCGCAATCCACGTTGTGCACGGAAATCCCGGAACCGCGAGTCACGAACCCGATGATGTCGTCACCTGGAACGGGTGTACAACACTTGGAGAGCTTGACCCACGCTTCGCCCTGCTGCATGCCCTCGACTATGACGTTGGGTTCATTCAGGCTCGCGCGGCGTTCCTGCTGGGTGCCGGGCACCGTCGCCTCGGCCAAATCCTCTTCCGCGCCTTCGTCGCCGCCGACGAGCTCGATGAGTTGCGTCACGACATTGCCGGCTGAGATGTGTCGCTCGCCTACCGCGGCGTATAGGGCCGAAACGTCTTGGTACTTCAGCTCATCGGCAAGGGCCGTCAAGGATTGATGGCTCATGAGGCGCTGGATGGGAAGGTTCTGTTTCCGCATCGCCTTGGCAATGAGGGTCTTGCCTTCTTCAACGGCCTCTTCGCGACGTTCCTTGGAGAACCACGCACGGATCTTGTTACGTGCGCGGGCCGAGCCGACAAAGGTCAACCAGTCGCGGCTGGGTCCGGCATTCTCCGCCTTCGAAGTGAAAATCTCGACTGTGTCGCCGTTATCGAGCTGGGTCTCCAAGGGAACGAGCTTGCCGTTAACCCGCGCTCCCACAGTGTGGTGGCCGACTTCGGTGTGAACCGAGTAGGCGAAATCGATCGGGGTCGAGCCGGAGGGCAACGTGATGACGTCACCGCGCGGGGTGAAGACGTAGACCTCGGTCGAGGCCATTTCATAGCGCAAGGACTCGAGGAACTCGGCAGGGTCCTGCGTTTCTTTTTGCCAGTCCACCAGCTGCCGTAGCCAGCGCATGTCTTGCGGGTCCGAGCCGGGGGCATCCGTGGGCTTCGTGGCGTTCGGATTCTGCTTGTACTTCCAGTGGGCAGCGACGCCAAACTCCGCGGCCTTATGCATCTCATAGGTCCGGATCTGAACCTCGATCGGCTTACCACCGGGACCAAGAAGCGTCGTGTGGAGTGACTGATAGAGGTTAAACTTCGGAACCGAAATATAGTCCTTGAACCGGCCGGGAAGGGGCTTCCAGCAGCCATGCAGCGCGCCAAGGACGCCATAACACTGGGTCACGGTGTCAACGAGGACTCGGATTCCGACGAGATCGTAGATGTCGTTGAAGTCTCGCCCTCGCACGATCATCTTTTGGTAAATCGAGTAGTAATGCTTTGGCCGACCGGTGACCGTTGCCTGAATACCGGCCTTGCCAAGGACGTCTTCGATGCGCGAAAGGACGTTATTGAGGTATTCGGTTCGCGCAGGGGCGCGGTCCGAGACCAGGTGGATGATCTCTTGATAGACCTCGGGGTACAGGGTTTCGAAGGAGAGATCCTCGAGTTCCCACTTGATGGCGTTCATGCCGAGACGGTGCGCTAGCTGGGCATAGATCTCGAGGGTCTCGCGAGCCTTGCGTTTCGCGGATTCGGACGGAACATATTTCCACGTGCGGGCATTGTGCAGGCGGTCGCCCAGTTTGATGATGAGAACGCGAATGTCCTTGGACATTGCCACGACCATCTTGCGTACGGTTTCTGCCTGCGCAGCATCGCCGTAGTTGACCTTGTCGAGTTTGGTCACGCCATCGACGAGCAGCGCGATATCGTCGCCGAATTCTGCGCGCAGGTCGGACAGCCGGTAGGAGGTGTCTTCGACCGTGTCATGCAGCAGCGCGGCCGCGAGCGTTGACGGCGTCATCCCTAATTCAGCGAGAATCTCTGCCACCGCGACAGGGTGGGTGATGTATGGCTCGCCGCTCTTTCGGAACTGACCCTCGTGCGCCCGCTTCGCGACAACGTAGGCACGCTCAATCAGATCGGTGGGTGCCTTGGGGTGGTTCTCATGCAGGGCCTTAACGATCTTCTCGATCGCTGGATCGACCTTGTGCTTACGCGTCCCGAGCCAGTGCAGCATCGAGCGCTGCGAGGTGTTCCCACTTGGGGTTGTGGACTCGGGTGAACTCATACCCCTAGTCTAAGCCAGCCTGGCTAGTTCTCTGCTCACTAGTATGTGACGACGGAGTCAACTTGATAGCCTTCGAGCTTGGATCGCCCAGACAGGCCCGCAAGCTCGAGAAGCATGCAAAGCGCCTCGACACTGCCGCCGGAATGCTCCACGAGATCGATCGCAGCCCGTGCCGTGCCACCGGTTGCTAAGACATCATCGATGATGAGGACGCGATCCCCATCCTTTACGATCTCCGGATGGACCTCCATGCGTGCCGTGCCGTATTCGAGGGCATAGTCCACGCCGAAGACCGCTCCAGGCAGCTTGCCAGCCTTGCGGATCGTAATCATCCCGATTTCCAGCTCGACCGCGAGCGGCGCAGCCAAGATGAAACCGCGGGACTCCAATCCCGCCACGGAGTCGATTCGACCCCGGTAGTGCTCGGCGAGGCCTTTGATGAGTTTCCGGAATGCCGGACCGTCAGCTAGGAGGGGGGTGATGTCTCTAAAGAGCACACCCGGTTCCGGAAAGTCTGCAACTTCGCGGATATGGGTTTTAACGAGGTCCGTCAATTCGACCGGCAGCTGTGGCGAGCTCATCGGCGACCCTTCTTCTTTCGAGGCTGGTGACGCGTTCCCAGGTGCTGTCCCGGCTCGACCACGTCAGTACTAGTGTCCACCTTAGCGACTGCCGAGGACTTCGGCCGTGACACTGGAGCGGTGGCGTCCTCGGGGTCGATCTCACCACGTTCGATCTGGACTCGACGGGTGTGTTCCTTGATGCGTGCTTCTCCGTTGCGGAAGACGACCTCAAGTGGGGTCGCAAGGAAGATCGAGGACACGGTCGAGATGATCATGCCAATAAACAGGGCGAGCGCAATATCGCGCAGGGTGCCAGCTCCAAGCAGGAATGCACCCACGAAGAGAATCGAGCCCACGGGCAAGATACCCACGATCGAGGTGTTGATCGAGCGGACCAGAGTCTGGTTAACGGCGAGATTAGCCTGGTCCTCGTACGTCACCTGGTACTGGTCGAACAGGCCCTCGGTGTTCTCACGCACCTTATCGAACACCACGACAGTGTCGTATAGCGAGTAGCCCAAAATAGTGAGCAACCCAATCACGGATGCCGGCGTCACTTCAAAGCCGACGAGGGCGTACAGGCCAATCGTGACGATGACGTCGTGAATGAGCGCGAGGATCGCGGCCAAGCCCATTCGCCATGCGCGGAAGTAGGCCGCCATGACAATCGTTACCAGCACCATGAAGGTGACGAGGCCTTGGAGGGCCTTCTTGGAGACATCGGCCCCCCAGGATGGGCCGACCGAGCTCGAGGTCACATCACTTTCGGCAACGCCGTAAGCGTTCGCTAGCTCGTCTGAGACAGTCCGCAGTATTTCGCCGGAGGTCTTGCCTTCGGGGACCGGAATATTCTCGGTCTGGATACGCACGGTGTCGCTGCCGACGGTGGAAACACGAGGCGGTTCAGACACCCCGTTTTTCGCAAGGACATCACGAGCGGCATCGCCCGAGTGGACGGACGTCTTAGAGATCGTAAATTCGGTGCCGCCACGGAATTCGATTCCGGGGTTGAGCCCCTTGATCCCCACGATGAGTCCGGACAGGACCATCGCGGCAATGGCGATGATGAACCACCATTTGCGTCGCTGGACGATCGGATAGGACCGCTCCCCCGTGTACAGCTCGTTACCGAATGTGGCTAGTGAGATCATTTGTTCTCCTCCTCAGCCGCTTCGCGTTGAGCTCGCCGTTCGGCAGCGCGCCGCTCCGCAATGGTTAGCGTGCTAGATCCCTTCGTAGGGGCCGTCACCTTCGCCTTCTTGGGCTTGGGTGCCTCAATACCGCGGCCACGGCCGCGATAGACCGGAGTGGCGCCAAGGTGCGTCGGATCTAGTCCGGACCACTTGTGGCCGCCACCAAAGAACCGGGATTTCACGAGCAGTTCGAGCAGCGGGTGCGTGAACCAGAACACGACCAACAGATCGACGAGAGTAGTCAGGCCCAAGGTAAAGGCGAAGCCGCGCACGCCGCCCACCGCGAGGAAATACAGCACGATGGCGGCCAGGAAGTTCACGGCGTCCGAGGCCAGGATCGTGCGGCGAGCCCGCTTCCAGCCGCGGGAAACCGCAGTCTGGAGGTCTGCGCCTTCCCGCACCTCGTCGCGAACACGTTCGAAATACACGATGAAGGAGTCTGCGGTTATACCGATGGCAACAATCAACCCGGCAACACCTGGCAAGGAGAGTCGATAGCCCTGGGTCCAGCTCAATAATGCGATCGTGCCGTAGGACAGGATCGCAGCCATGATCAGCGAGGCCATCGTAATGACCGACAGCCCGCGATAGGTGAAGATCATGTAGACCATGACGAGGCCGAGGCCAATAACGCCCGCCAAAATACCGCGCTCAAGCTGCTCGGTACCGAGAGTCGCGGAGATCTGTTCCTCGGACTGCACTTCGAAGTTCAAAGGCAGCGAGCCGAAGGACAGCTGCTTGGCCAGAGCGAAGGACTGCTCCTGAGTGAAGCCACCTGTGATGGAGGCCTTACCGTCGAGAATTGCTGACTGCATCCGCGGCGCCGAAATCACGAGCCCATCGAGCACCATCGCGAACTGGTTGCGGGGCGGCGGAAGCGAGATGAGGCGCTGCGAGGTTTCGGCGAACTGCTTAGTGCCCTCGGACTTGAACTCAAGACCAACTTCGTAGTCGCCGGTCAGGACCTGGCCGTTAGAGTGCGGACGTCCCTGCGCACTAGAAATCTGGGTGCCTTCGACATCGGTCGGCCCGAGAATGAACTTCGCACTACCTTCCGGGTCGCACGCCACAATCGGCTTATCGGCCGGGTGAGCCGCGCCTCCGGTGAGGTTCGCCGGATCGGTGCAATCGAGTTTGAAAAAGTCATAGAGGACCTTCTCGGTTACCCAGGCCGGGTCCGAGTTATTCGCGGGGTCTGTCGCGGGTTCTTCGGAGAGCTTGCCATCCTTGTCTTGATCGGCAGCAGCCAGGTAAGGATCTTCTGCGCCCTCGATGTCCTCACCCTGCGTAGTCTTCAGCTGCTCCTCGGTTACGACACCGGGATTTCCGATCTCCAAGACCGGTCGAAAGCGCATCAAGGCGGATTGCCGGACGAGGTCGAGCGTTTCATCGCTTGGCGTACCCGGCAGTCCCACGACAATGTTTTGTTGGCCCTGCCGCGTGATCTCGGCTTCTGCGACACCAGAGGCGTCCACGCGCTGGCGAATAATGGCGATCGCTTCGTCAATATCCTCGGGCGTGATGCGTGAACCGTCGGTCGTCTTGGGCGTCAAAATGAGTTGGGTGCCACCTTCGAGGTCCAAGGCGAGCTTGGGCGCCCAACTAGCATCGGAGGTCTTCGTCCCGATTCCCAGCGAAGCAAAGATCGCGATAACCAGGATCGCGAGGAGTGCCAGCGGCCGTAGTGGACGTGAGGGTTTAATCGGTTCCGGAGTGGACCTTTTGGGCGCAGTATTCACAGGTGTCTTTTCAACGGGACGGGTGGGACGACGAAGTCGGCGCGCTTATCGCTGCGTCGTGGGGCCCTCTCCGGGCTGATCGTTACCTTTGTCCAAGCGCTCGCCGAATTCGGGCTCATAGCCTTCGGTGAGCGCAGGGTTAGTGGGGTCAGCGCTCTCGCCTTCGAGTTCGATTTCCTCGGCAGTGGCGTAGGGCGGAGCCTGCTCCATGGCAATCGCGTGCTTATGCCAGACCGTCTCATCACCGGCAGGTGATTCGAGGGTGACGGTATCTCCATCGATATCGACGACGGTGCCATAGAAACCGGACTGGGTTCGCACCTGGTTTCCAATTACGATGGCGCTCTCGCGTTGTTCCATGATCTTTTGGCGCTGCTTCTTGCCAAAGAAGTTCATCAGCAACACCATGCCGATCACAACAACGAGCATCATCAGCAACGGATCCATGTGTCTCTCCACGGTTGGGGCAGCGGTAACCGTACCGATTCTAAGGCAGTGCCGTCACTTCACAAAGACGACGTGATGTGTGTGACCTTATAGTCCTGGGAAAGCTCCGTCGGCAGGTGGGGTCAAACCAAGATGATGGTATGCCGCCGACGTCGCCATTCGTCCCCTGGGCGACCGGACGATAAACCCCTCGCGCACGAGGAAGGGCTCGGCCACTGTCTCCACCGTTTCGGCCTCTTCCCCGACGGCCACGGCCAATGTGGTCAGTCCGACCGGGCCACCGCCAAATCGGGTGCACAGTGCGTGCAGGACGGCCCGGTCCAGGCGGTCGAGCCCCTTGGCGTCGACTTCGAAGAGCTCAAGTGCTGCTTCGGTGGCCGCGAGATCAAGTGCGCCGGTGCCATGAACCTGCGCCCAATCTTGGACGCGACGCAGCAAGCGGTTGGCGATCCGAGGGGTTCCGCGCGAGCGCGCCGCGAGAAGAGCGGCAGCCTGCGGATCTAGCGTTGCATGCAGCAATCCTGCCGAACGAGTGAGCACGCGTTCGAGTTCGTCATCGGAGTAGAACTCAAGATGGCCCGTCAAACCGAATCGGTCACGCAGGGGCGCCGGCAACAGCCCGGCGCGCGTCGTTGCACCTACGACGGTAAATCGCGGCAGGGTGAGCGGAATCGAGGTGGCTCCTGGCCCCTTTCCGACGACGACATCGACCCGAAAGTCCTCCATGGCCAGGTAGAGCATTTCTTCGGCAGCTCGCGCTAGGCGATGAATCTCGTCGATGAACAACACGTCGTGTTCGTTCAATGAGGAAAGAATCGCCGCGAGATCTCCAGCGTGTTGGACGGCCGGACCCGAGGTCGGCCGCAGCACTCCCCCGGTTTCGGCTGCGATGATCATGGCCAGTGTCGTCTTTCCGAGCCCGGGTGGCCCTGAAAGTAGCACGTGATCGGGCGCCGCTCCGCGCTGTGCTGCGGCGGTGAGCACGAGATCGAGCTGGGCGCGAAGTTTGGGCTGGCCCACGAATTCGCCGAGGCTTCCTGGACGAAGCGCGGCTTCTGCAGCCCGCTCGAGGTCTCCCGCCTGGGCGTCAACGACCCGTTCTTCTTCGAAGTCCATCACTTCTTACCGCCAAGGTGCTGCAGGGCGGCCCGCAGGATTTGCGCGGTCGTCATTCCCGGTTGGTAGACCGTCTCGACCGCCGCTTCGGCGGCCTTCAGCTGCCAGCCGAGTCCCACGAGGGCATCAGCCACGCTCGGATCTGCCTGGCTCACAGGCGACGCGGCAGGAACCTCGTGCCGCGGCGCTCCGAGCTTGTCCTTCAGTTCAAGGACCATGCGGGAGGCCGACTTTTTACCAATCCCGGGGACCTTCTGGAGGGCGGTGATGTCGTCGGTCGCGACGGCTTGTCGCAACTCATCCGGGTTGTGAACCGCAAGCACAGCGAGTGCGGTGCGGGCACCGACCCCCGTGACCGTCTGTAGGGCACGGAAACACGTACGCTCATCATCGTCAGCGAAACCGTACAGCAGCATCGCATCCTGCCGAACAATAAACTCGGTCACCACCGTGGCTTCGTCTCCGGTGCGCAAAGCGGCAAGAGTGGCCGGGGTAGCCTCGATCCGCATCCCAAAGCCGCCGGCGTCGATGACGACGTGGTCGAGCCCAATCGTGCTGACCTGGCCCCGGACGTGATCGATCATGACATCTCCTTACGCGCAGCTTGCGAATACAGCATAATAGAACGGCTGTACGAAACAATGGTGGACTCGCCGGAATCTCAGGATGGTTTCCTGCCAAGGCGTCCGCGCCCCGAGCGGTAGCCGGTCCGCCGTGCGGCTCGTTCTGCCGCCGCCCATCGTTGTTGGGCGCTGGTCTGTTGGGCGGTATCGGTCGCCACCGCACTGCCTTGCCGCCACACGTGACAGATGGCGAGGGCTAGCGCGTCAGCGGCGTCTGCTGGTTGCGGAAGCTCTGCAAGTCCGAGGATCCGCTTGACCATGTGCTGGATTTGCTCCTTTGGCGCATCTCCGTATCCGGTGACCGCGGCTTTGACCTCGGATGGGGTGTGCTGGGCAACGGGGATTCCGCGCGATGCGGCGGCAACCATCGCGAGGCCGGCAACCTGAGCCGTGGCCATCACCGTGGAGACGTTGTGCTGGGCGAAGACTCGCTCGACAACGAGCACCTCTGGTCGATAGGTCTCTACCCACCGATTGAGTTGGGTACTAATCTCGGCGAGCCGGAATTCCAGATCCTTATTGGGGTGGGTGCGCAGCACGTCGGCCGCGATGAAGCCAGGTTTAGCGCTACCGATGCTGCCAGGGATCGGGGCGCTCGGCCCGGAGACAACGGCGATTCCACAGCGGGTGAGGCCTGGATCGATTCCCATGACACGCATAGCTTCGATCCTAGATCAGAGCGGACAAGCCCTTGACCAACAGCGAAATGCTGCCGGCCGTGGCCACCACGATCGCGAGGGCCCGAGCGCGGTGAGCTGGGATCCGTTTCGCCAACCGGCCACCGATTCCGGCGCCTGTTAACACCGCAGCGATGACAACCGGAATGACCCACCAGGGCGGCAGGGTGCTCCCGGACGGCAGGCCCGGAATGAGCTTGGCGAGAACCGAGACCGTGTTAAGTACCAGAAAAATGGGCTGCAGCGAGGCTGCGAATCGAACATGATCCCAGCCGGTGATCCGCGAATCCATGACGAGGATGGGACCGGCCATGCCCACGAGAGCATTCATGAGTCCGCCGGTAAACCCACTGGCCGCATCGACACTTCGGGCACGAGCGGGGTGACTACCAAGCCGGAAGCTGGTCAGGGCGAGCCCCGCGAGCAGGAGCACCGCGATCAACACCTCAAGCCAGGCGGAGGTGACGGCGTGGATCACTGCGACGCCCGCAATGATCCCCAGAGTCCCAAGACCACAGATCATGGCGACTCGGCCCCAGTCGACGTGGGCTCGTAGCGAGATCGTCAGAACCGCGGCCGTCGCGATAGCCGCCGTATTGGTCGTTAATACCCCGACCACCGGCCCCAGGCTCAGCGCCAGGATTGGTCCGGCGACGATGCCGGTGCCCATCCCGGAAATACGTTGGAGGCCGCCTCCGAGGAGGAAGGCGGCCACCACGATCGCTAGGATGAGCGGACTCAGGACTAGTCCTCGTTCAGTTGCGCCATGACCTCATCGGATGCATCGAAGTTGGCGAAGACATTTTGCACGTCGTCGCAGTCCTCGAGCGCATCGACGAGCTTCAGGCACTTCTTCGCGCCCTCAAGGTCGACCTCAATTTCCGTTGCCGGCACGAACTGAGCCTCGGCGGAGTCATACTCGATGCCAGCGTCCTGCAGGGCGGTGCGAACGGCTACAACATCGCTTGCTTCGCAGCGGACTTCAAAGACCTCGCCATGATCTTCGACTTCTTCGGCACCGGCATCCAGCACGGCGGCAAAGACATCGTCTTCGGTGACGGACTCCGTCTTGGGAACGACGATGACGCCCTTGCGAGAAAACAGGTAGGACACCGAGCCCGGATCGGCGAGCGTACCGCCGTTGCGGGTGAGCGCGACGCGCACGTCGGAGGCGGCGCGGTTGCGGTTATCCGTGAGGCACTCAATGAGGAAGGCGACGCCACCAGGTCCGTAGCCTTCGTACATGATGGTTTCCCAGTCGGCGCCGCCGGTTTCCTCGCCGGAGCCGCGCTTGACGGCGCGCTCGATGTTGTCGGCCGGGACGGAGTTGCGCTTGGCCTTTTGGATCGCATCAAACAGCGTCGGGTTTCCGGCGGGATCGCCGCCCCCGGTGCGGGCTGAGACCTCAATATTCTTGATCAAGCGTGCAAAGAGCTTGCCTCGCTTGGCGTCGAGGGCTGCCTTCTTGTGTTTCGTCGTGGCCCACTTAGAGTGACCGGCCATGGGTGTTCTCCATCCTCAAATCGTGTTATCCGCGTGCCATTATCTCATGATTCGCGGCGGAGCTTTGAAGCCACCTGCCGCGCGCGCTGGCGTTCGGCCCGCGTGGGCTTAAAGGGCGTTGCGGCATACCTCGCGCGGGTAAGTAGCTCGGCTGCTTCTCGGCCTTCGGCCGCCAGATCGCTGCGCGCGGCCGCGAGCGAATCGGCGAGCTGGGTTTCGGTGCTCCCCTCGGGCACGCCAGAGCCCGAGCGGCGCAGCGCATAGAGCAGCGCGTCGTCGACGTCAGCAATCAGGGCCTGCTCAATGGTGGTGGTGCGCCGCCAGTACAGGAAGCTAGCAGCCGCGATCGAGGCCAGCACTGCGAGCAGGGCGAGGTAGCGCGGCAGTTCGCTCGGCTGCGCAGAGCTGACCGTTGTTCGCGGCGCAGCTGCGACATCGCTTGCTTCGGGCCGCGGCGCACTCGGGCTCGGAGAGGCTGCTGGGGCGCTCGGCTCGGCCTCCGTCGTCGGGGAGAGCGTCGGCCCAACCGAGGGCAACGTGCCGGGGAAAGTCCCGAGTCTGCGCTGCAAGGCGCGGTCAACGGCGGGTCCGCCGGGGGTCGGGTCGACGGTGATCCAGGAGCCATCGAGGAAGACCTCGACCCACGCGTGCGCCTGCGCGCTTGTGACAAGGAAGCTCTCGCCGTCGGGGCGGCCTGGTGCGTAACCGACGGCGACGCGGGCGGGAATGCCGAGGTCGTTAGCGAACAGGGCGAAGGCGGCGGCGAACTGTTCGCAGTAACCTTCGCGCGTCTCAAGAAAATGCTCGAGCGGGTCGGCCCCCGGGGGCGTCGACACGTCAAGCGAGTAGTCAAAGGTGGAGAAGTACCGCAACAGCTCCCCCAGCTGCTCATCGACCCGGGTGCTCTCCCCGACGATGGAGGCGGCGAGCTCGCGTCGTTGGTCGTCGGGATCCACGCTGAGGTCGGTCACAGGCTGGAATGAGACCGAGATTGTCTCGCTCAGGTAGTCCTCGATCGTGGGCTGCGCGGTGTAACCAACGAGATAGGGGTCGATGATGCCAAGTGCGCGGACGGCCGGCGCATCCTCGGGCGGGAAGAATACGCCGAACTCCGGCCCGGCGATCTGCAGGGGGCGGACGGGCACGGGCAGGAAGCCGGCAATTTCGTCCTCGGGCACGATCTCGAGCTCGTGGCGCGGCTGCTCGCTTGGTTCCGGTGCTCCGCCATTGGCCATGACAACCGAGGGGGCAGCGCCCATGGACCAGCTGCGGCCGTCGAATGCGGTGAGCACTGCGGTTCGCAGGTAGATCTCTTCGGAGGTGCGTAAGATCGGGTGGTTTGCTGGGGCAATGGAGTTTTGCACGATGGACACCCGCGGGTCGAGCGAAGTCATCCCGGTGATGCGGTACAGCGATTGCGCTCCGCCGGTAGCAAAGTGCTGAGCCAGTGGCAGGGAGGTTGGCGTCAAGGGCGCTAGGGCACCGATAAGGCCCCCGAGGCTGATTGCCACTAGTCCGGTTGCGAGCACCGTTGTGGGGCTTTTCATCAGGCGCACGCGAGCGAGGTGGAGGGCGGCAATGCTGAGCACCGCTGCTGCCGCCAAGGCGACGTTGATGCGCTCACCGAGTTGCCCGGTAAAGACTTCGGGCAGGGCAAGCAGCACGAGCAGCACGATGATGGAAAACAATCCAGTCCCGCTGGCCGGACCGACCCACAGGCCGCGGCGCCGAGAGCGCTCCACCAGATGGATGGTGCTCCGGCCGGCCGACAGGTCGGTGTCGAAGGCGATCGCGAGCAAGCTTGTCATGATCGCTAGCAGGGTGCCAAGGATCGCCGATGGCGCATCGCCCGGATACATGCGTTCGAGTTCGTTCGCTCCCCCGCCTAGGAGCCCGGCCGGGCTATCGAGGCCGAATTGCCGCAGGTAGAGACCAATGGGAACGAGCACCTGGAGAGCGGCGATGAGGATCGTCGAATCGCTGGAGCGAATCGAGCGCAGCATGAACCCCAGCAGAATGACGATGCCGGCGGCGATCATCGCCGTTCGAGTCCACGCGCCAGGAGCGAGTTCCGCGACGATCCGAACCGCGAGGACCGATACCGCGAAGGCGAGGAGTGCACGTAAGAGTCGGGAGGCGATGGGCGCTAGGCGCCTGCGGCGTTCACTCGCGCGCACCCCCGTCACGTCCATGGGGCCCGCGGCCGGTTGGGAGGAATCCGCGATCGGGATTGCTCGAACCGGGATTCCGCGCAGCTGGCTGGGCGGTGTTCCCGCCCCGGCCCACAGCACGACGCGGGCATCATCGAGGTATCCGAGCTCGGCGGCGAGGTCGGTATCGGGTTCGATGAGCGCCAGCGTATGGCGCATGTCCCGCTCATCGTCGCCGACGGTGAGCAGTTCGCCACGGGGGCCAACGAGCGCGACCTGGGCGCCGAGGTCGTGGAGGGTTTCCGCTACCCCGACGGCCGTGGCGAGGACATCGGCGAAGAACACCCCCGCGTGCGTCGTGCGGTTGTCGATCGCTATCGCGATGATGGGTTTTGAGACGCGTTCTGCGACCTTGGTCATGAGCGAGCCGGTTTTGGCGCTCGCCTTCCAATGCATGGATTTGGGACTGTCGCCGGGCAGGTAGTCGCGGGCCTGCATCGCGTCCAGGATCGAGGAGGTCTGCTGCCGCTCGGACGTGACGATCTCGGACAGCAAGCGCGCATCGGCCGGGGCCGATCGCGGCAGGACGAGAATGTCCTCATCGCTACGCACCGGGCTCGCGGCTCGCGCGAGGCCAAAGGGCAACAGGGCGAACAGGTCGAAGCTCGGCAGGTGTGCGACGCCGTAGCTGAGCGTCGGCAGCTGGAAGCTCCACCGGCGGGACCGCCAGGTCGGCACCTTCCCACTCGTGATGACCGGGTGGTGAGGTCGCGGCGTGATCCTGCGCTCGCGGTACGCGAGGGCGAGGAGGCTCGCAAAGATGATGCCGACCAGGACTCCGGCGGCGATTGCTCCCGCACGCAGGCTGTAGGTCGTTGCGAGCCAGAGCGCACCAGCGATGAGCGCGATCACGATGATCGCGACAAGGCTTGGGCGCACGCGCTTCATGAGCGCGGTGTCCGAGAGGGCAAGGGCGTGCGGGCCAGGATATTGGTCAGGACGTCACCGACGTTGTCGCCGGCGCGCGCCGCCGCCGGGGTGAGCGTGAGGCGGTGCCGCCACGTCGAGTGCGCTGCCGTCTGAATATCGTCCGGTAGCACGTGGGTGCGGCCCGCGGTGATGGCGATGGCTTTGGCCATGACAATGACGTGAATAACGCCGCGGGGAGAAATACCGAGGCGGAAGACGTCCGTGCGGCGAGTCCCGTCGGCCAGACGGACTGCGTAGCGGTAGAGCGCATCGGCGACGTAGACCTTGCGCACGAGGACCTGCGCGGCGAGCAGGTCTTTGGCGCTCGCAACGGCGGTCACGCTCGCAGCCGCGGTTTCGTCGGGGCGGGCGGCGGTACGAGCCGCGACCATGGCAGCCTCGCCTGCTTCGTCCAGGTAACCGATGGATAAGCGGGCGGTGAAGCGATCGCGCTGAGCTTCGGGCAGCTGGAACGTGCCGTCCATTTCGACCGGGTTGGCGGTCGCGATGACGAAGAAGGGCTGCGGAGTGAGGTAGGTCGTGCCATCGACGCTGACCCGTCGCTCCTCCATCGCTTCCAGCAGGGCCGATTGCGTGCGCGGACCGGAACGGTTGATCTCATCGGCGAGGACCAATTCGTGAAAAATCGGGCCGGCTTCGAACTTCCACGCACCGTCGGCGGGGTTGTAGACGCGCACGCCGGTAATGTCACCGGGCATGAGGTCGGCCGTGAACTGGATGCGGGAGAAACTGAGCTGGCAGGCGCGGGCCAGGCCCGTCGCGAGGAGTGTTTTGCCGACGCCGGGAACGTCTTCAATCAGCAGGTGGCCGCCGGTCAGCATGACCTGGAACGCGGATCGGATGACGTCGTCTTTTCCGGTGAGCCCCCGCGAGACGTGTGAGACGACGCGCTCCGTGATCTGGGATACGGCCCGGGCCTCGTTCTCGGTCAGCTCTGTCATCTTTTCGACCTCGTTAGCGAATCGTTGGCGTCGTGCCGTCCCAACCCTCACGCCAAATGGTGGAGGCAAAATCGGGCAACATGCTTGGATAGACGTTCTGGCCTGATTGTGTCATGTCAGTCAATTCCTGGGGGGTCAGCCACGCAAACTCATCCAAGACGTCCTGTTCTATGACGCTGTGTCGAGTGGTGTCGAGCGTGTCGACGGGGGCGTCGAGCGTATAGGTGTAGAACAGCTCGTGCTGGACGCGAGTGGCGGCCGCGAAATGGAATTGCTCGCTGCGTTGTGCAATGGGTCCGATCAGCGCTGCCGGATCAAGTTGGATACCGGTTTCTTCGAACAGCTCCCTGACGGCTGCGGCGCGCGGATCCTCCTCCGGGCTCCGGCCGCCTCCGGGGGTGAACCACCAGCGATGGTCCAGGTCGTCGATATCGTGACCGAGGATCATGAGGATGCGGCCGGCGGGGTCGAACAAGAGGACGCGGGCAGCGTCGCGCTCGGGATAACCCGACGGTCCGATGGGCCATTCAGCCGCATAGGCCTGAGCTGGGTTCGCGGGCGGCTCCGGCGCGGAGTACGTCGAACCCTTTAAATCCGCGTCAAAGGTCGTCGGCATGGGCGCGAAACCCGCAAGGCGCAAGATCCGTACGAGGTGGTCACGCCGGATGCGCACGACCTGAGTTTGCCGGGAGTCATGGAAGGTTCGCGCGAGCTCGGCCTGGTACCACGACAGCAGTAGGTCATCGAATGCCGGGAGGCGACGCGCAGGCGAGTCGTCGGGCAGCGAGGCGAGGATCTGGCGCAAAACCGCGGTCAACTCGGTTTCGACCCGAGCCCGATCGCGGTCGACGATTCCGGCGGCCAGCGTGCCATCGGAGGTGAAGATCTCCTGCTTTTCCAAACCATCTGCCACGATCGTTCCGGCCCGACCGAGCGAGGCGTGAGCCGCGTCGGCGAGCAGCATTGACGAGGCGGGGTCCAGTAGGCCGGAACCGGCCAGTTCCTGGGCTGCGCCGGCACGCGCGACTAGCTGAGCATCTAGAACGTGTCGGCACGAGATGAGCATCTTGTGCAAGCGATCGAGGCCGCGAGCAAGAATGACCGCTCGAACGAGAATGATCAGGAGCGCGATACCGAGGACGGCGATAACGTAGGGCAGCCAGTTCACGTCAATTCGCCGTTCTTCTTCCAAGCTCCGGCGAACAGACCTGCGCTCGATTGCGGAACGCCGGCTGAGACCGCAAAGTCATAGGTGGAGACGATCCGTTTACCAACGCTGTCCCAGTCGTACTGGCCGCGCCATTCACGCACATATTCGTCGCGCGCGGTGCGCTCTTCCGGCTCCCTGCGCAGAACATCGATGATCGTCTCGGCAAGGGAGTGTGGGTCGTTGACGGTAAACAGATCTCCTGCGCGTCCCTGGTCGAGCACGTCACGAAACGCTGTGATGCCCGATGCCACGACACTAGCTCCGGCTCCCATGGCCTCCACGAGGACGATCCCGAAGGACTCGCCACCGGTCTGGGAGGCGACGTAGATATCGCTGGAGGCAAACAGTGCCGCCTTGTCGGCTTCGGAGACGCCGCCAAGGAAGGTGACCGCATTGCCATAGGGAGCTAGGGCGGCACGTTCCGTGCTGGCCTCTCCCCTGCCGGCGATGAGGAAGCGGGCACCCGGGTAGTGCTTGAGGACCTCGGGAATGGCTGCGGCCAGGACGGGAAGCCCTTTTCGAGGCTCGTCCAACCTCGCCAAGAAACTGACCACGGGAGCATCGGGATTGCCGGTGATGCGAGTACCCGCCCATTCAGGTTTGGCTGGCACGTCGAAATTCGAGAGTTGGACGCCATTGGGAATGATCGCCGGATTAGCTCCGAGGTGTTCCACAATCGTTCGGCGCGCCTCGGAGGAGACAGCGATCGGAGCCGTGATCTTGTCGAGCATCGGCTGAAAGGGCAGGCGCAGGGTCCACATAGCCCGCGAGTGCGACTGGTTGGAATGGAAGGTCGCGACGATCGGAATCTCAGCTTGCCATAGCGTCAACATGCCAAGTGAAGGCGTAAGCGGCTCATGAATATGGACGACGTCGAGATTCTCGTCCGCGAGCCATTTTTGGGTGCGCTTCGCGGCCTTCGGACCAAAGCACAAGCGCGCTGTTGACCCGTTGTACGGGACCGGGAAAGAACCCCCCGAAGAGACGTAATAGTCGGGAACCTCGGTTCCCTTGTCGATCGGAGCGAAGACGGAGACCTCGTGTCCCTTGCCGCGAAGCCATTCGGCGAGGTCCCGGATATGAAACTGTACGCCGCCGGGAACATCGAAGGCGTAGGGGCACACAATTCCGATTTTCATGCCGCCCCCTCCTGTTTGGCGCGGACGCGGGCGAGATCAAGATCGGCATCAAATACCGGCTGCAGCATGTGCCAATCCAGCGGGTAGCGTTCGAGGTAGTGGCTCATGGCCGCGGTCCACTGGGCGGTCAGGTCCGCGATGCCCTCAGACCCCGACGCTGCAGTTGTGAGTGGGCCGGTGAATTCAAGTTCGATCCCCCACGGTGATCCCGCCGCGCGGCGAGCCTGACCGGTCAGGCGAACGTGCCGAATCCCCACGAAGTACAGCGGAATCTTTGCCGCGAGCGACAGCGCCGCCGGACCTGCGGCGACACGAGCCGGCTGCCCACACAGCGAGGCCGGAAGGCCCGTGTGTGACAGGTCGCGATCCGCAAGCAGACACACGAGGTGATGGTTGGCGCGCGAGTGGCGAAGTAACTGCGGAAATACTCGAGAGCCCCGTTCCAGGGCGATGATCGTCATCCCGGCATCCTCGCGCAACTTGACGAACGCTCGGAAGAGTTCTTCGGGCGACAGGTGCTCGGCAACGGTCAGCACCGGGGCTAGGTGGCGGCTCCCCCACGCGCCGGCAAGGTCCCAGTTGCCGAGGTGTCCCAGCGCCAGCAGCGTCGAGCCATGGGCGATATCGCGCCGGGCTTCCTCACTCATGACGACGCTGACCCGCGCGTCAATCTGTTCCTTGCTGTAGGCGCCCAGCCGCAGGGCTTCGGCGTAGTAACGGAAATAGTTCCGCATCGCGGTCCGGCTCGCTTTTGACACCGTCGCGGGATTAGCCGCGCGTATCCGCAGCAGGTTCTTTTCCAGCTGCTTGACACCGCTACCGCGGATGAGCCAAGCGACATCGGCCGCGAAGGCGCACGCTGCCCTGACGAGGCCGTCGGGCAGGCGCGGCGCATAGATAAATGCCGCGTTGAGCAGCCGGTCGGTTACAGTCATGGGCGAGCCTGCTGGTACACCGTTGCGAGGCGCTGACCGATGGTGATGGCCGCGGCAACAGCGAGGTAGGTCAGGGCGACGGGCAAGATCCAGGTGGGAAGTCCGCACCCGACAAGCAGGGTGGCCAGCAGCGCGATGAGCAATCGATCGGATCGCTCGGCGATACCGACACTCGCCTGGTAGCCCGAAGCTTCCGCACGGGCGCGGGCATAGGGCACGACGGAGCCGAGGATCGCGGCAGCAATGCCCGCGTACAGTCCCCAGCGGCCGATGCTCCCCGGCACCCCCGCGAGGTAGATCGTGATGGCCGCGAAGATTGCGCCGTCGGTGATGCGGTCGAGAGTGGCATCCAGGAAGGAGCCCCAGGGCGAGTCGCGGCCAATGAGGCGCGCCATCGTCCCATCGAGCGAGTCAGTGAAAACGATGATGCCGACGGTGAGCGAGCCGGCAATGAGATAGCCCGGCGCGATGAGTGCCAACGCCGCGACGGAGGCCGCGATCGTGCCCGTGATCGTGACGGCGTCGGGGCTGACACCGGCCTTGACTAACGCTCGCGCGATGGGGGTGAAAACTGCCTTGATGGCACCCCGTCCGTGCTGTCCTAACATTCGTTCCAACCTGTAGCGAGCAGCTCACGCGTGTCGCCGAGGACCTGCGGGAGCGCTTTCGTTTGAGCAATGATCGGGAAGAAGTTGGCATCGCCCTTCCACCGCGGCACAATGTGCTGATGCAGGTGGGCGGCAATTCCGGCGCCGGCGACATCCCCCTGGTTCATTCCGACGTTGCAGCCATCGGGTTTGCTCACCTTGGCAAGCACCCGCATCGCCCGCGAGGTCAGTTCCCCGAATTCGTCTCGCTCCTCAACCGTGAGTTCCGGGTAGGTCGCGACATGCCGATAGGGACATACCAGGAGGTGTCCGGGGTTGTAGGGGTAGAGGTTCAAGATGACGTAGCATAGCTCGCCGCGCGCGATGATGAGCGCCTCGTCGTCGCTGCGGTGGGGTGCCGCGCAAAATGGACACTGATCGGTGGAGGCGTCGGCGGGCTTATTCTCGCCCCCGACGTAGGCCATCCGGTGCGGGGTCCACAGCCGCTCGAAAGCGTCCGGGACCCCTGCCGGAAGGTAGGACTCGCTAGTGCTCATCGGGCGCGAAGTTGTCGTCATTGCGGCGGGAGCGAACGGCAGCCACGATTTCCGCTACGGCTTGGTCAACGGGCACGGCGTTGCGCTGCTCGCCTCCCCGGTAACGGAACGAGACGGCTCCGGCGTCGACGTCCTCACCGCCGGCGATCAAGGTGAAGGGGATCTTGTCCTTGGCCGCGTTGCGGATCTTCTTTCCGAACCGGTCATCACTGCGATCGACCTCGACGCGGATGCCTTCGGCGCGCAGCTTCGTTGCGACCTCTTCGAGGTAATCGTCGAAGGCATCGGCGACGGGAACGCAGCGAACCTGCACGGGCGCGAGCCAGGCGGGGAACGCACCGGCATAGTGTTCGAGCAGCACGCCGAAGAATCGCTCGATGGAGCCGAACAGCGCGCGGTGAATCATGACCGGGCGCTGGCGGGAGCCATCAGCGGCGGTGTATTCCAGGTCGAAGCGCTCCGGCAGGTTGAAGTCCAGCTGGATCGTCGACATCTGCCAGGTGCGACCGATCGCGTCCTTTGCCTGAACGGAGATCTTCGGCCCGTAGAAGGCCGCGCCGCCCGGGTCGGGCACGAGATCCAGGCCGGAGGCCACGGCCACCTCTTCCAGGGTGCGCGTTGCCTCCTCCCAGATCTCGTCATCACCGACGAACTTCTCCGGGTTCTTGGTCGAGAGCTCCAGGTAGAAGTCATTCAGACCGTAGTCCTTGAGCAACTCGAGGACGAAGGTCAAGAGCTTCGTCAGCTCTTCCTTCATCTGATCCCGGGTGCAGTAGATGTGGGCGTCGTCTTGCGTGAAGCCACGGGCGCGGGTCAGGCCGTGAATGACACCGGACTTTTCGAGTCGGTAGACCGTGCCGAATTCGAAGAGCCTGATCGGCAGCTCGCGGTAGGAGCGACCGCGTGAGGAGAAGATCAAGTTATGCATCGGGCAGTTCATGGGCTTCAGGTAGTAGTCCTGGCCCTGCTTGGTGATCTCCCCGGTTTCGGGATCCCGCTCCTCATCAATATGGATCGGCGGATACATGCCATCGGCGTACCACTGGAGGTGACCCGAGGTCTGGAAGAGCTTTTCCTTGGTGATGTGGGGGCTATAGACAAAGTCGTAGCCCTCTTCGATGTGGCGCTTGCGCGAGTATTCCTCCATCTCCATGCGGACGATGCCGCCCTTGGGATGGAAGGTAGCGAGCCCCGATCCGATCTCGTCGGGGAAGGAGAACAGGTCGAGTTCTGCTCCGAGCTTGCGGTGGTCTCGGCGCTCGGCCTCTGCTAGGCGATCGAGGTGGGCGCGCAGATCGTCCTTGCTAGCCCAGGCCGTGCCATAGATGCGCTGCAATTGCGGGTTCTTTTCGCTGCCGCGCCAGTATGCTGCAGCCGAACGCTGCAAGGCGAAGCCGTTGCCGATGAGGCGAGTGGAGGGCAGGTGGGGACCGCGGCACAGGTCCTTCCAGGCGACCTCTCCCCCGCGTCGGACGTTGTCATACATCGTGAGTTGGCCGCCGCCGACCTCGACCGAAGCACCTTCGGCAGCGGCCTCGGCATCGGAGCCTTTCAGACCGATGAGTTCGAGCTTGTAGGGCTGATCGGCAAGCTCTTCGCGCGCTTCCTCATCGCTCACGTCTCGCCGAGCAAAGGTCTGGCCTTCCTTGACGATGCGGCCCATGCGCTTTTCGATCGCTTTGAGGTCTTCCGGCGTAAAGGGCTCGACGTTACCGAAGTCGTAGTAGAAGCCGTCCGTGATCGGCGGGCCGATGCCAAGATCCACGTCGGGGTGGATGTCCTGGACAGCTTGCGCGAGCACGTGCGCGGCAGAGTGACGGAGGATCGCGAGGCCCTCATCACTCGTGATGGTGATGCCGGTGACCGCAGCGCCATCGGGAATCGTGCGGAAGAGGTCTTGGGCCTCACCATTGACGTGCATCGCGATGATGCTGCGGTCCTTTTCGAACACGGTCGTTCCGGTGGTTCCCTCGGGCAGCGAAGTGTCGTGGCCGTCAATGGTTACCTGGATGTCAGACACCGGTCCTCCTCGTGAAGCGAATGCATGTCGTGCCCTGTGGCACGCTCCCGAGTCTAGCGACGCTCGCGGGCTTTCCCTACTTTGGGACAAATGTTGCGCTCGTGGTGTGGGGCGCACCTCATCGAGGAAAACAAAAAATCCCTTTGCGAAACGCAAAGGGACCTTTGGAGGTGGGTACGGGATTCGAACCCGTGTATACGGCTTTGCAGGCCGCTGCCTCGCCTCTCGGCCAACCCACCGTGGTCGGGCCAAGGGGCCGGACCTGGAGCGGATGACGGGACTCGAACCCGCGACCCTCACCTTGGCAAGGTGATGCTCTACCAACTGAGCCACATCCGCATCCCGGGTCTCCCCGGTTGCTTCGGCGGTGGTGGGCGATACTGGGTTCGAACCAGTGACCTCTTCCGTGTCAGGGAAGCGCGCTACCGCTGCGCCAATCGCCCTTTAGCGACCCGCCGTTGCGTGGGCGATACTGGGTTCGAACCAGTGACCTCTTCCGTGTGAAGGAAGCGCGCTACCACTGCGCCAATCGCCCGACACAAGCGTTGTGTCGCGGTGATCTTGCGATCACCTGCGGGTTGAAACTTTACCGGGCTTGCCTACCAGTTGCAAAACTGGTGACCGGTGCCGTGTCTCACATTGCCTGTGCACTACTGCAATAAGAAAACCACCCCACCAGGGGTGGCCTCTTCGAGCGGATGACGGGACTCGAACCCGCGACCCTCACCTTGGCAAGGTGATGCTCTACCAACTGAGCCACATCCGCGTTGCGCCTGAGCGCCCACTCATCTTAGACCGGGGGCGCGCACGCGGTCAAAACCGCCGCGAATGACGCGCCCCACACTCTGTAGCGGACTACGCCAGCGCCTTCACATACCCGTTCGCAGTCTTGTCGAAACCGACGTTTTCGTAATAGTCGGGTCCACTGCTGGGCGCGACCACCCGGGAGAAACCGTGGTCGGTAAACCACGCGGGGTTAGTAAAGACGAACTCGCCCGGAGTGAAGTCACGGTACTTCTCGCTGACGTAATCCAGCACGATCTGCGCTTCACCATCTCCCGCATCTTTAGCAAGGACGTAACCAACGGTCTCCGTTCCCCGCATGATGAGGAAGGCGTGGGTGGCATCCCGAGCGCCATCGAAGGTGGGATTGAACTTCTTGATGTCACTACTCTGCTGATCGATGAGGTAGCGCAGGTACGGGTCACCGACATCCGTATCGACGACCTGGTACGTCGCTTCATCGTGACGCGTGTTCAGCAATCGGTACAGGTTCACAATCTGGATAATCGAGAGCACGACGTTCAAGCCGACGATCGGCCAGGCTTGGATAACGGAGTTGTAGATGACATGAATGATGCAGCCAACGAGGTTGATCATGCGAAGGCGCATGATCCGCTGCTGCATCATTGAAAACACGAGGATCGCAGAACCGATCCAACCGAATAACTCTAACCAGGGCATTGCCTGATTTTACCTTTCATTCACCTGCGAGACCTGCGGTTGGTCTCGTCTAGGCCGCAGTGTGACGAAACTCCGAGCACAAGCGCCGACTCTGACGGCATTGACGTGTCACCCTAGTGACATGCAGATTTGGCCTGGAACGTCTTATCCGCTCGGCGCCACCTTCGATGGTTCGGGCACTAACTTCGCGATCTTTTCCAACATCGCGGACAAGGTTGTCCTGTGCCTGATCGCTGATGACGGGACCGAAACTCAAATAACGCTCACCGAGCAGGACGCCCACGTGTGGCACTGCTACCTGCCCGGTGTCCAGCCCGGCACCCGCTACGGGTACCGCATTCACGGCGAATATGCCCCCGAAAAGGGCTATCGGTGTGACCCATCCAAGTTGCTCCTCGATCCGTACGCCAAGGCCATTGATGGCCAGATCGATGGTGACCCATCGCTGTACTCCTACACCTTTGGCGAACCCGACAAGCGCAATCAGGACGACTCGGCAGCCCACGCCATGCTCTCGGTGGTGATCAATCCGTTCTTTGACTGGGGCCACGATCGCCCGCCGCGCCACGAATACCACGACACGATCATTTACGAAGCCCACGTGAAGGGTATGTCCGCTCTGCACCCCGAGGTGCCAGAAGAACTTCGCGGCACATACGCGGGCATGGCGCATCCAGCAATCATTGACCACCTCGTCGAACTCGGGGTGACGGCCGTAGAACTCATGCCGGTCCACCAGTTCGTTGATGACCCGCACCTGCAAGAGCGTGGACTGCACAACTATTGGGGCTACAACACCATCGGATTCTTCGCACCCCATAACGGGTACGCCGCCTACGGCACGCGCGGCCAGCAAGTCCAAGAGTTCAAGGCCCTCGTCAAGGCCCTGCACGAGGCCGATATCGAAGTCATCTTAGACGTCGTGTACAACCACACCGCCGAAGGCAACCACCTGGGCCCGACGCTCTCCTTCCGCGGAATCGACAACCCGGCCTACTACCGGCTCGTCGATGAGGATCCCTCGCACTATTTCGACACCACTGGCACCGGCAATTCGCTCCTGATGCGCTCGCCCGCGGTCCTGCAGCTCATCATGGATTCGCTGCGCTACTGGGTGGAAGAAATGCACGTCGATGGCTTCCGTTTCGACCTTGCCTCCACCCTGGCCCGGCAGTTCCACGAGGTCGATCGCCTCGCCGTCTTCTTCGAGCTCGTCCACCAGGATCCGGTGATTTCTCAGGTCAAGCTCATCGCCGAACCCTGGGACCTTGGCGACGGCGGCTACCAGGTCGGCAACTTCCCGCCGCTATGGACCGAATGGAACGGTAAGTACCGGGATACCGTGCGCGATTTCTGGCGCGGTGAGCCATCCACGCTCGCTGAGTTTGCGCGGCGACTGACGGGCAGCGCGGACCTGTATGAACACTCCGGGCGCCGCCCGGTAGCCTCCATCAACTTTGTCACCGCCCATGACGGCTTTACGCTCACCGATCTCGTGTCCTACAACGAGAAGCACAACGACGCCAACGGCGAGGGCAACATGGACGGTGAGTCCCACAACCGCTCCTGGAACTGTGGCGCAGAAGGACCCACCGATAACGAGCAGATCAATCGCCTGCGATCGCGCCAGCAACGCAATTTCCTCACGACCCTGCTCGCGAGCCAGGGCGTGCCGATGATTTCGCACGGCGACGAGCTCGGACGCACCCAGCAGGGAAACAACAATACGTACTGCCAGGACAACGAGCTGTCGTGGATTAACTGGGATCTGACTCCCGCTAACGAGTCGTTGCTGGCCTTTACGAAAGCCCTCATCCAGCTGCGCAAGGATCACCCGGTATTTCGCCGTCGCCGGTTCTTTGAGGGCCGCCCCGAAAAGAGCGCAACGTCCGATTTGAAGGACATCGAATGGTTGACGCCCTCGGCCGCGACCATGCTTGACCGCGATTGGAACACCACCTACGCGCGTTCGCTTATGGTCTACCTCAATGGGGAAGCGATCCCCGAGCCGGATTCGCGCGGCCAAAAGATCCACGACGAGTCCTTCCTCATTTTGTTCAACGCGGCCGAAGAACCCATCGACTTCACGATTCCAGATAAGGAGTTTGGTAGGTCGTGGCGGGTGGAGGTCGACACCAACTCACCCCAAACCCTCGGCACGGTCGTCGCCCCCGGCGCAACCGTCATGGTGGAAGCACGCTCGGTCACCTACCTCATGTCACACGACGCGAAGCCCGAGCTCAGCGATGATGTCGACCTCGCCGAGCGCGGTGAGGCCAGCGCCGAGCGCTACAAGGTCATCCCCCATAACCCGACTCCCCCGCCGTCGCTGAAAACGAAACCAGACCAGCCACCGCAGGCATTACAGAAGCCGGAAAAACGGCGCCCAGCTGACCGTTCGTAGGCAGCGCGATAGATTGAGGTTATGCCCGCTTCACCGCTCCATCGCCCCCTAGCTGGCCGACGTACCCCGGTCACGACCTACCGCCTGCAACTCACGCCGGACTTCAACTTCGCGGCGGCGCAGGCCATCCTGCCGTATCTGAGCGAGCTCGGCGTCACCGACTGCTACCTCTCGCCCATCTTGCAAGCGGCGCCCGGCTCGCTGCACGGCTACGACGTCGTTGACCACAACGCGATCTCGGCAGAACTTGGCGGGCGGGAGGCCTTCGAGGCGTTCTCCCGCGCCGCGCATGACGCGGGCCTGAACGTCCTTGTCGATCTCGTGCCCAACCACATGGCCGTGCCCACCCCGGCCTGGCACAACACCGCCCTGTGGTCCGTCCTCTCGCTCGGTGCCGACTCGCCCTATGCCTCATGGTTCGACGTCGACTTCGGCGACGACGGCCTCCTCATGCCGGTTCTCGGCGAACGAATCGGCGAAGCCATCGGCTCCGGCCACCTCACCTTCGACCACGCGCAGATCCCCGGTCAAGACGGCGAAGTCCCCGTCCTGCGCTACTTCGACCACGTCTTTCCCGTGCGCGCCGGCACCGAGCACCTGCCGCTGACCGCACTCGTCGACCGGCAACACTACCGACTGGCCTATTGGAAAGTCGCCGACGAGGAGCTGAACTATCGCCGCTTCTTCGACGTCGGCACGCTGGCCGCCGTGCGAGTGGAAAACCCCGAGGTCTTCGACGCCACCCACGCCCTGCTGCTCGAACTATTCAACGCCGGCTTGATCGACGCCTTCCGGATCGACCACCCCGACGGACTCGCCGATCCGCAGGGCTACTTCGAGCGGCTCTTCGAGGCGACGGGCGGGGCCTACATCGTCGCCGAGAAGATTCTCGAAGGCGATGAACCGCTGCCCGGAGCCTGGCCCGTAGCGGGTACGACGGGCTACGACGCCGCCTGGCGAATCGGCGGCATCCAGGTCGATGCCCACGGCCAGGGCGACATGGCCCGCATCATGACCGAGCTCACCGGTGATTTGCCGGGCACGCTGGATGAGGTCATCGAGGCCTCCAAGCGCGAGATCATCGACACCTCGCTCACCGCGGAGATCCACCGCCTCGCCCAGCTTGCCGCCGACATCTTCCACGACGACATTCGGCTGCGCGATCACACGCGCGCGGCAATCCAGTCGTGCCTGACAGAGCTCGTCGTCGCCATCGATCGCTACCGTGCCTACGTCCGGCCCGGCGAGCCCGGTGAGCCCTGGCCGCCGATGGACCCGGAACAACGCTCCGCGCTCAGTGCCGTCGCCGACCGGGCCCGCGAGCACCTCACGAGCGATGAGCTTCAGACCCTCGACGTCCTGCTCGATCTGCTGACCGGCGCCGAGGCCGGCAGCGCCGGACGCACCCACGAAGAACGCCGCGCCGAACTCGCGATCCGCTTCCAGCAGGTGTGCGGCGCAGTCACCGCCAAGGGCGTGGAGGACACGGCCTACTACCGCTGGACTTTGCTCGCGTCGCTGACCGAGGTCGGAGCCGATCCTCATACCTTCGGTTTCCACCCCGATGACCTGTACGCCTGGGCGCAGCAGATCGGTGCCACTCACCCGGTCTCGATGACGCTCGGCACGACGCACGATACGAAACGCGGCGAGGACGTGCGCGCCCGCATGTCCGTCATCAGCCAGGACGTGCAGGGCTGGCGGCGCCTCATCACGAGCCATGCCCACCTCTTCGACGGCGTCCACGGCCGCCTCACCAACCTCATGTGGCAGGTCCTGTTCGGCACCGCCATCGAGTCCGACCCGATGACCGCCGATCGCCTCTCGGCCTTTGCGATCAAGGCCGCGCGCGAGCAAAAGGACGTCACGAGTTGGACGCGCGTCGACCAGGAAGCCGAAGCCGCGCTCACTCAGGCCGTGACCGCAGCGCTCGCCGATGCGGAGTTCCAATCCGACCTCGCCGCCTACGCTCAGCAGCTATCGGCCGGGATCCGCACCGCCATCCTGTCCACCAAGGCCGTCCAGCTCAGCCTCATCGGGGTCGCCGATATCTACCAGGGCAGCGAAGTCTTGCGCTCCTCCCTCGTCGATCCCGACAACCGTCGCAGCGTCGACTTTGGTGTCCTTGCCGAGGCCCTGGCGGAACTGGACGCCGGAAAGAACCCAGCAAGCCTGGATGAGGAAAAGCTCTGGCTGACCGCCACCCTTGCTCGCCTGCGTCGCGCGCGGCCCGACGTGTTCCTGTCCGGCATCGTGAGCCCACTTCCGACGACGACCACCCTCGCCCTCGCCTTCACGCGCGGCGAGGACGCGGATATCGCCGTCGTCGCCGAGCGCCTCGGTACCCGAATCGCGCAGCGCGGCGGCTTCCGCGATCACGTCGTCGTCCTACCGCCAGGCCGCTGGCGCGATCTGCTCACCGGTGAAGAGTTCGACGGCGGCAGCCTCCGCCTCGCCGACCTCCTCGCCAGCTACCCCGTCGCCATCCTCACGACCACCAAGGACTGATCATGGTTCGACCCGTTCGACTCTGGGCTCCCAACGCACGCGCCGTCGACGTCATCACCGACGCCGGACGGCAGCCGATGCAAAGCGAGGGTGCGGGCTGGTTCGTCACCGAACTCGCCCCCGGCACGACCTACTCGTTCTCGCTCGACGGCGGCCCCGCCCGCCCCGACCCGCGCTCCGCCTACCAGCCCGAAGGTGTCCACGGCCCCTCGCAGGTCATCGACCTGTCACGTTATTCCTGGCGCAGCGCACCCGAGGTTGGGATCGACGCCCTGACCTCGGTCATGTACGAAATCCATGTCGGCACCTTCACCTCCGACGGCACCTTAGCGGCAGCCGCCACTCGCCTGCCCGACCTCGCTCGCCTCGGCGTCACCATGGTCGAACTCATGCCGCTGGCCGCATTTCCCGGCCGGGCGGGTTGGGGTTATGACGGGGTCGGCCTGTGGGCGGTCCACGAGGCCTACGGCGGACCCGAAC
The DNA here is from genome assembly GCF_023634005.1 of Bowdeniella massiliensis. Taxonomy (NCBI): domain Bacteria; kingdom Bacillati; phylum Actinomycetota; class Actinomycetes; order Actinomycetales; family Actinomycetaceae; genus Bowdeniella; species Bowdeniella massiliensis. The sequence goes on from NZ_JALIQR010000008.1 coordinate 49,533, forward strand.
AGCTACAGGCCTTCGTCGACGCCGCCCACGAACTCGGCATCGGTGTCTGCCTGGATGTCGTCTACAACCACCTCGGCCCCTCGGGCAATTACCTCGCGGAGTTCGGCCCCTACTTCACCGACGCCCACCACACCCCGTGGGGCGCCGCCATCAACCTCGATGGGCCCGACTCGCGGCCGGTGCGCGACTTCATCATTGACAACGCCCTGCGCTGGTTCACCGACTTCCGGATCGACGCGCTTCGCCTGGACGCCGTGCACGCCCTGATCGACGACTCCGCCACGCACCTGCTCGCCGAGCTGTCGGATCGGGTCGGTGAGCTTCGAGCGAGCACCGGCCGGCCGCTGCGGCTCATCGCTGAATCCGACCTCAACGACGTCGCGATGGTGACCCCAACCTCCCGCGGCGGCCTCGGGATGGACGCCCAGTGGGACGACGATATCCACCACGCTGTCCACGCCTGGCTGACCGGCGAGCGGCACGGCTACTACGCCGATTTCGGGGAATCGACCGTCCTCGCCAAGGCGCTGACCGAGGTCTTCGTGCACAATGGCACGTTCTCCTCCTTCCGTGGCGTCCACTGGGGCGCACCGGTCCCGCCCGATGTCGACGCCCGGCGGTTCATCACCTTTACCGAAAACCACGACCAGGTCGGCAATCGCGGCATGGGCGATCGCCCAAGCGAACGCCTGCCCTCCACCCTGGTCGCGGGCGGCGCCGCGCTCATGCTGCTCGCTCCCTTCACCCCCATGCTGTTCATGGGCCAGGAGTGGTCCGCCTCCACTCCTTTCCCGTTCTTTACCGACCACGCCGAAGACGAGCTCGCCCACGCCATCCGCGAGGGCCGGCGTAAGGAGTTCGCCGAACACGGCTGGGCCGATCTCTACGGCCCCGATGCCGCCATGCCCGATCCCCAGGATCCGGCGACGGCAGACTCGGCCGTCTTGAACTGGGACGAGCGCATGACGGAACCGCACGCGCGAATGCTGCAGTGGTACACCGACCTCATCGCGCTGCGCCGCGAGTATTTCGGCGACGGTGCCCACGAGCAGGTCGTCACCCCAAGCTTTGGCGACCATTGGTTCGCGATGCGGCGCGGCCCGCTGACCGTCCTCGTCAACCGCTACGAATCCGAAGTCAGCATTCCGGACGTCAGCGGTGAGGTCGTGCTGTCCTACTGTCAGCCCGGTACCGAAGTGTCGCGAGTTGATGCGGGCGTGTCGCTGCCAGCGCTATCAACCGCGGTGCTATCCTCCGGCGCGCCGACGACGTTCTAACGCCGCGCGTGCCTTAATCTTGCGGTGTGGCCGAACAGCTCGCACCCAGCGAATTCAGCGACGCACTGGCGTCGCTGCGTGGTCACCGCCTCCGCCCCGAGATCACTCTCACGGAGATCCCCGGACCGACGAGGCTCGCGCCTTTTGCCGCGGCTCTGAGCGCCGAGGTCCTTACCGATGACGATGAACTGACGGGAGTCGGCCGCTTCGTCATTCTCTATGATCCCGAGGGCCAGCCCGCCTGGCACGGTGATTTCCGAATCATTGTCCTCGTCAAGGCCCCGATGGATAACGAGGTCTCCGATGACCCTCTCCTCGGCGAAGTCGGGTGGTCCTGGCTGACCAGTGCCCTCGAAGATCAGGGAGCCGGCTACCACCACCTGTCCGGGACCGTCACGCGCGTCCTGTCGGAATCTTTCGGTGGTCTCGTCCTATCCGACCAGTCGCTCGAGATGGAGATCCGCGGATCGTGGACTCCTGTCACGAATGATCTGGGGCCGCACATCCAAGCGTGGTTAAATCTCGTTGAGATCTCCTGTGATCTAGCGCCCCTGCCCCATATCGTGCCCGAAAGGGGACAATGACCGAATCCGAGCTCCCCCTGCTCTCCTCCCCCGCCGACGGCGTCCCGGACGTCATGACCGAAGAGGCGGATCTTCGCGACTATATTCGCCGCCTGAAGCGCGGCCGCGGACCCCTCGCCGTCGATACCGAGCGAGCCTCCGGCTTCCGCTACACCTCGGACGCCTACCTCGTCCAGGTCCGCCGCGAAGGCGCGGGAACTGCCCTCATTGATCCGGAGTTCTTACCGGATCTGTCCGCACTGTCCGACGCGATGACGGACGTGACGTGGGTGCTGCACGCGGCCTCCCAAGACCTGCCCTGCCTCGCCCGCGTGGGCATGCGGCCGCAAGAAATCTTCGATACCGAACTCGCCGCCCGGCTGCTCGGCGACCCGAAAGTCTCGCTAGGAGCGGTCGTCGAACGCGAGCTTGGGATCCGGCTCGCCAAAGAGTTTTCCGCCGTGGACTGGTCCGAGCGGCCGCTGCCGCACGAATGGCTCGTCTACGCGGCGCTCGATGTCGAATTGCTGGATCAGGTCATGGCCAAGCAACAGGCGCGGCTGCAGGCCGCCGGCAAGCTGTCCTGGGCCCGGGAGGAATTCGAGTTCGTTCGCCAAGCCGATCCGCCAAGCACGAAGCCCCACCAGTGGCGCCGAATTTCCCGGCTTTCGGACCTCAAGGGGGGCCGCCAGCTAGCGATGGCCCGCGAGCTGTGGAAGGAGCGCGATGCCATTGGGCGCGAGACCAACACCTGCCCGTCTCGGCTACTACCCGATCGCAATATCATCGCGCTGGTCAAGGCCAATCCGCGTACGTCCCGACAGGTCAAGAAGCTCCCGGGCCTGCGCAATCGGCGGCTCGCGGATCACTGGTTGGCCGCGATCGAGCGCGCCCGGCTGCTCGATGACAGCCAGCTGCCCTCCAAACGTGGTCCCGGTAAAGCGGGCCTGCCCGATCACCGCCGCTGGTCCCAATCCAATCCGGAAGCCGCCGAGCGACTCGCCGCTATTAGGGATGTCGTTGCCAAGGTCGGCGAGGAGCATAACGTGCCCGCCGAGAATATGTTGCTACCAGCCCACCAGCGATTGCTGGCGTGGGTAGAGTTTCCTGCCAGCCCAGCCGCCGTGAGGGCGGCCCTCGATGAAATGGGGACGAGGTCCTGGCAGATCGGGCTCCTTGCAGAGCCGATCGCTCAGGCACTTCGCGCGCTCTAACCGCTTAGGCCAGGGCGATTCACCTTGCTCGGCGGGTGGTGGCGGAAGAATTTGCGCCACTGGTTGACGTATGCCGCGAGGACATATGCCCAGCGCTTCGGGTGGCGTTCGGCGGTATTGAACAGCGGGCTAGCCACTCTGCCGGAGGCCACGAGTTTGGCGATACGTGCCCGCTGGCCGGGTGTGTACAGCATCAGCAGGCTGATCGGCACGACCGTATAGAGCCCTTCTTTGGCGACCGTGTAGCACCGCTCAATAACCTCGCCCGCCACGAAATCCCGCAGATAAAATTCTGCCGGATTCGCCCCCACCGCCGTGAGATAGTGGTGGGCGCGTCCAAGGCGGGCGTTCATCTCAAAGATCATGGGCGAGCCGGTGCGCGGATCGATCTTGATATCGAAACACGCGAATCCGCGCCACTTCAGATCCGCCACGATCTTGGCAGCTTCGGCGACAATGCCCGGATCCATCTCGGTGATGATCGCAGCCGAATTACCGATAGCGCTCGGCGCGTGTTCCTCCAGCAGCACCCGTCCTAGCCCGGCGAAGACGACGCGGCCGCCCTCCTGGCAGTACAGGTTCAGCACGCGCATCTGGGAGTCCGGTCCCGGGACGTACTCCTGCAACAGGAAGTCTCCCTGATAGCCAGCATCGTCGGCGGCGCCGAGCGCGATGCGGGCCTCCTCGGGATTTTCGAAGGTGAACACCTTCTTCTTTCCCGCAAACTCCACGTCGTGATAGGCGGGCGTGTCCGTGGCCTTGGCGACGATGGGGTAGGTCAGGGCCTGGCCATCGAGCGGGATGTCGCCGCCCGGCTGGCGCACGATGCTGCGCGGATGCGGTACTCCCAGGCGTTCACACATCGCGGAAAAACTCGCCTTATCGGTTGCTCTGGCAACAGTATCCACGTCCGGGTATGGCACAATCCAGCGCGGTGGCAGCTGATCGCGCAAGCTCAGCAGGCTCTCGACGTTCCAGTCGGCGCTCGCCACGGCAATGATGTGCGGGCTCGTGATACGGGAGTCGAGCTCGAGCAGCCGGGCCTTTAAGGCCGTGAGGTCTTCCATGTCGGGTTCGACGATGAGATCGGCGATGGAGGAATCGCGCACAATGCCACCGCCAAAGGCGGAGATGATCGTGGGTTTGTTGCCGGTGGCCTGGAAGAACGCCCGCGCCACGGAATAGGCGCCGATATCGCCGCCGAGGACGACGGCGGTCGTTGAGGAGTCGGAGTGCATAGCTTCTTTTCTAGTACACGGTCAGGCCGCGCGCAGCGAAGACGTCGCGGGCCGCGGCAGTTTCCTCGGCGCTCGGGGGCTCAACGTCGCCGAGCTGATAATCGAGTCCGAGGCTCGCCCACTTATCGCGCCCCATCTGGTGGAAGGGCAGGACCTCGACGCGGTGCACGGCGCCCCATGTCGCGACGGTGTCAGCGACCCGCTGGATGTTATTGGGATCATCGGTGAGACCGGGGACGAGCACGAATCGGATCCACATGGGAATGGCGAGCTCATTGAGCCGTGTGCCAAAGGCGATCGTCGGCGCGAGGTCGCGACCTGTGACGCTGCGATAGGTCTCGGGAATGCCGGATTTGAAATCAAGCAGGACGAGGTCGAGGTTGTCGAGCATCTCGTCGCTGGCGTTCGCGCCTAGGAAACCGGAAGTATCGATCGCCGTGTGCACGCCAAGGGCCTTACAGCCGGCGAGCATGCGAGCGAGGAATGCGGGTTGCATGAGGGGCTCGCCGCCGGAGAAGGTCACGCCACCCAGGGTGGCGTCAAAGACCGGGCGGTAGCGGGCGATACGCTGCAGCAGATCATCGGCCCGCACGGCCTCCCCGTCACGCATCTTCAGCGTGTCGGGGTTGTGGCAGTACAGGCAGCGCAGCGGACAACCGGCAAGGAAGACCGTCAGGCGCGTGCCGGGGCCATCAACCGCGGTAACGAGCTCCCAGGAGTGCAGGGAGCCAATCTCCCCGGCCCGCACGGCCGCGAAGTGTTCGGAACGACTCATCGCCTCCGCGGCATCGATACCGGCGAGGCCAGCAGAGCCGCGAAGGCGAGGGACGTCATCGCCGGCGGGCTCGAGCCGGATTTCTCCGGTCACGCCATCGCCGGCGATGCCGCCATGAGGATGGGTCATGCGGTCCTTACATGGAGCCGTGGAACGTCCGCGAGATGACGTCGAGCTGCTGCTCGCGGGTCAGTCGCACGAAGTTCACGGCGTAGCCGGACACGCGGATCGTCAGCTGCGGGTACTTCTCCGGGTTCTCCATGGCGTCATACAGCGTGTCGCGGTTGAGCACGTTGATGTTGACGTGGAAGCCCTCGGAGCCCATGTAGGCGTCCAACAGGCCAACGAGGTTCTTCACCTGCTCGTCCTCGGTACGGCCAAGGCCGGAGGGAACGACGGTGTTGGTGAGCGAAATGCCGTCCTGCGCCTCCGAGTACGGAAGCTTCGCAACCGACAGGGCCGAGGCCAGCATGCCGTGGGTGTCGCGTCCGTTCATCGGGTTGGCGCCGGGGGCGAACGGCTCGCCGCCGCGACGGCCATCGGGCGTGTTGCCCGTGTGCTTGCCGTAGACGACGTTCGAGGTGATCGTCAGGACGGACTGCGTGTGCACCGAGTTGCGGTAGGTCGGCAGCGCACGGATCTTGTTCATGAAGGAGCCGACGAGCTCGACGGCAATATCGTCGACGCGGTCATCGTCGTTACCGAACTTCGGGAAGTCACCTTCGACGAGGTAGTCGACCACGATGCCGCGATCATCGCGCACCGGGGTGACCTTGGCGAACTTGATGGCGGACAGGGAGTCGGCCGCGACGGACAGGCCGGCGATGCCGCAGGCCATGGTGCGCAGGATTTCCTTGTCATGCAGCGCCATCTCGATGCGCTCGTAGGCGTACTTATCGTGCATGTAGTGGATGCAGTTCAGGGCATCGACGTAGGTCTGGGCGAGCCAGTCCAGCAGGTTATCGAACTTCGCGCGAACATCGTCGTAGTCGAGGATGCCTTCGCCCACAGGCTCCGAGACCGGAGCGACCTGCTTGCCGGAGTTCTCGTCCTTGCCGCCGTTGATCGCGTACAGCAGGGCCTTGGCGAGGTTGACGCGCGCTCCGAAGAACTGCATCTGCTTACCAATCGCCATCGCGGACACGCAGCACGCGATGCCGGCGTCATCGCCCCAGGACTCGCGGATCAGGGAATCCGATTCGTACTGGATGGCGGAGGTATCGATCGAGACGCGGGCGCAGAACTCCTTAAAGCCCTCGGGCAGCTCGGGCGACCAGAGCACCGTTAGGTTCGGCTCGGGGGCCGGGCCGAGGTTATACAGGGTCTGCAGCATGCGGAAGGAGTTCTTCGTGACCAGGGTGCGGCCGTCGTTGCCGGTGCCGCCAATGGACTCGGTGACCCACGTGGGATCGCCGGAGAACAGCTCGTCGTATTCGGGGGTGCGCAGGAAGCGCACGATCCGCAGCTTGATGACGAAGTCGTCGATGAGTTCCTGGGCGCGTTCTTCGCTCAGGGTGCCATCGGCCAGGTCACGCTCGATGAAGACGTCGAGGAATGTCGAGGTACGACCAAGGCTCATGGCCGCGCCGTTTTGCTCCTTGACGGCCGCGAGGTAGGCGAAGTAAAGCCACTGGATTGCTTCATGGGCGTTCGTGGCGGGACCGGAGATGTCGTAGCCGTACGAGGCGGCCATCTCCTTCAGCTCGCCAAGCGCGCGGATCTGCTCGGTGTTTTCCTCGCGGTCGCGGATGATGTCCTCGGTGGAACGCACGGCATCGAGCTCGGCGCGCTCGGCCTTCTTGGCTTCGATGAGCTTATCCACGCCGTACAGGGCGACACGGCGGTAGTCACCGATAATGCGGCCACGGCCGTAGGCATCGGGCAGGCCGGTCACGATGTGCGCGGAGCGGGCCTTGCGCACGTCCGGCGGGTAGACGTCGAAGACGCCCTGGTTGTGGGTCTTGCGGTACTTGGTGAAGATGTCGCGAACAACCGGGTCAACTTCGTACCCGTAGGTGTTCAGCGCACCCTCAACCATGCGCCAGCCACCGTAGGGCATGATGGCGCGCTTGAGCGGCGCATCGGTCTGCAAACCGACGATGAGCTCTTCGTCCTGATCGATGTAGCCGGGCGCATGCGCGGTGATCGAAGCCGGGGTGTGCGGGTCGATGTCGTAAACGCCCTTTTCCCGCTCTTCGGGGAACATCTTGGACAGTTCGTTCCAGATGTGGGTGGTGCGCTCGGTTGCCGGCACAAGGAAGGCGCTATCACCTTCGTAAGGAGTGTAGTTCCGCTGGATGAAGTCGCGGACATCGATCGTCTCGCTCCATCGTCCAGTAGTGAAGCCGCGCCAAGCTTCCTGAGTGGTGTCGGCGGCGGCGGTGTCGGTAGCCACGTTGCGGGCCTCCTTCAGTGATCGGTTTCTACCCTCTTACCGTAACGAAAAGGTCACACTCGCGCAGGGGACTTTCGACCGATTCGACCGGTGTCCTCACTCACACCTTTTGGCCGTAATAATCTCCCAAAACCTCCGAACGAAGCTCGACAAAATTTCCTTCGGAAATCGCCGTACGAATTCGGTCAACGAGGGTGATAGTGAAGAACTCGTTATGGATCGTCGCAAGCGTGGAGGCGACCATTTCCTTGGCCTTGAATAGGTGGTGAAGGTAGGCGCGCGTGTAGTGCGTGCAGGTGTAGCACGGGCACGAGTCGTCAATCGGTTCGAAGCGCGTGCGGTTCTCGCTGCGCAACAGATTCGTTCGCCCCGTCCGGGTGTAGACCGCCGAGGTCCGAGCCACGCGCGAGGGCGAGACGCAGTCGAAGGTATCGGCACCGACGGCAATGGCATTGAACAGATCGTCGGGCTCGGAGATCCCGAGGAGGTGCCGGGGCCGGTCCTCGGGCAGTTCCTCCGTCACCCAGCGAACGATGGTGGCGAGGTTTTCCTTTTCGAGCGCGCCGCCAATTCCGAAGCCGGGGAACTGATGTCCGTCGACTTCCATGGCCCCCAGGTCGCGCGCGGCTTTGCGCCGCAGGTCCTCATATTGCGCGCCTTGAATCACGCCAAACAGGAGTTGCCGTGGACGCTCGGGGTGCGAGTCCATGAGGCGCGTGATCTCGCGCAGGCTCCGCTCTGCCCAGCGCCGAGTCCGCTCGAGCGACTCGACCTGATAGTCATAGGAGTTCAGCAGCGTCGTGAGTTCGTCGAAGGCAAAGATGATGTCGGCGCCAAGCGCGTGCTGGACCTGCATCGAGACTTCGGGAGTGAAACGATGCTTCGTGCCGTCGCGGTGGGAGGTGAACCAGACCCCGTCATCATCGACCTGGGCGCGGCGGATCTTGTCCTCGGCAATGTCCGTATCGGCATTGGCTTTGCCAGCAAACTGATCGGATAAGACTTTTTTGAAGCCCGACCCGAGTGAGAGCACCTGGAAGCCGCCCGAGTCGGTGTAGGTCGGGCCCGGCCAGTTCATGAAGCGGCCCAGTCCCCCAGCCTCTTCGACGATCTCGGGTCCGGGCTGCAGGTAGAGGTGATAGGCGTTGGCGAGCACAGCCTGCGCGCCAAGCGAGGCGATGGTCTCCGGCAAAACGGCCTTAATGGTCGCTTGGGTCGCGACCGGGATGAACGCCGGGGTGTGGATGTCGCCGTGCGGTGTGTGAATGATCCCGGTGCGTCCACCGGTCTCGAGCTGCGTGCCGAGAGTGAAGACCTCACTCATGCGGTCTCTCCCGCCCGGTAGCGCTTGAACAATGCGATCACTCGGTACGTAATGGGCAGCAGCATCACTTCGACGCCGACCTTGTAGGCAAAGCCGACGAGGATGTAGTTGAGGAGGTTGCCTCCCGTAAGAATCCCGCCGAAGGCGATCGTGCAAAAGATGATGGTATCGGCGCCTTCGCCCACGACCGTCGAGCCGAGCAGCCGCGCCCACAGGTGGTTCTCGCTGTGCCGTTTCATCACCGTCAGCACGAGCGCGTTCAGATATTGGCCGACGAGATAACCGGCAAGGGAGGCTGCCACGATACGCGGCACGAAGCCGAGGACCGCCGCAAAGGCCTCTTGGTTTTCATAGTCGGCGGCCGCTGGCGCAATCTGGACGAGATACAGGGTCAGCGAGGCAATGATTGAAACCACGAAGCCCAAGATGATGGCGCGCTTGGCGCGAGCGAAGCCGAACACCTCGGCGAGGACGTCCCCGAGGATGTAGGTCAGCGGAAAGAGGAGCGCTCCCCCATCGAAAATGAGCGATGCGGGGCCAATGTCGAACTGGATGAGTTTCGTTGCCGCGATGTTTGACAGCAGCAAAAACCCCACGAAGAGGGTGACGACGACGTCATAGCGCAGCGCGGCCGGAGGTGGCGCGACCTGGGCCTCCGGGCGGGTGTGAACGCTCACTGATCGCCTCCCACGGCATTGAGAATGGCATCCGGTGTCAGGCCGAAATCGTCAATGAGCTGTGATCGGCTCGCAGTGGTGTGGAAGTGCTTGGGAATCCCGAAGCAGTGCACCGTCGTGGCGGCGCCGCGCCGCGAGAGTTCATCTCGCAGGCTATCGCCCACGCCGCCATCAACCAGGCCGTCTTCGATATGGATGACGAGGTCGCTGTCTTCTGCGAGCTGCATAAGCGTGCTCGAATGCGGCAACACCCACCGCGGGTCGGCGACCGTGACCCGATCGCCGCGCGCAGCCAGTGCCTTTCCAACCGCGATGCCGGTCGGCGCAAACGGCCCGAGGCCGACGATGAGCACCCGGCGACCACTGCCCTCGGATTCGTCCTCGTCGAGGATATCGACCCGGTCATAGCCCTCACCGATTGAGCGGATCGCGGGCAGGGGCTCGGGCAGCGAGCCCTTCGGATAGCGGATCAGCGTCGGACCGCCGTCCTCATTCAGGGCGGTGTTGAACATCTCCGTTAGCTCATCGCCATCGCGTGGCACGGCGACCCGCATCCCCGGAATCGTGCGCATGAGGGCGAGGTCCCACATGCCGTTGTGGGAGGCGCCATCATCGCCGGTGATGCCGGCGCGATCGAGCATGAAGGTCACTGGAGCATTGTGCAGCGCCACGTCCATCAGGACCTGATCATAGGCCCGGTTTAGGAAGGTGGCGTAGACCGCGACGACGGGGTGCATGCCGCCAAAGGCGAGCCCTGCGGCCGAGGTGACGGCGTGCTGTTCCGCGATACCGACGTCAAAGACCCGGTCGGGAAACTCTGCCCGCATCGGGGCGAGGCCTACGGGGTGAAGCATCGCTGCCGTGATACCCACGACGTCGGGCCGCTTGCGTGCCGCCTTGACGATCTCTTCGGCAAAGACGCTGGTCCAGCCAAAGCGCGACGGCGCGACCGGCAGGCCCGTTTCGGGGTGGATGACGCCAACGGCGTGGAAACGATCATCGACGTGGTTCTCGGCCGGGGTGTAGCCGCGACCCTTTTCGGTGATGACGTGCACGAGCACCGGACCGCCATAGGCCTTGGCGCGGGTGAGCGCGAACTCCACCGCGATGGTGTCATGGCCATCGACCGGGCCAATGTACTTAATGCCGAGGTTTTCGAAGAATCCCTGCGGCGCCAGCACATCCTTGACGCCCTTCTTTAACCCGTGCAGCGCGTCGTAGGCCATGTGGCCAGGAGTTCCGCCCTTGTGCAGCGTGCGCTTGCCCCAGTCGAGGATCTTCTCGTAGCTCTTCGTCGTGCGCAGGGCATCGAGGTGGTGCGCGAGGCCGCCGATCGTCGGCTCATAGGAACGGCCGTTGTCGTTGATGACGACGACCAGCCGCGTATCGTCTTCATCGGCGATCGTATTCAGCGCTTCCCACGCCATGCCGCCGGTCAGGGCGCCATCTCCGATGACGGCGACGACGCTGCGGTCGTTGAGCCCCTTGATACGGTTGGCGCGGGCGATGCCCTCGGCCCAGGACAGCGCAGTGGAGGCGTGCGAGTTTTCGACGATATCGTGCTCGGATTCGCTGCGAGCCGGATAACCGGAGACACCGTCGCGCTTACGCAGGGCAGAAAAATCGCGGCGGCCCGTAAGGATCTTGTGGACGTAGGACTGGTGCCCGGTATCGAACACGATCCGATCCTTGGGCGAGTCGAACACGCGGTGCAGCGCGATCGTCAGCTCAACCACGCCGAGGTTTGGGCCGAGGTGTCCACCCGTCTTGGACACGGATTCGACGAGGAATTCCCTAATATCGCTCGCGAGCTCTGCCAGCTCGCTCGGAGTCAGTTGTCGCACGACGTCAACAGAGGTGATGCGGGATAGCTGACTCATGGTTCTCCTAGCAGGCGGCCATTACTTCGACCTCCTACTCTATGCCGATTTGGCCCCTGATGCGCCATACAATGGAGGCTATGACCACCACCACGATGCCGTATGGCACTTGGCCCTCTATTCTCACGATCGACTCCCTCACGGCCGCGAAGACAACGCTGTCAGACCCGCTCATCGCCGATACCGGGATCGTTGTCGGCCGCACCGGTGCAAGCGGCACCACTCGACTCGCACTCGAACGTGACGGTGAGATCGTCGACTTCCCACTGCTGGATGAGTCGGGCACGGAGATCCCGATCGGCTCCCGATTGCACGAATACGGCGGGCCAGCCATCGCCGTTGATGGCAGCGACGTCATCGTCTCCCATCGCACCACCGGCCGCCTGTACCGCGCATCGCTGAATGCAGCGCCGGGCGAGCGTGCGCTCGCGATCACGCCCGATGACGGATGGCGGTACGCCGACCTGCAGGCGCGCGACGGCCACGTCATCGCGATCGCCGAAATCCACGACGATTCCCGCGCCGATGGCTACCCGCGCCACGCGATCGTCGACATCGACTGCGCCGATGGCGAGCGCACGGTCATCTACGACGGCGCGGACTTCATCGCCGGCGTGCGCCTGTCCCCCTCGGGCGAACGCATCACGTGGTACGAGTGGGACCTCGGGTTGATGCCGTGGGAGGACACGCGCGTCATGCTCGGCGAACGCTTCGAGACGGCCATCACCGAGATCACGCGCATCGACGGCGGAACGTCCTCTGCCATCGCACCGCTGTTCGTCACCGACGACGACCTCGTCTTCATCGATGACCTCTCCGGCTGGTGGAATATCTACCGCGCGGAACTCGGCGAGCAGATCCGGGTGCGGGCGCTCCATCCCGCGGAGGCCGATTTCGCCGACCCGCCCTGGGTCATGACGATGCCGTACGCGGTGCTCGATGACGATCACCTGCTCGTGACGTGGGCGGCCGACGGGCAGCGCCACCTCGGCTCGCTTGCCTGGCGCACCGGTGAGCTCGAGGAATGGCTCATCGGCTACGACCCGCTCGGCACCCCCGCCGTCGCGGGCGACCGCGTCGCCGTCCTCGGGGCCAGCGCCACCGCCGCACCGGCGGTCATCGCGATCGACCTGCCGCACGCGCGCACTCGCCTCGTCCTTGCCTCCGATGATTCCCCGCTGCCCGAGGAATGGACCTCCCTGCCCGAGCCGCTGACCTGGCAGGTACCGGCCGGAGATGGCTTTGGCGCCCACGAGGCCTACGGCTACTTCTACCCGCCAAACCACCCCGAGGTGGCCGCACCGCAGGAGGAGGCTCCGCCGCTCATTGTCATGGTGCATGGCGGGCCCACCTCGGCCACGAGCCCCACCTACCGCGACGCCATCCAGTTCTGGACGACGCGCGGCTTTGCCGTCCTGGACGTCGACTACTCCGGATCCTCCGGCTATGGCCGCGCCTACCGGGACTCGCTCGCCGGACTGTGGGGCGAGATCGATAACGCCGATATCGCCGCGGGCGTCAGCCACCTTGCCGCCGAGGGCCTCATCGATGCCAAGCGCGCCGTCATTCGCGGTGGCTCGGCCGGTGGTTATGCGGTGCTGCGCGCCCTGACGACGCTGGAGACGTTCGCGGCGGGTACCTCCCTGTTCGGCGTCGCGGATCTGAGCTTGCTCGCCAAGGAGACCCACATGTTCGAGGCGCGCTACCTCGATGGGCTCATCGGACCCTACCCGCAGGAAGCCGAACGCTACGAGGAGCGCTCCCCCATTAACCATCTCGACGCGCTCACCGTCCCGCTCCTGCTGCTGCAGGGCGAGGATGACAAGGTCGTCCCGCCGAGCCAGGCCCGCGTCATCTACGACGCCATGGCGAACGCGGGCAAACCAGTCGCACTGCGCATGTACCCCGGCGAGGGCCACGGCTTCCGCGCGGCCGCGGCCCGCAAGGACGCGATCGCGACCGAGCTCGCGTTCTACGGTGAGGTCCTGGGCTTTAGGCCGCACGACGTCGAGGTCGACGTGCCGTGGGCCTAGCCTGACGCTGTCCCCATGACCACCCCGATCACGCCTCCGAGCCCGCCGGTTCGCCGGCTGCGCTCGCTGCTGACTCATCACCGCAGCGCCTTCGCCGCCCTGTGCGCGCTCGTCGGGATCGGGGTGGGCCTCGCCGCCGTTCTCTTCCAATACCTCATCGCCGCCGTCTCGCGCCTTGCCACCGGTTACGCCGATTACGGCGCGACGCTTGGCGCGCCCCACGGCGCAACGGGCTGGCATCCGGCCTTCGTCATCGCCGTGCCGGCAATTGCGGGCCTCATCTGCGGGGTCGCGATCAATCGATATTCGCCGTTCGCTCGCGGCCACGGCGTTCCCGAGGTCATGCTGGCCGTGCGGCGCAAAGGCGGCGTCATCCCCGGCCGCGTCGCGATCGTCAAGATCATCGCGACCGCGCTCACGATCGGCGGCGGCGGCCCCGTCGGCAAAGAGGGGCCCATCGTCCAGGTGGGGGCCGCTATCGGATCGTTTTTCGGCCAGAAACTCAAACTCTCCACGCGCCAGCTCACGCTGCTGTGCGGCGCGGGCGCAGCAGGCGGCATCGCCGCGACCTTCAACACCCCGCTCGCCGGCGCCGTCTTCACCCTCGAGCTGATCCTGGTCTCCTTCACCGCGGAGACGATCGGCATGGTCGTCATCGCCTCGGTCTCCGGCGCGGTCATCGCCCACCTGATCCTCGGCGACACCCAGGTCGTCTCCATCCCCGCCGTCCTGCTCGAATCGACGACGGACCTGTGGTGGGTCGCGCTCGTCGGCCTCGTCGCGGGCCTGGCCGGAATCGCATTCTCGCGCTCGATCTATCTGGTCGACGACGCCATGAACCTGGCCTACCGCGGACCAGAATGGGCGCGCCCGGCCGTCGGCGGCCTGCTCGTGGGCCTCGGCCTCGTGGCCGTGCCCGCGATGTACGGCGATGTCACCACGACGCTGCACCGCGTGCTGACCGGGCAGTTCGATGCCGCAATGATCGCGCTGCTGCTCGTCATGCAGATCCTGCTGGCCGCCCTCGTCATCGCGATGGGCGGCTCCGGCGGGGTATTCGGTCCCACCCTCTTCGTCGGCGCGACGACGGGCGCCTTGCTCGCCTCGGCCTTCGCACCCTTTGCGGCCAGCTCCCTTACGACCTTCGCGGTCATCGGCATGGGCGCTGCCTTCGCGGCCGCCGCTCGCGCGCCGCTGACGAGCGTCCTCATCATTGTGGAGATGACGGGCCAATACGCTCTCATCTTGCCGATGATGCTCGCGGTCGGGCTCGCCACGGGCCTGTCCGCCTTCCTCACCCGCTACACGATCTACACGACGAAGCTCGTGCGCCGCGGCGACGTCCTGGACGACCCGGTCGAACAGACCCTGCTAGGGCGAGTGCGCGCCGAGGGCCTCATGGGCCGCGAGCCCGCCGTCATCGGCGAGGCGCTGTCCATCCGGGACGCGGCCGCTGTCATTCGCGAATCAGGCTCCACCGCAGTGCCCGTCGTCGCGCCCGATGGCACCTACCTCGGCACGCTCGGGGCGCTCGGGATTGCGGCCGCACGCGAGGACGGCATCGACCCACACCGCCCCGTCACCGACATCGCCCTCGCACGCGAAGCCGTCAACCGGCGGGAGTTCGCCTCGGTCGTCCTGCGCACGCTCGTGGACGCCGGCATCGAGGGCATTGCCGTCGTTGATGACGACGGCAAGCTCGTCGGCTGGGTCGCGCAGCGCGATCTCGTGGGCCGCATCTATCGTCAGCAGCGCCGAGCCCTGCAGCAGGCGGAATCGGCGAGTTCGTGGGGGTCGCGCATGAGCACCCGGCTGGCGAAGTACCGCCGCCACCGGGACTCTCTGGAGGCGCACGAGCGCAAGCGCCCCTAGGGTGACACCATGAGAACACTACTGATCGCGGGAGCCTCCGGCTTCGTCGGAGGGGCCCTCACCGCCTACGCCATCGAGAACGCCTGGCACGTCAAACACCTGGTACGACGCGAGGCTCGCAGCGGCGACGAGGTCTCGTGGGATCCGGCGCGCGGCGAGCTCGATCCGGCGGCGATCGCGGCCGCCGATGCGGTCGTGTGCGTCTCGGGCGCGGGCATCGCGGATCGGCCATGGACGCCGGCTCGGCAGCGCGAGATCATCTCCTCGCGGATCGGCAGCGTAAACCTCCTCGCCCGCACGATCGCCGAGCTGCCGAGCGAGCATCGGCCAGAGGTGTTCGTCAGCGGCTCCGCCATCGGTTACTACGGCTCGCGCGGCGCCGCCGAGCTGACTGAGGACAGCGGTCCCGGTGAGGGCTGGCTGCCGCAGGTGTGCCTGGCGTGGGAGGCGGCCGCCGAGGCTGCCGAACAGGCGGGGGTGCGCACGATCCAACTGCGCACTGGCCACCTCATGGATACCGGCGACGGCCTCCTTGGCGTCTTGGAGCCGCTGTACCGCTGGCACCTGGGAGCGCAGCTCGGCAGCGGCGAGCAGTATTTTTCCTCCATTTGGATCGGCGACGCCGTCGCGGCGATCATGTTCGCGATCGAGGACGAGGAGATTTCCGGCCCGATCAACCTCGTGGGACCGAATCCGGTGACGTTCAACGCGTGGCACGAGGCGCTGCAGGACGCGCTCGGGCGATCCTCCCCGCTCGTGGCGCCGGCTCCCCTGCTGGCCGCCCTTGGCGCCATGGGCGAGGAACTTTTGCTCACGAGCCAGCGCGTCGTGCCGCACGCACTGACGCAGGCCGGCTTCACCTTTGCCGCGCCGACGGTAACCGAAATTATCGATCGCGCGCTGGCCGGCCCCTACGCTGATTAGGACCGCTTCAGGGCCGCCGTTCATGCACCCCGTCGCCGAGCCTGCCTAGGGCACAACGCAATCGGTCCGAGCCCTCAAGGGCCCGGACCGATCTTGGCGTCGTGTGGTTACTTCACGAGCGAGCGCAGCACGTACTGCAGGATGCCGCCGTTGCGGAAGTACTCCCGCTCTCCGGGGGTATCGATGCGCACTCGAGCGTCGAACTCGATGGTCGAGCCATCGTCCTTGCGCGCCGTGACCTTCACGGTCTTGGGGGTCGTGCCCTCGTTCAACTCCGTGATTCCGGAGATGTCGAAGGTTTCCGTGCCGTCAAGGCCGAGCGAATCGGCGTTTTCCCCGTCAGGGAACTGCAGCGGCAGGACGCCCATGCCGATGAGGTTGGAGCGGTGGATACGCTCGAAGGACTCGGTGATGACGGCCTTCACGCCGAGCAGTGCGGTTCCCTTGGCAGCCCAGTCACGCGAGGACCCGGAACCGTACTCGGTGCCGCCGAGGATGACGAGCGGGATGCCCGCCTCCTGGTAGGCCTGGGAGGCATCGAAGATCGAGTCCTGCTCACCGGTGAGGAAGTTCTTGGTGTAACCGCCTTCGACGCCATCCAGCAGCTGGTTGCGCAGCCGAATGTTGGCGAAGGTACCGCGGATCATGACCTCGTGGTTACCGCGACGCGAGCCGTAGGAGTTGAAGTCGCGCCGGCTCACGCCGTGGGACTTCAGGTACTCGCCTGCGGGCGAATCGAACTTGATCGCTCCGGCCGGTGAGATGTGGTCGGTCGTGACGGAGTCGCCGAGCTTGGCGAGCACGCGCGCGCCGGTGATGTCCTCGACGGGGGTGAGCTCCATGCTCATGCCCTCGAAGTACGGTGGCTTGCGCACGTAGGTCGATTCCTCGTCCCACTCGAAGATGTCACCCTCGGGGGTCTGCAGCGCACGCCAGCGCTCATCGCCCGCGAACACGTCCGCGTAGTCCGATTCGAACATCTCCTGCGTGATCGAGGAGTCCATGACCTGCTGGACCTCATCCGGCGAAGGCCAGATGTCCTTGAGGAAGACCTCGTTACCGTCCTTGTCGGTTCCCAGCGGCTCGGCTTCGAAGTCGAAGTCCATGGTGCCGGCCAGGCCGTAGGCGATGACGAGCGGCGGGGACGCGAGGTAGTTCATCTTCACGTCTGGGTTGATCCGGCCTTCGAAGTTGCGGTTACCCGAGAGCACCGAAACGACGGCCAGGTCGTTATCGTTGATGACCGCGGAGATCTCTTCCGGCAGCGGGCCAGAATTACCGATACAGGTTGTGCAACCGTAGCCCACGAGGTGGTAGCCAAGGGCTTCCAGCGCGGGCCACAGCCCGGCCTTCTCGTAGTAGTGGGTCACGACCTTGGAACCGGGCGCCATCGAGGTCTTCACCCACGGCTTGACGCTCAGGCCCCGCTCGACGGCGTTGCGCGCGAGGAGAGCGGCGGCGAGCATGACCGACGGGTTGGAGGTGTTGGTGCAGGACGTAATCGACGAAATCACGACCGCGCCGTGATCCAGCTCGGTCTCCGTGCCGTCTTCCATCGTGACCTTCACGCGCTTGTGCGGGCGACGGGTCGCGGTCGGGGTATCGACGATCGCCTCTCCCGAATCCTCGCCGTAGACCGGCGCGATCGGATCCGAGGCGGGGAAGGTCTCCTCCACGGCCTCATCGAGCCCGGAGGCTTCCTGCTCCTCATCGGAGACATAGTTCGGCAGCGCCGCAGCGAATGCTTCCTTGGCCTCCGACAGTTCGATACGGTCCTGCGGGCGCTTCGGGCCGGCGATCGACGGAACGACGGTCGACAGGTCGAGCTCGAGGTATTCGGAGTAGGCGGCCTCGCGCGACGGTTCGTGCCACAGGCCCTGCTCCTTGGCGTAGGCCTCGATCAGCTTGCACTGCTCTTCAGAACGGCCCGTGAGGCGGTAGTAGTCGACGGTGACGTCGTCGATCGGGAAGATCGCAGCGGTCGAGCCGAACTCGGGGCTCATGTTGCCGATCGTGGCGCGGTTAGCCAGCGGCACGGCCGAGACACCCTCGCCATAGAACTCGACGAACTTGCCGACGACGCCGTGCTCGCGCAGCATCTGGGTGATGGTGAGGACAACGTCGGTGGCGGTCGCACCCGTGGGGATTTCGCCCGTCAGCTTGAAGCCAACGACGCGCGGAATGAGCATGGAAACCGGCTGGCCGAGCATTGCGGCCTCCGCCTCAATACCGCCAACGCCCCAGCCCAAGACGCCAAGGCCATTGACCATCGTCGTGTGCGAGTCGGTACCCACACAGGTGTCGGGGTAGGCTCGCTCGACGCCGTCAACCTCGCGGGTCATGACGCCGCGCGCCAGATACTCGATGTTGACCTGGTGGACGATGCCCGTGCCCGGGGGCACGACCTTGAAGTCGTCAAAGGCGCCCTGGCCCCAGCGCAGGAACTGGTAGCGCTCCTCGTTACGGCCATACTCGAGTTCGACGTTGCGCTCAAAGGCGTCGGCGCGGCCAAAGACGTCGATGACCACGGAGTGGTCGATGACGAGCTCGGCCGGTGCCAGCGGGTTGATCTTGTCGGGGCTGCCACCAAGATCTGCGACGGCTTCGCGCATCGTGGCAAGGTCGACGACGCAGGGCACGCCGGTGAAGTCCTGCATGACAACGCGAGCGGGAGTGAACTGGATTTCGGTCTC
Organism: Bowdeniella massiliensis; assembly: GCF_023634005.1. NCBI lineage: Bacteria > Bacillati > Actinomycetota > Actinomycetes > Actinomycetales > Actinomycetaceae > Bowdeniella > Bowdeniella massiliensis. The sequence goes on from NZ_JALIQR010000008.1 coordinate 68,398, forward strand.
CGGCTCATCGTCCGGGTTCCAGTTCGCAAGTGCCTTGATGTGATCGGCGGTGACGTTCGCACCATCTTCGGTGCGCAGTAGGTTCTCGGTCAGAATCTTCAAGCTGTAGGGCAGCTTGTCAGCGCCGTCAACGGCGTCCAACCGGTAGATCTCGTATTCTTTGCCATCAACATCGAGCGTGGCGCGGGAGTTGAATGAATCCACCTGGTTCTCCTTTGCAGTCCTTCGTTAGCCGGGCAGATGACAACCTGCCGACAAACTCTCTCGATATCAAGATACTTTATCGACGGCATGTCGTCCACTCGACACTCCACCTCCGTTCTAGCACCCCGCGCGACCGCTCACCCGTGGATTGAGGCCGCAAGGACCTCACAACTCATTGCTCAGGGCAGCGTGAGCAGCGCGGTGGTTTCGAGGTGGTGAGTGTGCTCAAAAAGGTCGAACGGGACGATCCACTGCACGTCGTAGCCCTTGCGAACAAAGACCGCGAGGTCTCGCGCGAACGCGGCCGGATCACATGCGATGAGGATGACCGCCACCGCACCGGAATCGGCGAGCAGCGACGCGACATCCTTGCCCAGGCCGGTTCGTGGCGGGTCGACGACGATCGCGTCAAAGCTGTGCTCAGCAAGGAGTGCTCTTACGGACCTTCTATCGATGCGGCCGTGGCGAACTTCGACACTGGAATGGACGTTCGCACGCGCATCCCCCGCGGCCGCTTCGCTGCCCTCCACGGTGATAAGTCGGCCGCGGCGGCCGATAACGTCGTGGATCGGAGCAGAAAACAGCCCCACCCCACTAAAGAGCTCAAGGACGGAGATCCCCTCGGGGTCACCCGGACCAAACAGCCCCGAGCGCACCTGCTCCGCCAGGAGCTGGGGTGCGGCCTCATGCGCCTGCCAGAATCGATCGGTGGACAGCTGGTAGCTGTACGTACTGCCGGCAACGCTCACCTGCTCGGTGATACGAACATCGGCGCCGGCCTCTACGACGTGTACCTCGCCCGTCGAGGTCGCCACATGCCGCAGCTGAGCTCCGGCGGGCCCGGTGACCTCACTGAGGTCGGCGATGGGGGCTACGGCCAGCGGCATTCGGTCAATCGCGACGAGGTCGTTGGAATGGTAGCGCCGCATCGCAGGCCGTCCCTCGTCGTTAAGGATCGTGCGAAACCGCGTGCGGGTACCGCGTGAGCCCGGTGATACCGCCCGAATGGGTTCGCGCACGTCGTTGGCAGCCTCGGCGATGTTAGCGCCCCCGATGCGACGTAGCGTGTGGTCGAGGACCGCCTCTTTGAATTCACGCTGCCCCAGAGGACTTAGATGACCGAGCTCCACTCCCCCAATGTTGTGGCGGGCGGCCTCGGGCCAGATATGCGCGCGGCGATGGGGACTCGCGACGACGACGTCAATAGCATCGCCAAAGGCTCGAGTCGCGAGCTCCTCGGTGATCTGGACTCGTACGGTTTCGCCCGGGGCGGTGTGCCGGACGAATACGACTTTGCCGCTGGGCAAGCGTCCAACGCAGGTGCCGCCGTGGGCTACGCCCGTAATCTCAACGATCGGATCCATGGCCACTTTCTTGTACGTCGGCGAGCTGGAAGGGAACCGAGGACATCACGACCCCGGGCGTAAAGAGCAGCCTCGACTTCAGCCGCAGCGCGGTTTGATTGTGCAAAATATGTTCCGGCCACGTTCGAACCACGAACTCGGGTACGAAGACCACCACGAGATCGCGCGGCGATTGCTTCCGGATGGAGCGCACATACTCGACGATTGGCCGGGATATCTCGCGGTAAGGCGAATCCAAAATGGTGAGATCGATCGGGATTTCGGCTTCGCGCCAGTCGGCGCGCAGTTGCTCGCTTGCCTCCGGATCGACATTGACGTGGACCGCCGACAGTGTCGAGGGACGGGTGGCCCGGGCATAGGAAATGGCCTGCAACGCGGGGCGGTTGAGGCTGGAGACGAGGATCAACGCGTGAACCCGTGACGGCAGTGCTCGGGAGGCCGACAGATCGGTCACGGCCAGCTGGCGGCCGACCCGATCATAGTGGCGCCGGATCCGGTGCATAAGGAAGAACACGAGCGCGATCAGCACGAGCGTGATCCACGCTCCGTGCAGGAATTTCGTCACCAGCGCGACGACGAGGACGAGCCCGGTGAGCGCACACCCCACGGCCGCAATGATGCGTGAGCGGCGGATGCGGCGGCGCTCCGAGGCGGAAGTCGACAGCCCAAGCTCGCGCGTGAAATGGCGGTACATGCCGAACTGGGAGGTCGTGAAGGAGATGAATACTCCCACGATGTAGAGCTGGATGAGCCGGGTTACCTCAGCATCGAAAATCACGATCAACACGATGGCCGCGACCGCGAGGGCCAAGATGCCGTTAGAAAACGCTAACCGGTCCCCGCGCTTGTGTAACTGGTGCGGCAAGAAACCGTCGCGGCCAAGAATCGAACCCAAGACGGGAAAACCGTTGAACGCCGTATTCGCGGCGAGCACCAGGATGAAGCCCGTCGTGACCGTGACGAGGAGGAAGAGCGGGAAAGCGCCCGCGAAGATCGTCTCGGCGAGCTGCCCGATGACGGGAGCCTGGTGATAGCTCGGCCCCACAGGAGCCCCATTGTCTAGCAGCTGGGTAGCCGGGGCGTAGGCGAACTTGAGGTTAGTCGCACGCCCGAGCAGCACCACGGACATCAACATGACCGAACCGATAAGGCCTAAGAGACCCAGCGTGATCGCAGCATTATGAGATTTGGGTTTGCGGAAGACCGGGACACCATTGCTGATCGCCTCAACGCCGGTCAGGGCTGCACAGCCGGATGAAAAGGCCCGCAGCACGAGGAAGCCGCCAGCTAGCCCCGTTAACCCGGCATCCAGGTCCGATTGGGCGACGAGGTCGAAGCGCGCGCTTGGCGCGGGCTGCAGCGATCCCGTGAAGTATTGGAACGCGCCAACAACCGCGAGCAGGCCAATGGCGAACATGTACAGATACACCGGGGCCGATAGTGCCCGGCCCGACTCGCGCGAACCACGCAGATTGATGAGCGCCAGGATGACGACGGCTCCCACGGCAATGGGGACCTGATAGCCGTACATGCCTGGCAGCACGGTGATGAGGTATTGGGCGCCGGATGAGATGGAGACCGCGACGGTGAGGACGTAATCGACGAGAAGCGCGGATGCCACGGTCAGGCCAGCGTTGCGCCCGAGGTTCGTTGTGGCAACCTCATAATCCCCACCCCCGGAGGGATAGGCGTGGACGTTTTGGCGATAGGCCGTGACGACGACGAGCATCACGATGACGACCGCGAGGCCCACCCACGGCGAGATCGTGAGCGCGGCGACGCCCGCAATGGAGAGGGTGAGGAAGATTTCGTCCGGGGCATAGGCGACCGAGCTCAGGGCATCAGAGGCGAAGACGGGAAGCGCCAGGCGCTTGGGCAGCAGCGTATGGCCGAGCCGGTCGGAGGCGACGGGCTTGCCAAGAAGAAAACGCTTGAAGGCGCCAGGATGTGCGGACACGCTTTTCATGCTAGATCCCATTGCGCCCACATTGGTAACGCACGGCGAAGAGAGTAGCGTGAGTCATTGTGCACTTCGTAATTATGGGATGTGGGCGCGTGGGCGCCATGCTTGCCTCGCACTTGGATAGCGCGGGCCATTCTGTCGCGGTGATCGATGCCAATCCGGAGGCGTTTCGGCGGCTCGATCCCGAGTTTTCCGGCCGTCGCGTGACCGGAGTCGGATTTGATCGCGATTCCCTCACCCAGGCCGGCATCGAAGACGCTTACGCCTTTGCCGCCGTCTCCTCGGGCGACAACTCCAACATCATCGCTGCGCGCGTCGCGCGCGAGGTGTTTGGGGTCGAACACGTCGTCGCGCGCATCTATGACCCCCGGCGCGCCGAGGTTTTCCAGCGCCTTGGCATCACCACGGTCGCGACCGTGCTGTGGACGGCGGACCAGATCGTGCGCCGGATGCTGCCGATGGGCGGCTCAACCGAATTCCTCGATGCCTCGGGCCGGATTGCCCTGACGGCACTGCCAGCGCCTGCCGCCTGGATTGGGCGCCCGCTCACCGAGCTCATTGACGATACCGAGACCCGGGTAGCGTTCATTACACGCCTCGGCAAGGGCATGATCCCCGATGACCGCACCGTCATTCAGGAACAGGACCTCATCCACTTTGTGGCTGCCAAGGACGATGTCTCGGTGATCGAACGCCGCATCACCAAGGGGCCCTTAGGAGAGCATTCATGAAAATCCTGATTGCCGGAGCCGGCTCAGTTGGGCGCTCGATCGCCAGGGAACTGCTCACCCACGGCCACGAGGTCACCCTCATCGACAAGAACCCCGCCGCGATGCGAATCGCGTCCGTGGCCGATGCGGACTGGCTGCTTGCCGATGCGTGCGAACCGATTGCCTTGCAGCAGGCGAGCACCGATGACGCCGACGTTGTCGTCGCCGCGACCGGTGATGACAAGGTCAACCTGGTCGTCTCACTGTTGGCGAAGACAGAGTTTGGGGTGCCCCGCGTGGTGGCTCGCGTCAATAATCCAAAGAACGAATGGATGTTTGACGAAGCCTGGGGTGTCGATGTTCAGGTCTCGACGCCTCGCATCATGACGGCGCTCGTGGAAGAAGCAGTCTCAGCCGGAAACCTCGTGCTGCTGTTTACCTTCCACTCCTCTGGAGCCTCGATGTACGAGATCACCTTGCCGGTGGACTCCCCTGTCCTTGGGACGCGCATCGCGGACCTCGCACTGCCCTCATCGACGCAACTGGCGACCATTATTCGTGCGAATCAGCCGATCGCGCCGACCCCGGACGACACATTAGAAAGTGGCGATGAGGTGCTGTTGATTGTCACTGAGGACGGTGCTGACGATCTTCAGGCGTTGCAGGATCTGCTTGCCCCTCGTCCTGAGGATTCCGATCCCGAAGAACCAGCCAGCTAATAAAGATTGCGGTCGCGAACAGCGGGATCCCCATGACTAGTCGTGCGGTTCCCAGCGCTGCGACATTACCCGAGGCGTACAGCGGCCACTGTACGGCCAGGCGTAGGGCAAACAGCGCCGCCCACATGACGGTCAGCAGGTAGTAGCGTCCCATCTTCGGGCTCGTGCGCCAGTTCTTCTCGCCCCGCGCAAGACCGTCAATGAATCCGATGATGGGATACCTGAACAGTGCCGATAGCAAGACGATGGAGCCGTAGACCGCGTTGACGACGAGCCCGGGTGCGAAGTAGCCTTCGGCGCTGCCGGAATATCCCGCCCACAGCACACACAGCGCGACGCCGAGGAAGCCACCGAGGGCCTGGTTCACGGCGGTGCGGGCGAAGAGTCGCGCGACAAGCAGCCCGGCCGCGACGACGAGGGCGAGCCCGGCTGCCCACCACAATTCGTGGGTGGACAGGTAGATCGCAAGGAAAACGATGACGGGAGCAACGGATTCGATGACTCCGCGTACGCCACCGATCGCGGCCGACAGGTCGAACTCGTCGGCACTGATCTGTTTCATCCCGCGCTTCGGGGACTCCGATTCGCTCACAGGTCGAGGCTCCCTGATGGCAGCAGACGATACTCGGGATCAAAAATCACGATGTCCCCATTTTCTTCATACACGGTGCCCGTCGCGATGAGCTGACGTCCCGGCGTGATGCCAGCGATCTCGCGACGTCCATGAAAGACCAGGTCGAGGCTGCCGGATGAATCGGTCAGCCGGGCGCGTAGTTGAGGGTTGCGCGACTCCGGCCGATAGGTCACGGCGCTGACCCTTCCTGCCACCCGGGCGCGCATGCGCGGGTGGACTTCAGCAATCGGTAATCCGTGCTGCGTCGAGGTCGCCATGGGGTTATCGGATCTCCGTAATCTCGGGCCCGCGGGAAGGCATCGTAAATGATGGTGCACTGGGCTCAGCTTGGGCTTGGCCGGGGATCGTCAGCGCGATGATGCGTTTGGGTGGCAGCGGTTCGTCACCACGGTCGACCACCACGCCACGCAGCGCTTCTTCCAGCGGCACGGCCGCCTTCATGTCGGTGGCTGCGGGACCGATGAACAGCGCCTGCAGGAACCATCGCGGACCGTCGATACCGACGCATCGCAACGGGCGAATCCCGCTTCCGGCCGGTGTTTGGACCGGGAGTTTCATGACGACTTCCGAACCAAAGGGCCCGTGCTGTTCGATGGCCTCACCGTTTTGTGCCTCGGCGCTCTCGACTCGTTCGGCACGCAGGTCCTTCCAGATGCCTGCCGACTTCGGGGCCGCATAGACCTGCAGCTGCATCACGGAATCGTCGAGTCCGACCGAGACCGCCAACGGCGCCCGAGTTGCCGAATCGAGTTCAATGCGGATGTTCATCTCAGGCTGGGTCGGAATCTTGAGGACGCCAAGATCTAGGTAACCTTCAAGGTCTTCGACCTGCTCGATATCGAAGGGACCCGTCGGCGGCGCATCCTCCTCGCGGGGCGTTTCCTCTGCGACAGATTCGCTCGCCTTATCGATCTTCGATTTCTTCCGTCCAAACCATGCCATCAGTTTTCACCCTTTCGGTTGCGCCCCGTCGACCCGAACCCGCCGGCTTCGCGCGCCGAAGAGCTCAGCGATTCCGCGGCCTCAAATCGCGGCAGGCTCACTTGCTGAATGACGAGCTGGGCGATTCGATCTCCGGCGTTAATTGTGACACTCGTATCGGGGTCGGTGTTGTGCAAGATGACCTTGACTTCGCCGCGATATCCGGCATCGATTGTTCCGGGCGCATTCAAGACGGTCAGGCCTTCGCGCGCTGCAAGTCCGGAGCGCGGGTGAACGAAACCCGCGTAGCCGTGGGGAATCTCGATGGCGATCCCGGTTCCCACGAGGGCCCGTCCGCCGGGAGCGATGACGCAGTCCTCATTGCTGATCAGATCCGCGCCCGCATCATCGTCATGCGCACGCACCGGTAGCTGGGCGCTTGGATCTAACTTCCGCACGGCAATACTCAACTCGTTCACGGGCCTAACGGTATCGCGGTTTGTTGGACGGTCCCAATGTGTCACAGTAAGAAGGTGACTGTGACGCGCTATTCCTCCCGGTTAACGCCCCCGCCCCTCATGTTGATCGTCCTTGGTCTGCTCGGGGCGTCCTTCGGGCTCATCTTCGTCCCAGTCTCGACGACGCTGGCGTGGATCGTGGCGGTGATCGGAGGCCTCGTCGTGGTTGGTCTCCTCGTTGGCTCCGCTCCGGTCACCGTGGTGGAAGATGGGGAGCTGAAAGCCGGCGGAGCACACATCCCGCTGCATTTTCTTACCACCGCTGAAGAACTCGATGCCCCGGCGCTACGAGAAGCGATGGGGCCCGCGGCCGATACTCGAGCCTGGGTCGTCCACCGCCCGTGGGCTAGGTCCGCGGTGAAGGTCGGCATCGATGATCCGCGCGATCCCACGCCATATTGGCTGATATGCGTGAAGGACCCGCACCATTTGGTGCAGGTCCTTCACGAATCGGCGGTTCACTAACCGGCGCACTCCGCGCAAATCATCACGCCGCCCTCATCGGAGGCCAGCTGAGAAATGTGGTGGACGAGGAAACACTGCATGCAGGTAAACTCATCCGCCTGCGGGGGCAGGACGCGAACCGAGAGTTCCTCGTTCGACAAATCCGCACCGGGAAGTTCGAACCCTTCCGCGGCTTCGGTTTCGTCTTCGTCTACCGACGAGGATTGTGATTCACCGCGCCGCGCCTTGAGTTCTTCTAGCGACGACTCATTCATGTCGTCGTCGTTCTTGCGTGGGGCGTCGTAATCGGTGGCCATCGGGCGTCACGCTCCGCTTATCACTAGGGTGGCTGCTTCTCACGCACTGAAAGGTGCGTACCAGGGATTCTTACCATAAATTCGAACGCGATGCGCGCGCTGAAGCGCGATCCTGACGTGAGGGGTCCATCACCATAGGCGCTTGGCGCGCCTTAGCGAAGCGGAACGGCGCGCCGAGTGCTCCGATCGCTTCCGACCAGGTAGTGTTCAGGCGTAAGAGCGGGAGGTTTGATGACCAAGCTGAACTTTGTGTCACTCCAGTCCGATGGCACCCACATTGTCCTTTCCGACGACAATGGGAAGACGTATCACCTTCCCATCACTCCGGAGCTGCGCCATGCCCTGTGGCGGCCGAGCCCGGTTGTGCAATCCACACCTGCCAGCGGCACACCGAGCCTGCGCCCCCGCGATATTCAGGCAATGTTGCGCGCGGGAGCGAGCGTCGAAGAGGTCGCGGCCAACGGCAACGTGAGTGAAGAGCATGTCCGTCGCTACGAAGGTCCTATCGTCGCCGAACGGGACTGGGCGATTCAACAGGCCCGCGAATGCACAGTCGGCCATGAGCTCGGCGCGCCGACCCTCGGCGAGATCGTCGTGGACCGGCTCGCTGAACGCGGTGTCGATACAGACTCGTTGCGGTGGCACGCATTCCGCGAGTCCACGGAACCTTGGAATGTCACGGTGAGTTTCACTGCTGGCGGAAAAGAACGGGTGGCTCGCTGGCGTCTCGATATCGCAGCGCGGTCCGTCAAAGCCATGGAGGACGAAGCTCGGTGGCTGTCAGAAACAGACTCGGCCTCACCTCGAGCACGCCGCCACGTCCGTTCCTTTGATCCACTGGTTGATTCCGCCGAGAGCCCGGATGAGGGCGAGGAGAGCGGCGAGCAGAACACCGAATCGCTGCTGGATCATCTGGCGAAGAACCGCGGCCGTCGTCCGGACCCCTCCCCCTTCGGCGCGAGCGACGAGACCTCGGATCTGCTCTTTGGCGGGGGCGACGATATCCCTGCAGCTCACCCCTCCCGCCCCGAAGAGGCCAACGATGCGGTTGTCCTATCGTTTCCTGATCGGGAGCCGGAGCCGCCCGGCGAGAACGAGCTCGATATTGAGGTCGAGCGGACCGAGCGCCCAGAAAAGCCGAAAAAGTCCAAGAAATCCGGTCGCCGCTCAGTGCCGTCGTGGGACGAGATTGTTTTTGGCGGGAAGTCCGATAGCTAGCCGAGTTCCACAGCGAGCGGGACGGTCATTTCTGCCTCGCTCGTGGCGCCATGGGCGCCGACGAGTCGCATCTGGTTTTCGCTCATCCAGCGCGAATCGCTAATTCCCCAGGTTCCCTCGGCGACGATGGCGAAGTCACCAACCCGGGGTGCGACCCGCGCGCTGGCACCGCCAAGCGCTGCCAGCATGTCATCGCGTGACCACACGTGTGCGCAATCGCCGAGCCAGGCCGCTGTGCGCTGCGCAATCTCACCGACGCGGTCCGGCTCGTCGACGAAGACCTGCAGCATGCGTTCTTCGCCCGCAGTCACGCACTGAGTGGCGTGCGGACTCGCAGCAAAATCTCGTCGCTGCGAGATATCGACCATGCCGTGATCGGCCGTGATCGCCAATCCTGTATCGCGCGGTAGTGCTCTCGCGAGCGCGGACAGTTGCGCATCCACGTATTCAAGCTGAGCCGTCCATTCCTCTGATTCCCACCCGTGAACGTGTCCTACATGATCGAGGTCCGCCCAGTACAGATAGACGAGACGCGCACCCCCGTTGAGCTGGGCAAGGGCAGCCTGGACCCGCTCCTCGAAAGTCTCTGCGTACACCCCCCGCATGCCGCGCCAAGCCGCCAGGGTGAGCCCGGAATCCCGAAACTTTTCCGGGCCGACGGAGCACATGGTGCCGCGATGGTCCGCGCGCTGCGCGATCGTGGGCTCGGACTGCCACACCTCGGGCGTGACGGGCGAATCAGCGAACGACAGCAACTGGATACGTGACCCGCTTTCCGGGTCTCGCGCGGTAAAGCCGATCATGCCGGTGCGGCCGGGATCGTAGCCCGTCGCGAAACTTGTGATCGCGCAGGCGGTTGTGGATGGAACCGTCGTGCGCACCGATTGCAGGTGCCTACGCCGCAAGAACGGAATGTGCCCGCGGCGCGCCTCAAGCTGGGTCAGGCCCATGCCGTCGATGAGCACGACGATATAGCGGGAAGCCGCCGGCAGCCCGACGGCGTCGGCGGCCTGCTCCCAAGTGTCCTCGGCGACACTACTGACATAGCCGACGGTGTGCGCCGCAGCGGCGAGGATGTCGCGCAGGCGGATCATGAGATCGCGGCAAACTGGGCGCGCCGCAGCGCGCGAGCAAAATCGAGGGCCGCCGTTAATCGTTCGGCGCCATCCCCTTCCGCGCTGACGCGGATGACGATGTCTTCCTGGGCAGCGCCGCCATTGCCGTGGCTGCCAGCGCAATCGGGATCATCGCACGAGCTGAAGTCGATCACGATGCGCGAGGCGCCACCCCAACCAATCGCGAGCACCAGATCCGCTGCAGGACCGCCCTCGGCCGAGTGGCCATAGATGGCGTCCACGCTGAGGAGTTTCGTTAGCGGGACGGTCTGGACCTGGATGTGCACCTCTTCGCTCGATTCCGGAAACGGAAGGTCCGAGGCATAGACGTGAATGAGCCGGGAGGGCGTGACGACAAAGAGGTTGGCATAGCGCGCAATAGCGCCACGATCGAAGGTCGTTTGGGCGCCGGCGAAGAACCCTAAAATGTCTTCCTCAAACAGGCATTCCTCGAGATAACTCGCCATTGCGGCGGGGTGGAATGCGGCCTGATTGAGCTCGGCGATGACGTCACTCATCGTGCGCGTGGAAGTCGTCATGCCTCCCATTGTGGCACTGACCGCCGACTTTCACGCCGTCGGGCTACGAAGTGCGCGCCGGGCATCATCGCTGCGGTGGGCGTCTCGAACCGTCACGGATGCGCCCGCGACGTGCACCCCATTTTCCCCCACGATGACCGGATGCAGCCGGATCCGCGCGACATCCGCCAGGTCATCCTTGAGCAGTGACAACCGCGCGATGAGCTCTGCCAGGGCATCGATATCCAGCGGCGGCAATCCCCGGTAGCCCTTTAGCCGCACGGCGGCCGCGACCTCCTCAATGATCTGGTGCGAGTCGGCCTCGGTTAACGGCGCGATGCGGTAGGAGATGTCCTGCAAGATCTCTTCCGCATCGCCGGCGAGCGCAAAGGAGATGACCGGGCCATAGAGTGGGTCTTCCCAGGCGGAGACGACGCACGCCGCGCCGGCGGGCGCCATCGACTGCACGTCCCACCGCTCTTCTCCGCGCGCAAGGAAACGCCGAGCCGCAGCTCGCACCGCTTCGGGATCGCCAAGATCGAGTGCCACGCCCCCGAGATCCGCGCGATGCCGCAGCGCACTGCGGCCGGATTTCAAGACGACCGGGTATCCGAGTTTCTCCGCGGCCGCGAGCGATTCCTCCTCGGTGCTCGCTTCTATAGCTGGCAGTAGGTCGATGCCATAGCAGGCCAGCAGGTCCGCGCTCTGCTCCTCGCTCAAAGCCGCGTCCTCTTCTCCGGCCGCGGCCTCCACGAGGGCGTGTGCCTCGGATAGCTTGAGATCGTCAAAGGCGACGAGCTGCGCGTCTGCGAGTTCGCTGCGGCGTTGTTCAGCGTGCGATAACCGAGCCAGCACCGACAGCGCCGTTTCCGTGTCACCAAAGTGCGGCAGCGGCCCGGTCGGCGTCGGAATCCGATCCTCCCTGGTACCCCCGACGACCGCGACCCACGGCACGAGACGTTCGATGCCGAGCAGTTCATCGCGTGCATCGGCAAGGGCCCGCGTCTGCGTTTCGTTGACGGCGGTCAGCGCGACGATGACGGCATCGCACTCTCGCTGCAGGGCTTCGGCCTGAGCAGCAAAGGGCTCGAGACCTTCCAGGTCGATGTCGAGCCGAGCCGCCACCTGAAGCTCGTGTCGGCGCGCGGCGGCGGTGAGTGCAGTCGCCAGCGCTTCGGAGGAGGTGATGATCCCGAGCCGGGTGCCTGCCGGCACTCCCTGCTGCGCCGCGACCCGCGTCAGGTCCAGGATCTCGCGCGGTGAGCGGCTCGCGACGACGCCGGATTGCCACAGGATGTGGTGCAGCACGCGCGGGCCTTCGCTCGAGGTCGAGACGAGATGGCCGGGCAGCGTATCGGAGCCCACGCCCGCGGTGATGAGCGCGAACACGGGGCGCCCGGTAGCGAGGTGGCGCGCGATACGCGCGAATTTCCGCGCGTTTCCGACCGTATCGAGGCAGATGAGCGCCGGGCCCTCGCTCGGGTTCGCGGCCCAGTACTGCATCGTGTCATTGCCGGAAATATCGAGGCGGTGCCCGGCAGCAACCATCGTGCGCAGCGCGAGCCCGGAGGTCCGAATCCCCGTCAGCAACTGAACGGCCGCCTCCGCGCTCTGGACGAACAGGTCGACGTTGCCGCCCGTTGGCACCCCTGCCTCGATGGTCAGGTCCGTGCCGTCGATCGTCACGATGCCGTGGGAGGCCGGCCCGAGCAGGCGCATGCCCGCTCCCCTGGCGGCGCGCAGGATCCGCAGCGATGTTTCCGCATCGACGGTGTGGTGTCCCGAGTAGACGATCGCCGCTCGCACGCCGCGCTCACCCAGGTCATCGAGCACATCAGCCAGCTGTGGCGTGGGGGTCGAGATGAGGGCAAGCCGGCCAGCAAGGTCCGCCTCGCTCGCCCGCACGAGGTCCGCGCCGGATTCTAAGAGTCGTGCCGCCAGCGGCGCGAGGACCGCGCGTTCATCGTCGAGCAGCACGTAGGCGCCCGGCGCCATGAGCGCTTGCATCGCCAGCGCCTCGGAGTGTTGTTCGCGTTGCATCATGACGCGCCACGCTTCTGTTGTGGAGCGCAAATCGATCCGAATCTCGATGACGCCATCGTCGAGCGAGGTGTGCAGGCGATAGCCCGCATCCTTAAATACGTTAATCATCTTGCGGTTTTGCGGCATGACGAAGGCTTCGAACTCGTGGATCCCCAGCTCCCGGGCCGCCGCCGCCAGGTGATCGAACAGCACCGAGCCCAATCCCCTGCCGTGTTGCGAGTCAGCGACGTAGAACGCTACTTCCGCCACGCCATCGCGCGTCGTATTAAAGCCCCCGATCCCTGTCATGACCGCGTCTTTCCCACTGCCTTCGAACAGCGCGAGGGAAACATCGCGATGCTGGTCGACGTTCAGGAAATCCCTGACGTCCTTATCGGACAGATGCGAGCGCGGCGCAAAGAACCGGTAGTAGATCGAGGACTCCGACTGTCCGGCGTGCAGGGCGCGAAACGCGGCGTCATCCTCGGGCCGGACGGGGCGGATGTGCATCGTCGCGCCATCGCGCAGCACCACATCGGCTTCCCACTGGGCCGGATAGGGGTGTGTTGCCTCCATGTGCCCAGACTAACGCCTCCAATTGACCGCTTTGCCGTGTTGCACCCTAGAGTTTGGCGCGAAATCACGGATAATCACGACATGCCTAACCGCTCCAAGGAGCCCACCAGCGCGCAACAGATCGTGGATATCGACGTCTCGGCGGAGATGGAGTCCTCCTTCCTCGAATACGCCTACTCGGTCATCTACGCGCGCGCCCTGCCCGATGCCCGCGACGGCCTGAAACCGGTCCAACGCCGCATTCTTTATCAAATGGACCAGCTGGGGCTGCGCCCCGATAAGGGCCACGTCAAGTCCTCGCGCGTCGTCGGCGAGGTCATGGGTAAGCTCCACCCCCACTCTGATACCGCGATCTACGACGCGCTCGTGCGCATGGCGCAGGACTTCTCGCTGCGGCTGCCGCTCGTCGATGGCCACGGCAACTTCGGTTCCCTCGACGACGGTCCGGCCGCCCCGCGCTATACCGAAGCTCGGCTCGCCGCCGCAGCACTCGCCATGACCGATTCGCTTGGCGAGGATACGGTCGACTTCGTCCCGAACTATGACAACCAGTACACCCAGCCCGCCGTGCTACCCGCGGCGATCCCGAACCTCTTGGTCAACGGCGCATCCGGCATCGCCGTCGGCATGGCGACGAATATGGCCCCCCACAACCTGGGCGAAGTCATCGCCGCCGCGCGCCACCTGATTGAGCATCCGGACGCGAGTTTGGATGACCTCATGAACTTCGTGCCGGGCCCCGACCTGCCCGGTGGCGGCAAGATCGTTGGCCTCGACGGCATCCGCGAGGCCTATGCCACCGGTCGCGGTTCCTTCCGCACGCGCGCGACCGCGCGGATCGAGAACGTCACGCCCCGCAAGAAGGGGATCGTCGTCACCGAGTTGCCCTACCTCGTCGGCCCCGAGCGCGTCATCGAGCGGATCAAGGACGCCGTCGACAAAAAGCGCATCACCGGCATTTCCGCGGTCACCGACCTGACCGACCGGCACCACGGGCTTCGGCTCGTCATCGAGGTCAAGAATGCCTTTAACCCCGAGGCCGTGCTCGAAAAGCTCTATCGCGCGACCCCGCTGGAAGAGTCCTTCGGCATGAACAACGTGGCGCTCGTTGACGGTCGCCCCCAAACCCTGGGCCTGAAGGAGCTCCTGCAGGTCTACGTCGATCACCGCATCGACGTCGTGCGTCGCCGCTCGCAATACCGGCTCAACCAGCGCCAAGAGCGGCTCCACCTCATCGAGGGCCTGCTCATCGCGATCGCCGATATCGACGAGGTCATCCAGGTCATTCGGTCCTCGGAGACGGCGGATGAAGCGCGCTCCCGCCTCATGATGGTCTTTGACCTGTCCCAACCGCAGGCCGAGTACATCCTCGAGCTGCGCCTGCGCCGCCTCACAAAGTTCTCGCGCATTGAGCTGCAAGGACAGGCCGAAGAGCTCGCGCGCGAGATCGCGGAGCTGGAAGAAATCCTCGGCTCCGATCAGCGGCTGCGGGAGGTGGTCTCCGACGAGCTCGCTCGCATCGCAATCGAACATGGCACGCCGCGCCGAACCGTCCTACTGGAATCGGCCGGCACGCCACGCACCGCCGCCGACCCGGCCGTGCCCCTGCAAGTGCCCGATGTACCGGCCACGATCATGTTGTCAACGACCGGCCTGCTCGCCCGCCTCGACGCGCCCGATGCGGGCCTCGCTGCTGCCGATGACCAGCTGCCACTGGAAGACGACGCCCCCGCCATCTCGCGTTCGGGAGCGCGCGGCGCTCACGATGCTCTGGTGGCGACGGTGCGCGCCCGCTCGCATGGGGAGGTCGGCGTTGTCCTGTCCTCGGGACAGGTCCAGCGCATCAACGTCCTCGATATTCCTGCTCTCGCGGTCACCGGCTCCGCCCCCTCGCTCGCAGGCGGTGTGCCGGCAGGAGAGCTCGTGAGCATCCCGGCGGGTGAGTCGATCGTGGGGCTTATCGACGTCGCCGACGATTCCGCGATCAACGTCCTTGCCACCCGAGACGGCAAGATCAAACGCCTGGCGACCAAGGACTTCCCGAAGAACGCCGATGCCTTTGACATCGTGAACCTTGCCGACGGCGATCGCGTCATCGGCACGGGACGCACCTACGCCGAGGATGATCGCCTCATCCTGGTTACGAGCGACGCCCAGCTCCTGCATTTTGCTGCCGATGCCGTTCGTCCCCAGGGCCGCGGCGCCGGCGGCATGGCGGGCATCAAACTCGCCGAGGGTGCTCACGCCATAGCCCTCGCGGTCGTCTCCGATGCGGAGATCGCGGCCGCAAGCGTTGTCACCGTCGCGGGCAGTTTCGAACATCCAATGGCCGACCAGTTCGTCAAGGTCACCCCGCTCGATCGCTATCCCGGCAAGGGACGGGCGACCATGGGCGTTCGCGCCCATCGCATCCGCAGCGGTCACGACGGACTGGTGCGCGCGTGGGTTGGGTTAGATCCTCGCGCAGTCGGCAGTGCTGGCCAGGCGCTGGAATTGCCGGAGCTCGACGAACGTCGCGACGGTTCGGGCGTGCCCGCGGCGGGCGCGATCGCAGGAATCGGCTAAAGCTCGACGACGTACTGCGTCGTCGTGTGGGTCGGCTCAAAGCCGAGGGTCGCAAAGACCTGCTGGGCGCCCGTCGGGTTTTGGTTATCCGCGTCGAGTCCGGCGTATTCCATGCCGTCGCGACGCATCGCCTTCATCGATTTCACGAGCAGCGATTTTGCGACGCCCTGGCTGCGCCACTCCTCGAGGACCCCGATCGCTTCGATGTAGCCTTCGGACCAGCCGAGAGCCGTCCAGTCCTCTTCCCACTTTGCTGCGAGCACGTACCCGGCGATTCGCGCCCGGTCGGTGGAGCGGTCAACCGCGACGTAGGACCATTCCGGCACGAACCGTTCGCGTGCGCGGGTCCATTCCTTCTGGCTCACGGCCATGTCTTCGCCCGCCTGCTCAAAGGCGAGGTCGTGAACCTGCTTGACAGCATCGTGAAGCTCTTCGGTCCAGGGCTCGATACGTACGTGCGAGGGGACCTCGATCTTCGGCAGGTCATCGTCCAGCTGCCGTCGCATCTGGGTCACCACGCCGTGAGCGACGAAACCGTGGCCGCTGAGGAGCTCGTGCGAACCAGATTCGGATTCGTCGACGTGGATTTGAACGTATGCCGGCACGCCCCGAGCGCGTTCACTGACAAGGCTCCGTGCGGCCGCCACTTGCCAGGACAGCAGCTTGGTGGCGATCTCGGCGTCGCGCGCATTGGGATGGATGGTGCCCGACAGTGTCGCTACTTCAAAGGGCGCATCAAAGTCGGGAATCCGAACAAAGCCGTACGCGAGGAGATCATTGCCGTGGAATCCGCCGACGGAGTTGGTCGTATAACCGGGCGCAAACAGTTCGCTGAGCTCACCGCTCGTGGTGCGAAATGGCGGGTTTTCGACGTCCTCAACATCGGAGACGAGCTGCATCAACCGAGAATGGTCATCGGCTCGAAGCGGGCGCCACAGGAGGTTTCCCACGCCCTGGAGGTCAGGCACCGAACTGCTGGCAGGACTGCGCTTGGCGCGCCGCGCCTCTGTCAGCTGCTGAAACTTGCTGCGTAACCCGAATGTGGCCCGGTCTGGGGGTTCGTGATAGTGATGCGAGCGGCTCAGTTTCGGGTTGTGGCCGTAATCGCCCACGCGCCATCCTCCCTTCAACAACTAACGGTAATGTGCCTCAGCATATCGCTATGCGTCGATCTGCTCCTGCGAAACCTGATCCGCACCCGCCACAATGAACTCCTTGCGCGGGGCGACATCCGACCCCATGAGGAGCTCAAAGATCCGCTCGGCAGTGAGCAGCGCGTCCTCGTCTGCCATCGAGATTCGCCGCAGGGTCCGGTGGGCCGGATCCATCGTCGTTTCTGACAGCTGGTCGGCGTCCATTTCGCCTAAGCCCTTGTACCGCTGGATCGGCTCCTTGTAGGTCCGTCCTTGCTTCTCAAGTTGCGCCAGCGTGCGATGGAGCTCTGCATCGGAGTAGATGTATTTCACTTCGCGCTTGCGCCGGCCCTTGGCATTGATGTCGAGCCGGAACAGCGGCGGCACCGCGGCATACACGCGACCGGCTTCCACAAGCGGTCGCATGTAGCGGAAGAAGAGCGTGAGTAACAGGGTACGGATATGCGCGCCGTCGACATCGGCGTCGGTCATGATGATGATCTTGCCGTAGCGGGCCGCATCGAGGTCGAATGTGCGCCCCGATCCGGCACCTATCACCTGGATGATCGCCGAGCATTCTGCGTTCTTCAGGATGTCTGCTGGGCTCGCCTTCTGGACATTCAAGATCTTGCCTCGGATTGGCAGGAGCGCTTGGAATTCCGAGGAGCGCGCTAGCTTGGCGGTACCGAGGGCCGAATCGCCCTCAACGATGAACAGCTCGGAGTCCTCAACGCTCTTGGTTCGGCAGTCCGCGAGCTTCGCTGGCAGGGCACTTGACTCAAGGGCGTTCTTGCGACGAGAAATCTCCTTGTGCATCCGGGCCGATACCCGAGCACGCATTTCGCCAATGATCTTTTCCATCAGCTGCGTGGATTGCAGCTTGGCGTCGCGCTTATTTGAGGCAAGGAGCGCGCCCAATTGCTCATCGACGACACCGGCGACGATGGCGCGTACCTGCGGAGTGCCCAGGACCTCCTTGGTTTGGCCCTCGAATTGCGGTTCCTCAAGGGAAACCGTGACGACAGCCGTCAGACCCGCGAGGATGTCATCCTTTTCGATCTTCGGATCTTTTGCCGTGTACTTCAGCCGCCGCGCGTTGGCGTCGATTGCTTTGCGGATCGTGCGGGTTAGTCCCTGTTCGAAGCCCTGGATGTGGGTGCCGCCCTTGGGGGTGGCGATGATGTTGACGAATGAGCGGACGAGCGTATCGAAGCCACTACCCCACCGCAGCGCGATGTCGACCGTGCAGTTGCGTTCCACGTCCTTGGGCTTGAGACGACCATTCTTATCAAGCTGTTGCACCGTTTCGGTGAACTTGCGGGTCTCTCGCAGTCGCCAGGTATTGGTCACCGCGGCATCGTGCGACAGATAGTCGACAAAGTCCACGACTCCGCCATCGTGGCGGAATTCCTCTCGGACAGGCTCTTCGCCCCTGCGGTCTTCAACGATGAGGGTCAGCCCTGGGACCAGGAATGACGTCTGGCACGCGCGCTCCGTGATCGTGGTGAGGTTGAAGTGCTCCGACTCGGGGAAGATCTGGCGGTCAGGCCAGAACCGAACACGGGTACCGGTCTTCTTTTTGGCGATTCGCCCAAAGCTGCGCAGCCTCGATGAGGAGGTAAACGGGGTGAAGGTTGCTTCCGGGTTCGGCTCTCCCGTGTCGACGAATTCGCCTGGTTCACCTCGCCGGAAACTCATCGCGTGCGTTTTGCCACCACGATCAACTTCGACATCGACTCGCGCCGAGAGCGCATTGACCACGCTCGCGCCGACGCCATGCAGACCGCCGGATGCCGCGTAGGATCCGCCGCCGAATTTACCGCCGGCGTGAAGCTTGGTGTAGACGACCTCTACACCGGAAAGCCCTAGGCCAGCGACCTCATCAACCGGGATTCCGCGGCCATCGTCTCGAACTTCGACGGAATCGTCATCACGCAAGATGATTTCAATCGTCGAGGCATAGCCCCCGATCGCCTCATCCACGCCGTTATCGATGATCTCCCAGACGCAGTGCATGAGCCCGCGAGAATCGGTGGAGCCGATGTACATGCCGGGGCGTTTGCGAACTGCCTCCAGGCCTTCGAGGACTTGGAGGTGGCGGGCTGTATAGCTGGAGCGTTGGGACACATCGGTCATCGTAATTCAGAGCGCTGACATTACTGGCAATGGCGCGCTATCGGCTAGATAATCAGGCATGTCTCACGTACCTCGTTCAGCCCATTGCGAAGATCTGTGGATGAGAGTCTCGCTTCCGGGCAAACAGTGATTGCATGGAGACATGGAAACGACCACTGCACCCACGAAAGAGTTGGAACCGCTTTCGGCTTCCGACCGTTGCGACGCCTGTGGTGCGCAGGCTTACGTGCACTACGGCCTTGATACGGGCGAGCTGTACTTTTGTGGTCACCACGCACGGCTGTACTCGGAGAGTCTGAGCGGTCGCGGCGTGGTACTGCGAGACGAGACGGCGAAGCTGTCCGAAACGCCCTAATCCTACGAAGCAAAAAACTCGGGGCGAGCCGTGAGCTCGCCCCGAGTTTTTTGGTGCCTAGTCCAAGTAGTCACGCAGCACTTGGCTGCGGGAGGGATGGCGAAGTTTGGACATCGTCTTGGATTCGATCTGACGGATCCGCTCACGCGTCACACCGTAGACCTTGCCAATTTCGTCCAACGTCTTCGGCTGGCCATCGTTGAGTCCAAAGCGCATCGAGATCACTCCGGCCTCACGCTCCGAAAGCGTATCGAGCACTGCATGGAGCTGTTCTTGGAGCATCAGGAAGGAGACGGCATCCGCCGGCACGATCGCCTCGGAGTCCTCGATGAGGTCACCGAACTCGCTGTCACCGTCTTCGCCGAGCGGGGTGTGCAGGGAGATGGGTTCGCGGCCATACTTTTGAACCTCGACGACCTTCTCGGGAGTCATATCGAGTTCCTGAGCAAGCTCTTCTGGTGTAGGTTCGCGCCCAAGATCCTGGAGCATCTGGCGCTGGACACGGGCGAGCTTGTTGATGACCTCAACCATGTGGACCGGGATGCGGATCGTGCGAGCCTGGTCCGCCATCGCCCGGGTGATGGCCTGCCGGATCCACCACGTGGCATAGGTGGAGAACTTGTAGCCCTTCGTGTAGTCAAATTTCTCAACTGCACGGATGAGACCGAGGTTGCCTTCCTGGATGAGATCAAGGAAGAGCATTCCGCGTCCGGTGTAGCGCTTGGCAAGCGAAACCACGAGTCGAAGGTTTGCTTCGAGAAGGTGGTTCTTCGCATCCTTCCCATCAGCAGCGATCCACATCAGTTCACGCTTGAACTTTCGATCGATCGCGTCGCCTTCTTTTTCCAGCTTGTCTTCGGCAAACAAGCCAGCTTCAATGCGCTTTGCAAGATCGACTTCCTGCTCAGCGTTCAGCAGCGCAACCTTGCCAATCTGCTTGAGATAGTCCTTGACTGGGTCGGCGGTAGCGCCGGCAGTAACGACCTGCTGAGCCGGGCCATCATCGTCTCGATCGGAAACAACGAAACCGCGGTCTTCCTTCTTCGTCCTAACGGACTTCTCGGCCGGAGCCTCTTCTTCGTTCTCTTCTTCCGCTTCTTCTTCGTCCTCTGCCGAATCAGCAGAGTCCGCCGATTCCGCCGATTCAACAGAATCAGTCAGATCGATTTCTTCTTCGTCGATCTCCTCATCGGGAGTCAACGCAGAGTCGTCCGTGGTGACCTCGTCAAGATCAGAGTCCTTAAGGGTCGCTTTCGGGTCCTTCGCCTTGGCTTCTTCGGCAGCGGTCGTCTTCGCTGTCGATTTCTTCGCCGGCGCCTTTTTCGCTGGAGCCTTCTTGGCAGCCGTCTTCGCAGCCGTCTCAGTGGTCTTGGCGGGAGCCTTCTTGGCCGGAGCCTTCTTGGCAGCCGTCTCAGTGGTCTTGGCGGGAGCCTTCTTGGCCGGAGCCTTCTTGGCAGCCGTCTCAGTGGTCTTGGCGGGAGCCTTCTTGGCCGGAGCCTTCTTGGCAGTGGCCTTCGAGGCTGCTGTCTCAGTTTTTTTCGCCGCGGCAGTCTTGGCGGGAGCCTTCTTCGCGGGTGCCTTCTTGGCAGCGGTCTTGGGAGCAGCTTCGGCGGTCTTGGCCGGGGCCTTCTTCGCCGGAGCCTTCTTGGCGGGAGCCTTCGCGGTCGTTTCCGCATCCTTCGCGGGCGCCTTTGCAGTCGCGGTCTTCGTCGCTGGCTTGGCGGTAGTCTTCTTCGCCGCGGTCTTCGTCGCTGGCTTGGCGGTAGTCTTCTTCGCTGGCGCCTTCGCTGAGGTCTTCTTGGCGGCAGCTGAGGTTGAACTCTTCTTCGCTGTAGTGGTCTTGGTATCCGATGCTGAGGAAGTGGAGGACACTAGGGGCCTTTCCATACAGAGAATTAAAAACGCGACGGCACTTTCCGCGCCGCCGCCTACAATTATAGACCTTAGGCACTAAGAGCCGCCTTGTCAAGGGCTCATTCCCCGCATGATTTCGGCATTTATCGCTGCTCGCGAAAGCAGCGACGCGGCCATCACCTGTGCGAGATGGCCGCGTCGCTGGCTGGGACCTAGTCTTGCTCGTACGCCTCAATCGGCGGACACGAACAGGTGAGGTTCCGGTCTCCCCATGCACCATCGATGCGGCGGACGGGTGGCCAGTACTTGCTGGCAATCGCGGATGCCAGTGCAACCGCATCCTCGCCACGGTTCGATACCGAGTACGCACCCGCATACACCGCGACTTCTCGCGAATACGGGTGAGTCCATTCACCGACGAGTGCGCAATGGGCAGTGTGCGGCGCGTTGACGAGCGGATTGTCGTCCGCTGGCCATTCGCCACTCTTGACCCGCATGGCCTCCTCGTGGATCAGGATCATCGCTTCGCAGAAGCGATCGATCTCGCCCTTGTCTTCCGACTCTGTCGGTTCGACCATGAGTGTTCCTGCCACGGGGAAGGACATCGTCGGGGCGTGGAAGCCGTAGTCCATGAGCCGCTTAGCGACATCGTCAACCGTGATACCGGTTTCCTTCTTCAGCGGTCGCAGGTCCAAGATGCACTCGTGAGCGACAAGATCGTTTTGGCCCTTGTACAGCACGGGGAAGTACGGATCGAGTCGCTTAGCGATGTAATTGGCGGAAGCCACAGCCGTTGCCGTTGCCTGACGCAATCCATCGGCTCCCAGAAGGGCTAGGTATGCCCACGGGATGGGAAGGATCGAGGCGGAACCGTAAGGCGCCGACGACACTGCCCCCTCTTTACGATCTGGCAGGGCACGATGCCCTGGCAGGAACGGGCGTAGATGCTCGCGAGCATGCACCGGCCCTACTCCGGGGCCGCCACCGCCGTGCGGGATCGCGAACGTCTTGTGCAGGTTCAGGTGCGAGACATCTCCCCCAAACTTTCCGGGACGCGCAACCGCCACCAACGCATTGAGGTTCGCGCCATCGATGTAGACCTGGCCGCCGTGCTCATGCACGATTGCGCAAATCTCTTCGACTGCTGCCTCATAGACCCCGTGGGTCGATGGGTAGGTGATCATGATCGCGCCGAGCCGCTCGGCGTGCTTTTCGCACTTTGCCTTGAGGTCCTCGACATCGACGTTGCCATTGTCATCGCACGCCACAACGACGACCTGCATGCCGGCGAGTGCCGCCGAAGCAGCGTTCGTCCCGTGGGCGCTGGATGGGATGAGGCAGATTCGGCGGTCGGTGTCACCGCGCGAATCGTGGTAGGCGCGAATTGCCAGCAGCCCCGCGAATTCACCTTGAGCTCCCGAGTTAGGCTGCAGGCTCCCGCAGTCATAACCGGTGATGGCGTTTAGCCACCCGGTGAGCTCTTCGATCATCTCGCGGTATCCGATGCTGTCAGATTCCGGGCAAAGCGGATGCAGTCCAGCGAACTTCGGCCACGTAATTGCTGCCATCTCAACCGCGGAGTTGAGCTTCATCGTGCACGAACCGAGCGGGATCATCCCCCGGTCGAGAGCGTAGTCCTTGTCGGATAGTCGACGAAGATAACGCATCAGCTGCGTTTCGGTGTGATGGGAGTTGAAGACCGGATGTGACATGTAGTCGATCTCGCGGATCTTCTCTACACCAAGCGTGTAGTCAGGCGTCTGCGCCTCGCCCTCGGTGCCGAACTCGGCCAGTGTCTTGACGATGAGGTCGATCGTCTCATCGCTTGTCATCTCATCAGTCGACAACCGTAGTCGGTTATCTTCCTGATAAGCCAAGATGCCGGCTTCATACAGGGCTTCGAGCGCTGCGTCGGCCTGGTCCTTCAGGTCGAGTTCGATCGTGTCAAAGAACGCGCCGTGAACGATCGTGATCCCGAGATCGGCGAGACCGCGCGCCAGGGAGATCGCCTTCGCGTGAACTTCCTCTGCCATGGCCTGCAGGCCACGAGGACCGTGCCACACGGCATACATCGATGCCATGACGGCGAGGAGTACCTGCGCCGTGCAAATGTTGCTGGTCGCCTTTTCGCGCCGGATGTGCTGTTCTCGCGTTTGCAGAGCGAGACGGAACGCGGGGGTACCATCGGCGTCCTTTGAGACGCCGACGAGACGTCCGGGCAGCTGACGTTGCAGCTTTTCGCGCACGGAAAGGTAGCCCGCGTGCGGACCACCAAAGCCCATGGGTACGCCAAAGCGCTGCGTAGTGCCTGCCGCAATGTCGGCTCCCAATGAACCTGCTGAGGGCAGCACCGTTGCAGCGAGGAGGTCTTGCACGATGATGACTAGAGCGCCGGCACCGTGCGCAGCTTCAGCAAGGGCACGCACATCTTCTGCAGGGCGGACTCGACCCGAGGCTCCCGGGTACTGGATGACGACGGCGAAGACGTCATACAGGTCCGTCCCAGGTTGAAGATCAGAGATTTCCACCTCAACGTCGGCCGCTTCGGTTCGCGTCTTGACCACATCGAGCGTCGTCGCAAAGAGGTCCGAATCGATCAGGACCTTGCTTCCCTTGCGCGAAGCTCGGCGGGCGAGCGCAATGGCCTCAGCAACCGCGGTTCCCTCATCCAGCATCGACGCTCCAGCGACGTCGGTTCCCGTGAGTTCGGCGACGACGGTTTGGAAGTTCAGGAGCGCTTCCAAGCGACCTTGCGAGATCTCCGGCTGGTAGGGCGTGTAAGCCGTATACCACGCCGGATTTTCGAGCACGTTACGTTGGATTACCGCTGGTGTGCGGGTGTTGTAGTAGCCCTGCCCGATCAGCGAGGTGTTGACAATGTTCTTGTCCGCATACCGCTGCAGCCGAGCGATCACACCTGCCGGAGAATCAGCATCGGGGATCCCATCGGAGAAATCCTCGTACAGAATGTTGCTTGGAACCGCGGCGTTGATGAGCTCCTCAAGATCTCCATAGCCCAGAGCAGCTAAGAGATCGACTTGCTCCTCCCCTGTCGGTCCAATGTGACGGGTGGCGAAGCTGGTCACTGACCGCCACCTGCCGTCAGCTCTTCGTATCCGGCTGCGTCGAGCAGTTCGCCTTCTTCTTCGACGTTCACCTTGAACAGCCAACCAGCCCCAAACGGATCCGAGTTCACCGTCTCCGGCGCATCAACGACATCGTCGTTGACTTCTTCGACGGTGCCGGTCACCGGGGAGATGAGGTCTGAAACTGACTTCGTGGACTCGATCTCACCGCAGGTTTCCCCTGCAGTGACTTCGGAGCCGACCTCAGGCAGATCGACGTACACAACGTCGCCGAGGGCATCGGCCGCGAAATCGGTGATGCCTACCGTGCCGTCTTCGGCAATCCACTCGTGGTCAGAGCTGTACTTACGATCAGTGGGGAAAGCCATGATTCTCCTTAGTTTTGTGGCTATTTGGGGCGGGAGTAGAAGGGGGTATCGACAACGGTCATCGGCTGGGTCTTACCGCGCACATCGATGTCCAATTGGCTGCCGACGTCTGGCGCCGGAAGGGTCACTCGCGCGAGCGCGATGGGGTATCCGAGCGTGGGTGACAGCACGCCGGAGGTCACCACACCGACCTCCTTGCCGTCATGCAAGACCGTTGATCCGGCGCGGGCTGCCCTGCGCCCTTCCCCGCGAAGTCCAATCAGCGCGTAGCGAGCTTCGCGCTCGGAAAGGGCCTGGCTGCCGACAAAGTCGTGATCGAATTTGACCATCCGCCCCATGCCAACATCAGCGGGCGAAAGTTCAGCCGAGAGCTCATTTCCGTACAGCGGCATACCGGCTTCCAGGCGGAGGGTGTCGCGGCAGGCAAGGCCACAGCGTGTGATGCCTGCGTCCGCACCCGCCTCAAGGAAGACATCCCACAGCCGTCGCGCTTTGTCTGCGGCAAGGTAGACCTCGAAGCCATCTTCGCCGGTGTAACCCGTGCGCGCGACAAGGACCTCTTCTCCCTCAAACTCGGCACGAGTGATGGAGTAGTAGCGAATATCGACAGCGTCTGCGAATCCGGCGGCCTTCATGACCTCGACGGCGTGCGGACCCTGAACAGCGATGATGGCGCGGTCGCGAGTACGGTCGTCGACGTCGATGTCGGGATCAACCTCCGAGCACCGCTTCGTCACTTCACGCACCACGACCTCACGGTTGGAGGCATTGGCGACGACGAGATACTCATCGTCAGCTAGTCGGTAGACGATGAGATCGTCGACGATTCCGCCTTCGTCATTCGTCAGCATCGAGTACTTTGCTCGGCCAACGCTCATCTTGTCCATTGGCGATATAAAGCAGCGGTTCAAGCCCTGGGCGGCCTGTGCGCCGGAGATGATGATCTGCGCCATGTGCGACAGATCGAACATGCCGACGGCAGTTCGTACAGCTTCGTGTTCCTGACGATCAGAGGTATAGCGCACCGGCATATTCCATCCGGCAAAGTCAATCAAGAGCGCGCCTGCGTCCTCGTGCGCCGATAGCAGCGGCGTGGTGAGCAGGTTCGAATCAGGGCTCATGGGCATCTCCGTCCTTGGATTTCTCCCCCTCTGTCGCTGTGCCTGAGAGATTCACCGGACGAGCCGGCTTACACCATCGGCGAGGCATGTGCCTTCTTTCCAGATTGGCCTGATCGTGACGGTGCTGGTGCCTGAGAGTGTGCGGGGGTGCTTGCTCCTACGGCGTCGGATTTCCGACTCTCCCGACTCGATTCCTAGCGGCCCGGTATGTGGTTGTGAACCAACGGTACCAAGGCTTTGTGTCGGCCGTCACCCACACCCACAGGGCGAGTCACGATGCTGCCCGAAAAGCTTCCTGCTCCCCGACCTTCCATGGTGGCGGCATCCCGACAGACAGTGCGGCGCGCACCAGGAGCGCGAGACTGTAGTTGGCATCGGTGGCAAGGCACTGATCGGTGAGAATCCGCGCCCGCACTCCATCGCCGGCGTACCAGGCCAGGTATCCGGCGATACCGCACATGGCGGCGTGGATGGGACCGCGCACGTGGTGTGCCAGCCGAGCAAAGACCCCATAGGCGTGGTGGAAGTCCTTTGTCGATCGAGGTGGTCCAGCGATACACGCCTCATTGATTCGCTCTTTGCTATACCCGGCGAAGCTCGGAACCGAGTCACCTCGTTCGATCAGGGAGGCGATCACGGTATCGCGTGTGACCCGGTCGAGCATCGCGCAGGCGAGGGCAACGTGCATCTCGCGGCTAGCAACGCCCTGCTCGATAGCGCTCCAGAATGTCCGCAACTGACTGGGCTCAAACTCGCCCGCTTCGGGTCCATCCGAAACCGCGGCCGCCTCGGGCTCAGGCAGTGCGAAGGAGTCCAGCGAATCCTGCGTCGTTCGCCCCTCCACCACCATGCGCATGACTTCGGGAGTCGACTCCCACATCGTGCGAGAGATGGAGGAATGGCCCCCTTCGTCATCGTTCACCACAACATCCGTGTCGTCGATGACAACTGTCCCGATGACTGCAAGTTTCCGGTCAATTTCCGCGCAGGCCACGTCGATGGCATCGCTAAGGCGGGCGATGTGCTCTGTCGTAACCACGACGAGGCACGCAGCAAGCGGAAAGCGCATGATCGGTTGCAGGGTATCGGCAAGCTCGCGCGGCCACATCTGCGCGATGTCGTCCAGGTCGAGACGCGCAACCGGTCCGATGAGGACGTCGGTGCCGTGGGAGCAGTTCAGTCCGATAACGATGAATGAGTCCTCGGGAAAATAGCCGAGGGCGTAGGGAAGCGTCGATGACGCTGAAATGAGGAGGTCTCGCTTTTCGGCCGAGGACAGAGCCGTGAACTGTGTAGTTTCCATGGCTCTACTTCAGGCGACGTCAAGGACTTAGACATGGAACCACGGAACAGATCCGCTTTGCCCATGACCTAAATCGCGCCTGTGTATAGTTGCGGCAATCACCGTATCCTTGACGGCATGGCCCTCTCCGATTCCTTCCGCGAGCATGTCGCGGTTCGCGTCCATGAAATCCTCGCTCAGACCGAGGATGAGTTTGGTCCAATGTCCCCCGATGTTTCTGGATTTCTAGCGCCCGCGTTTGCGTTGACCTCGGGGGGCAAACGTATGCGTGCAATCCTCATGGCGACGGGTTATCGAGCAGCTGGTGCCGGTTCGGAGATTACTGACAGCGTGGTTGAACTCGGCGCTGCCCTTGAGCTGTTCCAAGCGGCGGCGCTGGTTCACGACGACATCATTGACGACTCCGATACCCGCAGATCCCAGCCATCAACTCACGTGAAATTCTCGGCTCTCGCCCCCTCAGATGCGCTGGAGACGCCGAGGGTCTTTGGCAAGAACGCCGCGATCCTCCTCGGTGATCTGCTCATAGTCCTTGCTGACCAAGCTGCGGCACGCGCATTCGAAGGACACGAGCAGCGCGTTCAGGAGCGTTGCCGCAGGCTTTGGAATGAGATGACCAGCGAGGTCGCGATCGGGCAGTACCTCGACACCCTAAATTCCACGCTTCCGCTCCGATCGGTCTCCTCCGACGAGGCACTGGCGGCAGCGCTGAAGGTCGTGCGACACAAGTCTGCTCGCTATTCCGTGGAACATCCCCTAACCCTCGGAGCAGCCCTTGGTGGCGGAAGTGATGCGCTCATCAAGTCTCTGAAAGCCGTCGGGCTGCCGCTCGGCGAGGCTTTCCAGCTGCGCGACGATGATCTAGGCGTGTTCGGCAATCCCGAGGCCACAGGTAAGCCTGCCGGCGATGATCTGCGGGAAGGTAAACGGACCCCACTGCTTGCCATCACTCGCCAACTCGCCGACGGGGATCAGCGGCATCTTATTGAGCAGCACTTGGGCGACCGCGCCATGCCGGGTGAGATCGTTGAGGCGCTACGGAGCATCGTCATCGAGACGGGCGCTCGAAGCCAGCACGAAGCTCTCATCGACGAGCGGCTCTCGCTCGCGCTCGACGCAATCGAGGGGGCAGGGCTACCCGACGCCCCTGCGCAGGAACTCATGCGACACGCGCGCAATCTCGCCCATCGCGACGCCTAATTGCTACAGCGCAGTCGAGAGAATCGCGCGCCGCACGCCATGGATATGACCTGCGTGCAACGCGGCAAGCGGAGACGAAGTCAACTCCTCGTTCTCGCTCGCAAGCCATTCGGATGCCTCGGGTACCGTCAGGCCATTGTCGAGCAGGGCAAGCACAGTGCCTCGAAGTGCCGGATTAACCTCCAACCCGGCCTCTCCTTGCAGCATGGCGTATTCCGGAATTCGCTTGCCGTCGGGGGTCGTGAGCTCGATGAGATCGTGGGCTCGCACGAGGTTTCGCACGCGGTGCTCCTCAACGCCCAACTTCGCTGCCAACTCGGCGCGCGTAAAGAGATGTCCCGTGGCGCTCGTCTGTCCTTCATTCACATCGTCCATCCTAAAGGCTCCTGACCACAGCCCCGCTTAGCGGAGCGGAAAAGTATAGCGATCTTCGCCATTTGTTTGGTAGAACGACACGCCGCGCGATATAGTCCCATCAGCAACATTTTTCTCGTTTGGCTCGTTTGTCACATCAGTCACCGGGCTTCGGGAAGAACCGTTCCCTCCATGCATTAAGGATCACGATGACCCTCCGCTCGACCCGCACAGCGGTCGCCAGTGCAGCAATTGTCGGGCTGATCGCCCCTGCCCTCGGTGCCACTCCCGCCTCCGCGCAAGCCATTGGTGTTTCTCAGGCCACCGGTTCCCTCGCTCATAAGCCCTCGCCGCTCGTGCCCGCCGCTAAAGTCGCGCCGAAGGCATCCCCGGTCGAGGCGACCTACCAGGTCCAGCGTGGCGATTCGTTCTGGTCCATCGCGCGCAAGTTCAACGTCGACATGCACGCACTGGTCTCCCACAACGGTTTGAGCACCTCCACGATCATTCATCCCGGCCAGGTGCTTAAGGTCCCGGCTCCCGCGACGAGCGCTCCGGCTGCTCCCGCGCCTGCCGCGCCGGTCGCAACCGCTACCCACAAGGTCGCCTCCGGTGAGACCCTTTCTTCGATTGCCCGCAAGTACTCGACGACGACGTCAACGCTGGCCTCGCTGAACTCGCTTGCCAATCCCAACCGCATCTACGTGGGGCAGGTCCTGAAGGTTGCTGGCTCCGCGCCAACCCCGAGCACGTCGGCAAAGCCTGCACCTGCGCCCGAGGTTAAGGCCGCGACCCATAAGGTTGCCGCGGGAGAGACGCTGTCGGGAATTGCGCGCAAGTACTCGACGTCGGTCTCGGCTATCGCCAGCCTCAACGGGATCACCAACCCGAGCCGGATTTTCGTCGGCCAGGTCTTGAAGGTCGCCGGAAACGCGAGCACCCCGTCCGCAACCACTCCGTCAGCTCCCTCCAAGGACCGACTCGTTCCTGACACCTTCCTTGGCCGGACCTATCCGGAAGCCGTCGTTAACGCTGCGAATCAGAACAAGGCGCTGCTGAACTCGATCGACGTTCCCTCGCGGGCGCAGATGCAGCAGATCGTGCGGTCCAAGGCCATTGAGATGGGCGTCGATCCCTCGCTCGCCCTCGCGGTCGCCTTCCAGGAGTCGAGCTTCAACCACCGCTCGGTCTCCCCCGCCAACGCGATTGGCACGATGCAGGTTATTCCCTCCTCGGGACAGTGGGCCTCGCAGCTCGTCGGGCGCAAGCTCAACCTCATCGACCCGCATGACAATGCCACGGCCGGGGTTGCGATCATCCGCCAGCTGCTGCGCAGCGCCCCGAGCGTCGATCACGCCATCGCGGGTTACTACCAGGGACTCGGCTCGGTCAACCGAAACGGCATGTTCGCCGATACCAAGGTCTACGTCCAGCGCATCAAGAGCCACCAGGCAAAATTCCGCTAAACCACCAGCGTCCGTAGCGCCATGCACTCCGCGGTGCGTGGCGCTGCGCCGCGTTGTAGGGCTCCTGCTTTACCATGCGAGATGTGGAGCGTCCGCAACCCGAATCCGATGCGGTGATCATCGATCACCGCTACCGCATCGTGCGCAGAATCGCGCGTGGCGGGATGTCACAGGTGTATGTCGCCCACGACCAGCGCCTCGAGCGCGATGTCGCCCTGAAGATCATGCACCCCTATCTCGCCGAATCGGAGGAGTTTGTCCGGCTCTTCCGTCGCGAGGCCCGCGCTGCGGCACGGCTGTCCCACCCCGGAATCGTCGCAGTGCATGATCAGGGGCAGACGGGCGATTCCTTTTACCTCACTATGGAATACGTCGACGGCGGCAATCTTCGCCACCGCCTGATGGAGGCGGGAACGCTGAGCCTGGGCGAAGCACTCGACATCACCGAGCAGATCTTGTCTGCGCTCGACGCCGCTCACCGTGGCGGCCTCATCCATCGCGATATCAAGCCCGAAAACGTCCTCATGCCCTCATCCGGCGGCATCAAGGTCGCGGACTTTGGCCTCGCGCGAGCCGTCTCCGAGGCCTCGATGTCGGGCACCTCGACCGTTCTTGGCACGGTCGCCTATCTTGCCCCGGAGGTCGTCGTCGACGGCGCTTCCTCCCCTGCCGCCGATGTCTACGCGGTTGGCATTCTGCTCTACGAAATGCTCACGGGCCAGCCCCCGTTCACGGGCGAGCGTCCCATCCAGGTGGCCTATAAGCACGTGAACGAATCGGTGCCGGCCCTATCCGATACACTGCCGTGGATTCCGAGCGAGGTCGATGAATTCATCGC
This sequence comes from Bowdeniella massiliensis, assembly GCF_023634005.1. NCBI lineage: Bacteria > Bacillati > Actinomycetota > Actinomycetes > Actinomycetales > Actinomycetaceae > Bowdeniella > Bowdeniella massiliensis. The sequence continues at coordinate 99,420 of NZ_JALIQR010000008.1, forward strand.
TGCCCTATGCGCTCGCGATATCGCCGATCGGGAGCCCGATGCAGCGACAGCGGTGCGACACCTACGCCGCGTCAAGGACGATATCCCCGCGGACCTGCTCGCGCGCCGCCACGAGGTTGCTGCACGTGCTGACAACGAAACTTCGGCCGCACGCCCGGGTGATACGCAAGCGATCGAGACGCACCGCACGGCGGTGTTCGACCGCCCATCCAAGGTTGCGGTGCCGGTTGGCGCCGTCACGGACAAGCCGCGCCCTGCCCGCCGCACCGGCCGGCGGCGTTGGCCCTTCTTCCTCTTAGCGTTCGTGTTACTGGCTTCGGGAGCGTTCGCGGGCTGGTGGTTCACACTCGGGCCGGGCGGTACCCGACCCGTCCCGGAGGTTGCCGGCCTTGCCGAAGCCGTCGCCGTCGATAAGATCCGCGATTCGGAACTCGCGGTACACGTTGAACGCGACTATCACGACACGGTCGCCTCCGGGCTCGTAATTTCCACCGACCCGGCCTCAGGCGCGGCGCGCAAGGGCTCGACCGTCACGGTGCTCGTATCCAAGGGAATCCGCACGGTCACGGTTCCCGCGCTGGTCGGCGAATCCGAAGATGCGGCCCAAACGGCACTCAAGGGCGCAGATGTCACGGCTGGCCAGCATACCCGGGAGCATTCCGATACGGTCTCTGCCGGTCGAGTGATCTCGGCGAGCCACGAAGCTGGCGCCGTCATCCCACACAACGAGGCCGTCACGCTCGTTATCTCCGATGGCCCCGCTCCTATCACCTTCCCCGACGTGCGCGGCGCAAGCCTCGATGATGCCTCCGCAACGCTGAAGGACTTCGCGTTAAGCATCACGACCTCGGAGCAGTTCTCAGACGATGTCCCCAAGGGCCACGTGATCTCCATGTCGCCCGAGCCCGGCAGCGCGGGTCACAGGCTTGACCAGGTCTCACTCGTGGTGTCCAAGGGGCCGGAACTCATCGAGGTTCCCAGCGTGTTCGCCAAGCAGGTCGACGAGGCCACGCAGATTTTGAAGGACGCCGGTTTCGAGGTTCGAATCGAAAAGCTCCTCGGCGGTGTCTTTGGAACCGTGCATTCCCAAAACCCGTCCGGGGGCACGATGGTCCCCAAGGGTTCGACCATTACGCTCAAGATCGTCTAACGCCAGTGGGCCCGGCAGTTGCCGGGCCCACTGGGGTCTCACGTGATGTTAGTGGTCGCTAGGCTCTGCGGCCTCGACGCTCTGGCCGATATCGGCCATCATCTCGGTGAACCACGGCTGCGTGATATCGAAGGCCTTGCCGCCGGCGATCCGCGGGAACTCAATCGCGCGCAGCACATCGCCCTGCTCTTCATCGTGGCCGATGACGCCGGAGACGTCGTCGAACGCGCACTGCACAGCGAGGTCGGTCATCGACTTGATGAGGCGGAGGTCCTCGGTGTTGGCCGCGGCCGAGCGGGAGAAGTAGCCCGACTTTTGGACCATGACCTTCTCGGCCCCGATCTTTTCCGCGAACTGCTTCGCGAACCACTGGCCGGGGTTGATGGTGTCGAGCTTGACGTGACCGAAGGGGTCGCGCTGGACCTCTTCGCCCTTAGCCTCCAGCTCGGCGACGATTTCGGGCACGCCCGCACCTTCGGACAGGAAGATGTTGACATTGCCGAGTTCATCCATGACGCCGCGCAGGCGATCAGCCTCGGCGTCGAGATCGAAGTGCATCTCCGGCAGGAAGACCGCGTGCACATCCCAGCGTTCCTGCGTCAGGCCGAGGGCGGGCGCCCACTTCTGGGTCGGCAGCCACTCGCGGTATTCCTTGGCCGCAGCGGCGGTCAGCCAGCCACAGTGACGTCCCATGACCTCGTGCACGATGAGCATGCGCGGGTTGGAGCGGTGTTCGCCAATGATGTTCTGGGCGAAACGGGAGGCTTGTTCGGCCGCGGTCCAGGCACCAAGCGACTGTCGGATCGGGATGACGTCGTTATCGATCGTCTTCGGCAGGCCGACCACGATCATGTGGTAGCCGTTGTCCTCCAGGTAGGCGGCCAGATCCGCCGCGGTGGTGTTGGTGTCATCCCCGCCGATGGTGTGCAGGACGTCGACGCCGTCCTTGCGCAGCTGCTCAGCGGCGACCTCCAGGGGATTCTCCCCTTCCTTGACCAGACCGCGCTTGACGAGGTCCTCGGCGTTGGTGAGCTTTACGCGGGAGTTGCCGATGGGCGAGCCACCGAAGGCGTGCAATCGACCGGCGTGCTTACGGGCCTCGTCATCGATTGTGAGGTAGGTGCCGGTGAGCAGGCCGTGGTAGCCGTACTGGTAGGCGATGATCTCGACATCGGGGGCGAGTTCGGTGTAGCGCTCGATAAGGCCACCGACAGCAGATGAAAGGCACGGGGCGAATCCACCAGCGGTGAGTAGAGCGACGCGACGGACGGTCATCGATTTCCTTCCCTAGAGGTAAGTCCTGCCCCCAGTTTAGTCCGATGCGACCTCGCTACCGCAGCGAAAGTCCTAGTCCGCGCTCGGCGGTTCCTTCTCATCCTCATCGGTCCGCGCCGACTTCTCGCTGCCGGGCAGCGGCCACTTCAGGGCCTCTCCTGCGACGCGCTTACCCTCTTCGACTTCCTCATCGCTTGGCTCTGGCACTTCCAAAACTGGGGTGGGACGGCCGCCCGGGGCCGCCGGGGGCGTCATCGATTGCGTGGTCGCCTCCTCGATGCTCATGCCCTTAGCGATCTTCGACTTCACCGTCGCCGCGTACATGTCGACATACTCCTGGCCCGAGAGCTGCATGAGTGCGTACATGATCTCATCGGTCACCGAGCGCAGGATGAACCGGTCATTTTCCAGGCCTTGGTAACGCGAGAAATCCAGGGGCTCACCGATGACGACGCCGATGCGCACGAGCTTGGGGATCCGTTTGCCGATCGGCTGGGCGATGTTCGTGCCGATCATCGCGACGGGAATCACGGGGGCGCCCGATTCCAGAGCCAGGCGTGCGACACCGGTCTTGCCTCGGTAGAGCCGGCCATCGGGGCTGCGCGTTCCTTCGGGATAGATCCCGAACAATCCGCCTTCGTTCAGACGCTTCAACCCGGTGCGCAGTGCCGCCTCGGAGGCGCGGCCTCCCCCACGGTCAACGGGGATTGTGCCGACGCCGCGCATGAAGGCAGCAACCGCTTTACCCTTGACACCCTTGCCGGTGAAGTAGTCCGACTTGCCGAGGAAGACGACCTCACGGCGGATCATGAGGGGCAGAAAAAAGGAGTCGATGACCGCCAGGTGATTGGAGGCAAGAATAGCCGGTCCGGTCTCCGGGATATGGTTGGCCCCACGAACCCACGGCTGATAAAACACCCGCATAGCGGAACCAACCGTGGCTTTCATGAATTGGTAAAACACTATCCAGCCTTTCACGTACCTGGTTTCCATCCTAGAGTCTAGGTATGGCAGGACGCGCATCTCTTCCGGGGGACGATCATTCGTTATCGGATGATGAACAACGAGCTTGGGACAACCTTACCCGCGAGATCGGTCCCCTGACGAACCTTGGCAATCCCCGTGACTATCAGGTGGAAGACAACGAGGACGATGACGCCTTCGTACCGCCCGACCCGGATTTGCCGCCCACCCCCATGCACGTCAAAGTGCCGTGGATGGTGCTCGTTATCGCCATTGGGCTGATCGTGCTCGTCGGCTTTCAGGGCTGGGCCTGGTACTGGGGATTCGCGGCCTTCATTGGCGCTGCCTGGGCGATTATCACCCTGCTGCGACAGCTCCCGCATGAGCGGGGCAACCGCGAACCGAGGGTCTAATTAGTCTCGACGGGCCAAGTCTCCGGCACCGATCATCCCGCCGTCATTTTCAAACTTCGATACGACGATCGGGGCGAGCGGGCGGTTTTCCATTGCGAACAGGTTTTCTTTATACGAGCGACGTGCCGGCTGAAGGAGGACTTCCCCCGCCCGTGAGACACCGCCGCCAATGACGATGAGCTCCGGGTCGAGCACCGCCGACAGTGATGCCGCTCCCCGACCGATCCAGTACCCGAGGTCGCGCACAAGCTTCAGCGCCGCCTCATCCCCGTCGGCGGCGGCCCGGGTGACGTCTTGACCCTGGAGCTTGCTCCGATCACCCGCATACTCGCGAATCGTCGACATGAACGAGGGCTCCGCGATCTCGCGGCTGCGCGCCGAGCGAGTCAACGCCGTACCGGAGGCATACATCTCCAAGCAGCCTTCGTGGCCGCAACCGCAATAGTGCCCAAAGGGCACGGCGACCATGTGGCCGATCTCGCCGGCGCCGCCGAAGGCGCCGCGCACCAGCCGTTCGTTCATGATGATGGCGCCGCCAAGTCCAGTGCCGATCGTCATCATCACCATGTTGGAGACGTCCTTGCCCACGCCGAACTGGAATTCTGCCCAGCCAGCGGCATTCGCATCGTTTTCTACGACGACGGGAAGATCGAGCCGATCGGCCAGGATCTCGCCGAGCGGGTGATCGCGCCAGGCGACGTTGCCTGCGAACCGGACGGTGGAACGGTCGGCGTCGACGAAGCCGCAGGCCGCGACGCCCACGGCCTCAATCTCGTGGGTGCGGGCAAAGTTCTGCACTGCCGAGACGATGCCGTCCTCGATGACCTCCGGGGACTTCGAGTCGGTTGGCCACTGTGTGGATTCGAGCAGCTCGCCACCTTCGTTGACTACTCCCGCGGCAATCTTGGTACCGCCAATATCCACGCCCACCGTCGTCATGGTGATTTCCCTTCGTTTTGGAAACTCGTTTTGTGTCTAGTCACGATTCTACGAACAACCCCGACGTAAAGGCGCATTCCCCGCCAGCGGACAGTTACGATCAACAAACTGCCCTCGACCACTCACTGGAAGCCCCCTCATGAAGAAGGAATTCTCCGTTCCCCTGCCCGTTACCGTCGAGGACGACATGACGATCGTCAGTTATCTCGTCCGCCACGCCTCCCAGCGACCAGACATGGTGTTGTTTGAAACGCGCACGGGGCAGACCTGGCAACCACTGACGGCCAGCAAAGTGCTAGATGAAGTTCGCGCCCTGGCGGCGCTGCTGTACCGACGCGGAATTCGGCGGGGCGATAAGGTCGCGATGATGTCGCGTACGCGCCTGGAGTGGTCGCTCATCGACCTGGCGACGTGGTACCTGGGCGCCACCGTCGTGCCCGTGTACGAAACGAGCTCGCCGGAACAAACCCAGTGGATCCTCGCTGATTCCGGTGCGAGCCTCGCGGTCGCCGAGACCTCGGACCTCGCCGATGTCATCGTCGCCGCCCGAACGATCGATTCCGGGCACCTGGCCGAGGCCGTCCTCGTCATTGAGGACGGGGACCTCGCCGCGAGCGCGCCCACCGAATCCGAGCTCGAGGCAATCAACGCCGAATACGCTCAACGCTCGCTCGATGACGTCGCGACCATCATTTACACCTCGGGCACGACCGGCCGGCCGAAGGGCGCCGTGCTAACCCAGGGCAATTTTGTCGTCCTGTGCGAGGGCACCCTGATCGACCTTCACGAGGTCGTCGAAGGCGAGGGCGTGCGAACCCTCCTCTTCCTCCCCATGGCCCACGTCTTTGCGCGCATCCTGTCGGTGCTGTGCATCATTCAGGGCGTACCGCTCGGGCACACGCCGGACACTTCCCAGGCCGTGACGGACATCGCCACCTTCAAGCCGACCTTCCTCATGTCCGTGCCGCGCATCTGGGAAAAGGTCTACACGGGTGCGGAGCAGAAACAGGGCGGCGGGCTGAAACGACGCATCTTCATCTGGGCCGTTCGCGTCGCGATCGCCTACTCCCGCGCCCTGGACGCCTCGGGCCCGTCGGCGGCGCTCAAGGCACAGCACCGCCTGGCGGACAAGCTCGTGCTCTCCAAGTTGCGCGCGGCACTCGGCGGCAACCTCACCTACGCGATCTCCGGCGGCGCGCCCCTTGGCGCTCGACTCGGGCACTTCTACCGCGGGATCGGCCTGACCGTGCTGGAGGGCTACGGCCTGACCGAGACGACCGCCCCGCTCACGGTCAACCGGCCCGGCGCCACGAAGATCGGCACCGTCGGCTACGCCCTGCCGGGCACGACGATCGGCATCGACGACGATGGCGAAATCATGTGCCGGGGCGTCGGCGTCTTTTCGGGCTATCACAACAACGAGGAGGCCACCCGCGAGGCCTTCCGCGATGGCTGGTTTGCTACGGGCGACCTCGGGGACATGGACGAGGACGGCTTCGTGACGATCACCGGCCGGAAGAAGGAAATCATCGTGACGGCCGGCGGCAAGAACGTCGCCCCGTCCATGCTGGAGGACCGCCTGCGCGTCCACCCCCTCGTCTCCCAGTGCATGGTCGTCGGCGATGACCGCCCCTTTATTGGCGTTCTCGTCACGCTCGACCGGGACATGCTGCCGATCTGGCTGAAGAACAAGGGCCTGGAGCCGATGGATATCGCGGAGGCGAAGAAGCATCCGCTGGTCCTAGAGCGACTGCAGGGTGCGATCGCGCGCGCAAATAGCGGCGTCTCGCGCGCGGAGTCCATCCGCGAGATGCGGATCCTCGATGACGACTTCACGATCGACAACGGCGCGCTGACGCCCTCGCTGAAGGTCAAGCGCCACGTCGTCGCCGAACGCTACGCTGCCGACATTGACGCCCTTTATGCCGACGCCAAAAAAGCGCGCGATTCGAACGGCGGCTAGCCCCCACGTCACGGTCGGGGCTTAGGGTAGGCACCATGCCGCCTGCTCACCCAGCCGTACCCGGTCGACGCTTCGTGCTCGATACCGGGGGCAGCGAGGCAGTCCAGCTCAGCTTCGATGACCTCGGCACCCCGCTCTCGGAGGTCACCTTTGTCGTCGTCGACTTGGAAACCACCGGCGCTCGGTCCTCGGGCTCGGCGATCACCGAGATCGGGGCCGTCAAGGTGCGCGGCGGCCAGGAACTAGGACACTTTCAAACCCTCGTGCGTCCCCACGAGCCGATCCCGGCGAACATCGTCTCGCTCACGGGAATCACCAACGCGATGGTGGCATCGGCTCCCAGCATCGAGGCGTGCTTTGCCGCATTCATGGAATTTGCTGGCTTTGACCGCGGCCACGTGCTCGTCGCGCATAACGCTGGATTCGATGTCTCCTTCCTGAAAGCCGCCGCCTCCCAGCTCGATTACCGGTGGCCGCGGCCCATGGTCGTGGACACCCTGTGGCTCGCGCGCCGCGTCGTGACAAAAACCGAAGCCCGTAACCACAAACTCGCCACGCTGGCCGCGCTGTTCGGGGCGCGCACCTCCCCCACCCACCGGGCCCTGGATGACGCGCGCGCCACCGTCGATGTCCTGCACGCGCTCCTCGAACGTGTGGGTCCGCTCGGCATCACGCACGCCGAAGATCTCGCCTCCATCACGGCGCCGGTCCCCCAGCGTCGACGCCGCAAAACTCACCTGGCCGACGGACTGCCCACCACGCCCGGGGTTTATCGCTTCGAGGGGCCCGGCGGCGAAGTGCTATACGTCGGCACTGCCACGAATATTCGACGCCGCGTGCGCAGCTATTTCACCTCGGCCGAGACTCGCAAACGGATCGGGGAAATGGTCGACCTCGCCACCCGAGTACGCGCCGAGCCGTGCTCGGGAGTGCTGGAATCCCGCGTACGCGAACTGCGCCTCATCGCCGCGCACGACCCGCCCTATAACGTGCGCTCCAAGCGCCCGGCCGCCGCACGCTTCGTCGTGCTGACCTCCGAGGCGTATCCGCGCGCCCTCATCACCGCCAAGGTGCCCGTCGACGCGACCGAGGTCTGGGGCCCCTTCCCGTCCACCGCGATGGCGCGCAAGGCCGTCGAGGCGTTGCAGCGCGCCACCTCGCTGCGCTCGTGCACGCCGCGGCTGCCCACCGCGCCGGCCGCGAACGCTCACGCCTGTTTAGCCAAGGAGTTCGGCACCTGTGCGGCGCCCTGCGTCGATCCTGCCGCAGCGGCCAGCTACCTCGAGTCGGTCGAGCTTGCTCGCATGTGCCTGGCCGGTGACCTTCGCGGCCTGCGCGAGGCGAGCCTGGCTCGGATCGAGGCGCTCGTCGCCGCGGAACGATTCGAGGAAGCGGCCCTGGAGCGTGATCGTTATGCGGCCGCTCGCTACGGGGCGCGGCGCTTCGATAGCCTGCGTCCTTTCCTGCTGTGCCCCGAGCTCGTCGCGGCACGGCCAGCGGGAGGCGGCCGCTGGGAGCTCATGATCGCTCGCTATGGCCGCCTCGCAGGCACCGTCATGCTGCCGCGTGGCGCCGCCGTCGCGCCTTACCTCTCCGCTACGCGAGCGATGGCAGACGACGTCGCCCCACCGACCTACCTCGCTGAACGCGCATCGATCGAGGAGACGGCCCTGCTCGCCGATTTTTGTGCCAGCGACGGCGCCAGGCTCGGCGAGTTCCCGCTAACCGCCGTCCCTCTCGCCTACCCGCTCACCTCGGCGCTACGCCCGGATGTGGCGCTGTCCTCGCTGCCGAGCGACGTCGATGGCGCCGCCAGCGCACTAGATGAGGAAGAATGGGAGCTATCCGCCCCCAGCGCGAAGGAGCAGCCATGATCACCGCCATCATTCTTATCGACGCCGTTGCCCACCGAATCCCCGAGGTCGCAAAAGACGCCGTCGAGCTCGAGGGCATCAGCGAGGTATTTTCGGTGACGGGCGATATCGATCTCATCGCGATCGCTCGGGTCGCGGCGCATGAGGATCTAGCCGGCGTCGTTGCCGATCGACTCTCCAAGATCGATGGCGTGATCAACACGCGTACCTACATTGCGTTCCAGGCCTACTCCAAGGAAGACCTGGAAGAGGCTTTCTCCCTGGGCCTGGGCGACTAGCGGCCGGAAAAGGCCACCCACGCGTTCAACGTCGCGAGCGCTGCGCCGCTGCGCAGCGTGTCGAGTGCGCGTTCGCATTGCGCCGCTAGGTCGGCGCCCAGCTCGCCATGCTGGCCGCTGGCCGCCACCATGGCCGCCGCGGCATTGAGCGCGACGGTCTGCGCGATGATATCGATCTCGCCGGAAAGCACGCGGCGCGCGACGTCGGCGTTGAACTGTGCGTCTGCACCGCGAAGGTCGGCGATCTCGGCAGCCGGCAGTCCCAGCTCCCGTGCGTCAAACTCCTCGTAGTGGACGGCTCCGTCGACGACCCGCCAAACCTGGTTCACCGCGGTTGACGTTAATTCGTCCAGGCCATTTGCGCCGCGAAAGACCATCGCCGAGGTACCGCGCTCGGCGAGCACTCCCGCAACGAGCGGGGCGTGTCGCGCGCTTGCCACCCCGATCGCGCAGGCCCGCGGCCGCGCCGGGTTCGTCAGCGGCCCGAGCACATTGAACGCCGTACCGATGCCGAGCTCGCGCCGCGTTGGCGCCGCAAATCGCATCGAGGGATGGAACAGGTTGGCGAACAGGAAGCAGATCCCGACCTCGCGATAGCCCTGGGCCACCCGCTCCAACTCGAGCCCCAGGTCGACCCCGAGCGCCTCGAGCACATCGGCTGATCCGGACGCGGAGGAGGAGGCGCGGTTGCCGTGCTTTGCCACGGGCAGTCCGCTGCCGGCGATGACGATCGACGCCATCGTCGAGATGTTCACGGTCTTAGCGCGGTCACCACCGGTACCGACGATGTCGATCGCCCCCGCAGGAAGGTCAATCGGGGTGGCGTGCGCCAACATCGTGTCGGCCAGGGCCTTGAGTTCGGGAACCGATTCGCCCTTGGTGGCAAGGCCGACGAGGAAGGCACCGAGCGTCGCCGGTTCAACCTGGTCGGCCATGATCTGACCCATGGCCCAGCACGTCTGTTCGTAGCTGAGGTCCTCCCCGGCAACGAGACTCGCGAGAAGGTCGGGCCAGAAAAACTCGTGGCTTGTCATTGGCGGCGCTGCATCGCAGCGATCTTCTCCTGCACCTGCCGCGGGTTGAGCGGGAAGGGCAAGACGTCATCGGCTTCGGACCAGTGGGCAAGCCACGTGTCCTGCGGACGCGCGATGAGCAGCATGATCGGCGGGCAGTTGAAGATCTCCTGCTTCAGCTCCTTGCTGAGCGCCATTCCGCCGACCTTGGCGGCCTCGCCGTCCAGCACCAAGAAGTCGTAGTCATGGGCCGCGACCTTCTCGCGCACCGCAGCGGCGGTCGCGGTTTCGTCCCAACGGATCAACGGCAAGTCGCGAGCGGCCCGACGACCGACGGCCCGGATGACCTCAGCGCGCGTGGTGACATCATCGCTATAGAGCAGAACATCCACGTGCTCAACGCTGGGCTGGTCCATGAGTTTTCCTCCTACGTGTGACTACCCCCATGCTAATGGTGTTTTGCGCCCAGGCGGTAAATCCGTCTCGACGCCACACCTCGCGATCAACGTCACACACAGAAATTGGCGGCGAGTTTGCCACGATAATTGGGCCCAAGGGCCCACACTCCGGCACAAAATGTGTGGAATGCCCCCGATATGGGACATAATGACAGCGTGTCGTCATCATCAGTCGCCATGAGCAAACCCCGTGTCGAGGTGAACCGACCGAACACCCTAGCGGTCGGCACCATCGTTTGGCTGTCCAGCGAACTCATGTTCTTCGCTGGCCTGTTCGCGATGTATTTTTCGCACCGATCTGCCTCAAGCGAGATCTGGCCGCAAAATACTGAACTGCTGAACTTCCCGTTCGCGCTCGCAAATACGTCGATCCTGGTCCTGTCCTCCGTGACGTGTCAGCTCGGTGTGCACGCAGCGGAGAAGTTTAAGAAGGTCCGGTCTGGAGCGCTGTGGGATGTCCGCCGCTGGGGCGCGATCGAGTGGTTCACGCTGACCTTCATCATGGGCGCCATCTTTATTGGCGGCCAGGTCTTTGAGTACGCCGAGCTGGTTCACGAGGGCCTCCATATCGGAGCAAACCCCTATGCCTCGGTCTTCTACATCACGACGGGCTTCCACGGCCTGCACGTTATCGGCGGCCTCATCGCATTCTTGTTCTTGCTCGGCCGCATGTTTGTGGCGCGCCGCTTCACCCAGCACGAGGCCACGACGGCTATCGTCTGTTCCTACTACTGGCACTTCGTCGACGTCGTGTGGGTCGTGCTGTTCGGCATTATCTACATTCTTAAGTGACCGCCCCTACTACCCGACAAGGACCTATATCGTGAAGGCTCTTGCAGCAGGACGGCGGAGCAAGCGGGCTCCCCTCATCCTCTTGTTACTCTCGCTGTTTCTGACCGGCTGGGTGTATGCAGCACTCTCGCCTTCCGCTGACGCCGAAACCGGTTCTGCGGGTGAAGTCAAGCAGGGCGAAGCCCTGTTCCAGTCCAACTGTTCGACCTGTCACGGCAATCAGGGTCAGGGCACGGATATCGGCCCCTCACTCATTGGTGTCGGTGCTGCCTCGGCCGACTTCCAGCTGTCCACGGGCCGGATGCCGATGGCCGCCAACGCTCCCCAGGCTCCGGTGAAGACCCCGACGTTCACGGCGGAAGAAATTGCCGCGATGTCGGCCTTCGTCGGCTCGCTTGGTCCGGGCCCGCACATTCCGACGGATGATCAGGTCGACCCTGCCAAGGGCAACGCTGCCAAGGGCATGCAGCTGTTCAGGACCAACTGCGCGATGTGCCACAACGCTGTCGGCGCCGGCGGTGCACTCTCGAGAGGCAAGGTCGCTCCTCCCCTGTACGAAGTCACTCCCCGTGAGATCTATGAGGCCATGCTGACCGGCCCGCAGTCGATGCCGGTCTTCAACGAAGCGTCCGTAACGCCCGAAGGCAAGCGCGATATCATCGCCTACCTCGTGGAGCAACGCGATCCCTCACCCGGCGGCCTGTCACTCGGCTCGCTCGGCCCGGTTTCCGAAGGCCTGTGGGTTTGGGTAATCGGTCTCGGTTCCCTCATTGGCCTGTCCGTTTGGATTGGAGCGAAATCTTCGTGAGCACTCACCAGCCTGACTTCCCCTCACACGCCGCTAGCAACGAGGTTGCTGAACGCGACGAACACCCCCAGCGCTTTGAGAACCCCGGCCTGCCCCCGCACAAGGAGCGGCTGTCTGATACGGACGAGCGCTCTGCAAAACGAGCCGAGCGCCAGGTCGTAGCCCTGCTGGTCATCTCGATCATCGCCGCCGTTGGTGGCGTTGCGGGTTACTTCGCCTTCGATACTGCCGGCGGCGCTCAGGCCGTCCGGTTCTCGACGCTGTCGATCGGCGCCGGCCTCGGTATCGCCATGCTGTGCATTGGTCTTGCCGCTGTCCACTGGGCCAAGGCACTCATGGTCGATTCCGAAATCGTCGAGGAACGTCACCCGATCACGTCGGATGAGCTCACTCGTGACGAAGCCGTTCAAAAGCTCACCGACGGCGTCGCTGATTCCCGAATCCAGCGCCGCCCGGTTCTCAAGGGCGCGCTCGCCTCCGCGTTGCTGCTGGCTCCGCTGCCGTTCGCGGTTCCGCTGATCGGCAACCTCTCTTCTGATTGGAACATCTCCAAGTTCCGTCATACCGCCTGGGCGAACCGTCCCGATGGAGCGAAGGGACGTCGTCTCGCGCGTGATCCCGAGGACGAGCCCATCAAGGCGAGCGACGTCACGATCGGATCTGTCTTCCACGTCATTCCGCACGAGCTCGGCAAGCTTCCCGGCGAAGAGCACTTCATGGAAGAAAAGGCGAAGGCCGTCGTTCTGCTGGTGCGCATCGATCCCAACGAACTCATCGAGGCCGAGGACCGCAAGGACTGGTCCTACGACGGCATCGTTGCCTACTCCAAGATCTGCACCCACGTCGGTTGTCCGGTGGCGCTATACGAACAGCAGACCAAGCACCTGCTGTGCCCCTGCCACCAGTCGACCTTCGACATGACGGACGGCGCCAAGGTGGTCTTTGGTCCGGCCAAGCGCCCGCTGCCGCAGCTTCCGATCACCGTCGACGATGAGGGGTACCTCATCGCGACCAGTGACTTCCACGAACCTATTGGCCCGAGCTACTGGGAGCGCCTGAAGTGACGACATCAACGAATTCTGCGGCGCAGAAGAAGCCCCGCACTATGTCGGGTCCGGCTAAAGCTGGTGATTTCCTCGATTCGCGTACCGGCGCGGCCAAGGCAGTTCGGGAGTTTGCACGCAAGGTCTTCCCCGACCACTGGTCGTTCCTACTGGGTGAAGTCGCTCTATACAGCTTCATCGTGCTGGTCCTGACCGGCGTCTTCTTGGCGATCTTCTTCGTGCCGTCAATGGCCGAGGTGCACTACCCCACCGACCAGCTCCCGACCTCGATGCAGGGCGTGGAGATGTCGGAGGCATTCAAGTCCACACTTGAGCTCTCGTTCGAGGTTCGTGGTGGCCTCTTGATGCGCCAGATGCACCACTGGGGTGCCCTTCTGTTCATGGCGGCCATCACGGCCCACATGTTCCGCGTTTTCTTCACGGGTGCCTTCCGTCGTCCCCGCGAACTGAACTGGGTCGTCGGCTTCACGCTCCTGATCCTTGGTCTGCTCGCCGGCTTCACGGGTTACTCCCTGCCGGATGACGTCCTTTCCGGAAACGGTCTGCGAATCGCGGACGGTGTCGCCAAGTCGATTCCGATTCTCGGTTCCTACGTCTCCTACGGTCTCTTCGGCGGCGAATTCCCGGGCACTGTGATCATTCCGCGGCTGTTCACCGCGCACATCCTGTTGGTTCCCGGCCTTATCCTGGCGCTGGTCTCGATTCACCTCATGATGGTTGTCGTGCACAAGCACACCCAGTACCCCGGGCCCGGAAAGACGAACAAGAATGTTGTGGGCTACCCGGTCCTGCCGGTCTATGCAGCGAAAGCCGGCGGCTTCTTCTTCATCGTCTTTGGTGTCATCGCTCTGATGGGAGCTTTCCTTTCCATCAACAATGTGTGGAATTACGGCCCGTACGATCCCTCCCCGGTTTCAGCCGGCGCCCAGCCTGACTGGTACATGCTCTTCCTCGAGGGTGCATTGCGCCTGATGCCTGGACAGACCGAATACGTCATTGGCGGCTACACGCTCTCACTGAACATCTTGGTGCCCGGCGTCGTCATTCCAGGCGTGCTCTTCACACTGTTGGGCGCTTGGCCGTTCATTGAGAAGGCCGCCACCAAGGACACGGGCGAGCACCATATCCTTGATCGTCCGCGCAACGCTCCGGTACGCACCGCGATTGGCGTCTCGATCATTACGGCGTTCCTCGTTCTCGTGATCGCAGGATCGAACGACCTCGTGGCCACCCACTTGGGGCTGGACCTCAACCTCATTACGTGGGTCCTACGCTTTGGGTTCTTCCTCCTTCCGTGGCTCGCGTTCTACCTGACAAAGCGGATCTGCTTGGCCCTGCAGCGCCGCGACCGGGAGCTTGTCCTGCACGGGCATGAGACCGGACGTGTGGTCCAGCTGGAAAACGGCGCGATGATGGAAGTCCACCGTCCGCTTAACCCCTATGAGCGCTGGACACTGGTCTCCTTCGAGGACCGTGCACCGATTGAAATCGAGCCCGAGGTCGACGCCAACGGCATCGAGCGAAAGGGCTACAAGGCCGATCGCATCAAGCAGCGCCTGTCTCGCTTCTTCTACGAAGATCGGGTGCGTCCGGTCTCCCCGCAGGAACTTGCCGCCGCGCATGAGGAGCATGCCCACCTGGCATCGACCTCCGTCGCGACGTTGGATCCGAAGGATCAAGAAGCGGTGTATCGCGCTCTTGAGGCCAAGAGCAAGGTTGACTCAAACCGTAGTTAACCGACACAGCTGATAGCGGCCGGTTTCCCCAAATTAAAGGGGAAACCGGCCGCTCGCTGTTGGCGGAAAGAGTCGCGACATAGGACTTTAGGCCATAGATTAGAAGCGTGAACGTCTCCGTCGCAACCGGTGGCGGAGAACGATGAACAGGAGAATTCATGGCTGTTTACACTCTGCCCGACCTCCCCTACGACTACTCTGCTCTCGAGCCTCACATCTCGGCGAAGATCATGGAGCTGCACCACTCCAAGCATCACAAGGCCTATGTGGATGGCGCGAACACAGCTCTGGAGAAGTTGGCGGAAGCCCGCGAAAAGGATGACCTGGCAGCGGTGAACCTGCACGAGAAGAACCTCGCGTTCAACCTCGGCGGACACTCGAACCACTCGGTCTTCTGGAAGAACCTCTCCCCCAATGGTGGTGGCGAGCCGGAGGGCGAGATCGCTGACGCGATCAAGGAGAACTTCGGCAGTTTTGATGCCTTCAAGACACACTTTGCTGCTGCAGCTACCGGCATTCAGGGCTCCGGCTGGGCGATCCTCGCCTACGACACGATCTCAGGCAAGCTCGTGATCTTCCAGCTCTTCGACCAGCAGGGCAACATTCCGGTCGGTGTGGTGCCGCTGCTCATGCTGGACATGTGGGAGCACGCCTTCTACCTCGACTACCTCAACGTCAAGGCCGACTACGTCAAGGCGTTCTGGAACATCGTGAACTGGGAAGACGTCGCCGAGCGCCTCGCACGCGCCAAGGAGAACTACTCCGGGCTGCTCGTCTAGCCTCTAAGCGTTCACGCGCTCTCAGGGCGGTTAGGCTACGGCCTAGCCGCCCTGAACTGTGTGTGGGCGCCTGTGCCGAACTCCGACGGGCTTCTGGACACTTCCCCCGACCAAGACCCTTCTGGGCCGACACGCACTGCCCTAGCACCTTGCGCGGACGTATATATAGCCGGGCCGCCTCCTAGGCTGCATAGGAGGCGGCCCGAGTACGTGAAGGAAGGTGCGTCTTCCTTAGTGCGCGTGGATCCCGCGGGAGAATTCGAAGAGCTGGCCGACCAGACCGATAATCGCGACGGCAACGCCGATCACCACTACCCAGCGACCGATCGCAAGGCCAGAGAACACCAGGGTCGTTGCGATGCCGAGAACCAGCGGCCACCAGGAGTGAGGTGAGAACTCGCCGAGCTGGCCCTCACGCTCCGCGATTTCGCCGTAGGGGTCATCCTCCGGGCGCTTATCGATTCGACGGCCGAGAACCCACAAATACCCGCCTACGAGGACACACATGCCTGCGAGGAGCAGGAAGGCCGTCGTGCCGACAGGTTCCATGTTCGCCGCGATCATGTAGCCAATGGCGACCGGTCCGAAGAAGAAGATGCCCAGGAAGAACATCAGCATCTCAACGCGCAGCGGCTTGGCCTCGCTCGAGTAGCCGTCCGGCTTCGCGAGATGCTCTGAAAGCAGTACCTTGTTCTGTTCCATTACTTGCTCTCCTCGCTCGAGATAGCGGCCGGCATGCGGATCTGCTCCGGATCGACTCGGTCGAGCGCTGCCACCTCAGGATGATGCAGGTCGAAGGCCGGACGCTCGGAACGAATCCGGGGCAGCGCGTGGAAGTTATGACGCGGCACCGGGCACTCGGTGGCCCATTCGAGCGAGCCACCAAAGCCCCACGGATCGTTAACGAAGACCGTGCGCGGACCGCGCTGGGTCTTCCACACGTTCCAGATAAAGGGCAGCATCGACAGCGCGGTAATGAATGCGCCAACAGTCGAGATCTGGTTCAAGAAGGTGAATCCGTCTTCAACCATGTAGTCAGCAGTACGGCGCAGCATGCCCTCGACTCCCAGCCAGTGCTGGACGAGGAAGGTGAGGTGGAAGCCCGGGAAGAGTAGCCAGAACTGGATCTTTCCAAGGCGCTCATCGAGCATGCGCCCGGTCATCTTGGGCCACCAGAAGTAGAAGCCACCAAAGACCGCGAACACCACGGTTCCGAAGATCACGTAGTGGAAGTGCGCGACGACGAAGTAGGAGTCGTGGACGTGAGAATCCATCGCCGGGCTGGACAAGATAATTCCAGTCAGGCCACCAAACACGAAGGTGACGAGGAAGCCCAGGGCGTACAGCATCGGCGTTTCGAAGGTGATCTTCCCTCGCCACATTGTGCCAATCCAGTTAAAGAACTTCACGCCGGTGGGCACCGAGATCAGCATCGTCATCAAAGCGAAGAAGCTCAGCATGACGGCGCCCGTGGTGTACATGTGGTGCGCCCAAACCGTCACGGACAGTGCCGCAATCGCGACGGTAGCAAAGACCAGAGTCTTATAACCGAAGATCGGCTTACGCGAGAAGACGGGAATGATCTCGGAGATGATTCCGAAGAACGGAAGCGCGAGAACGTAGACCTCCGGGTGGCCGAAGAACCAGAACAGGTGCTGCCACAAGATCACGCCGCCGGATTCAGGGTTGTAGATCTGGGATCCGAGGATGCGATCGGAAGCTAGGCCGAAATACGCGGATGCGAGAACCGGGAAGGCCATCAGGACCAACACGGAAGTGATGAGGATGTTCCAGGTGAAGATCGGCATCCGGAACATTGTCATGCCGGGTGCACGCATCGTGATGATCGTGGCAATGAAGTTCACGGAACCAAAAATCGTGCCGAAGCCGGTCATGGCAAGGCCGAGGACCCATAGGTCGGCACCCAAGCTGGGTGCGTATGGGCGGGTCGATAGCGGGACGTAGCCGGTCCAGCCAAAGTCTGCAGCGCCGCCCGGCATGATGAGGCCGGCGCACGCCAGGAGGCCGCCGAAAAGGAAGATCCAGAAAGCGAACATGTTCATGCGCGGGAAGGCGACGTCAGGGGCTCCGATTTGGAGCGGGACCAGCACGTTGCCAAAGGCCGTGAACATCGGCGTAGCGAACAGGAACAGCATGATCGTTCCGTGCATGGTGAACAGCTGGTTGAACTGTGCCTTCGATTCCAGCAGCATGCCCGGCTCAAAGAGCTCGGCGCGGATCACCATGGCCATGATGCCCGCCAGGACGAAGAAGAACATCGAGGTCCACATGTACATGTAGCCGATGGTCTTGTGGTCCGTGGAGGTAATCCAGCTGACGATTGTCTGCCCGAGCTTTTGACGCTGTGGCCGCAGACCGGGCACCTGATCTACGTGCTGGGTCGTTCCGGTAGCCATTAGTAGGATCCTCCCGGCTTGTAGGTACGGTCAAACTCTGCGCCGCGCTCGCCGACATTTCCGGCATCGCGCAGTTTTTGCATTTCTGCGTCGTACTCGCCACGCTCAACGACCTTGACCTGGAAGAGCATTTCCGAGTGGAACTCACCGCATAGCTCGGCACACTTGCCAACGAACGTGCCCGTCTCCTGCGGTGTGACGTGGAAGACGCGCTGCTCGCCGGGGATCATGTCCAGCTTGGTCAAGAAGGCGGGGATCCAGAACGAGTGCTGAACATCGCGCGCGTGCAGCTGGAATTCAATGGTCTCGTTCACCGGCAGGTACAGGGTCGGCAGGCGGTCGAAGTCGCCTTCCTTGCCTGTCAAAGCGATGCGTTCACCCGCGTAGTAGACATCATCATCGAGGTAGTTGAAGTCCCACGACCACTGCTTGCCGTAAACGGAAATGTGATTGTCCACCTCACCGGAGGTATCCCACAGTTCATCGGTCGTCTTGACCGTGTGGTAGAACAGCACACCCATCATGAAGATCGGGATGACCGTGTACATGATTTCCAGCGGCACGTGGTACTGCAACTGGACCGGCAGAGTGTTGTCATCCTTGCGCTTGCGGTAAACAATGACGCACCAGATGATCAAGCCCCAAACGAGCACACCAACTGCGAGACCTGCGATCCAGGCGCCGTTCCACAGGCTGATGATCGAGGCTGTCTTATCGGTCAGCCCCGGCTTGGACGGGAGAAATCCCGTTGACAGTTGGTCGGCCGAACAGCCTGCCAGGCTGAGAGAGAGGACGACACCTAACGCAAGAATGCGCCAGCGTGTGCTCCTCTCGGTGCGGGACTTCATTCGCACGGTCACTCCTCCGCATGAAACTCTTCGTGGGACTTTCGTCCTTAGCCACAGACTACCTGGTGATTCGACTCGCTGTCAGAACGTGTTCCCCATTTGTGTCATTGTGTGGAACACGTCTCAGCTCTCTGCCCGATATGGGCGAATTACTTCGCCGAAAGCACCTTGATAATGTCAAACACCGCGGCCTGGGCGGGTCCCTGACCCGAGGCGGGGCTTAGGAGAGCGAAACGCGCGCCGGGGGCTGCGCCAACCGTGTCAGGCAATGCTGCCGCATCCGCGGTAATGATCTGAGCGCCTCCTGGCGTCGGCTCGCCATTAAACGTACCGCCGACCACTCGCACGATCATTTGCGAGTTTTCGGCGACGGTCCCCTCGCCGGTGCCTTCGGTCAGCTTCACGAGCTTGGGTTCGGTTGGTTCGGTCGTACCCTTCTCGACCGTCACGGACTTCAGCTGCCCATCGGCGTCTTCTACGGTGAGGCCAAGTTCGGCCGGATCCGATACCTGTTCCCCGGCTGCAGGTGCCGGCGTGTCGGGTGCGACGGAGTCGAGAATTTCTACGACGAAGACGATGGTGTCGCCCGCTTTAATCCCGCCGTCGGGAGTGCCATTCGGGTAGCCGTATTCAGACGGGATTGACAGCTCGACGCGCTCGCCGACGCGAGCACCCGTCAGGCCGTGCTTCCAGCCCGGGATCACGCCATTGAGGGAGAACGCAATGGGCGCGCCGCGGTCATAGGAAGAGTCAAACTTCTCCCCGTTCCACACCTGGCCGTGATAGTGGGCATAGACGACGTCGTCGGGACCGACTTCGGCGCCATCCGGCTTGGCATCGAGCGTGTAGCGCTGCAGCTCGGCAGGCGCATCACCGTTAAAGGTGAGTTCCGGGGCGCTGCCCGCATCGCCCTTGACTTCAAAAATTGGGGAATCGACAACCTTGACAGCGACGTCGGATTGGGGCGCGGTCGTCGACGGCGCAGAAGTCTCGGGGTCCGTGGCGGTGGAGTTACCAGAGCAAGCGGAAAGGACAAGGGCAGCGGCAGCGGTAGCTGCAAGCGCGAAGCGTTTCATTCTGACTTTCAGTTAGTGGGTCGTAGACAGCACGATGCCCGGGTCGCGGCTTGGTGCGCGCCCGGGCGTGAGCTCAAGGCTAGTTGAAGGACTCTCCGCATGCGCACGAGCCTGCGGCATTCGGGTTGTCGATCGTAAAGCCCTGCTTTTCGATGGAGTCGGCGAAATCGATGGTGGCGCCAGCCAGGTACGGCACGCTCATCTTGTCAACGACGACCTCGACGCCATCGAAGTCGCGTACGGCGTCGCCGTCGAGCAGACGCTCATCAAAGTACAGCTGGTAGATCAGGCCGGAACAGCCGCCAGGTTGGACGGCCACGCGCAATCGAAGGTCATCGCGTCCTTCCTGCTCCAGAAGGGAGGAAACCTTCTGGGCCGCCTCCGTCGTGAGGTTAACTTCATGCGTGGGAAGTTCATTGATGGTGTCTGTCATAGCGACCTCCTCGGGTTGTCTGAAAGCAGCCTACGTCGATTTGTCCTTGGGTGCTAATGCGTTCCGCGTTCGGCAAAACGGCTCACGCGCGTATCCAGGTAGCAGCAAGTGCACGGCCCACTTCGAGGTAGCTGCGCTCCGCCCGGACGTAATAATCGGATACGCCAATACTGGCGAGGTGACGCCGCGGAAGTCCCGTGACGTTGCCGACGAGAGCTAATGGTGTGCCGGATTCCATGCTGTAGCCGCCGAGGGTTGCCGCCCAGCCGCTCAATAATGCGGTCGGGTCTGACTCATCAGTCAGCACAATGGTGAGGTCCGCGTCCTGAACGAGATCCGACCAGCCGTAATGCTCGGCGATCGCGGCTGGAAAGGTCACCAACCGTGCTCCGGCAGCCGCCAGCAGGAAGGCAACTCCCCCGGCTGTCCCACTACCTTCCAGCCGAGCGATTCGGGGGGAGGATCCAAACTTGCGGGATACCTCCGCGACGAACTCCCCGATCGCGGCGTCATGGCGCTGTGCATCGTCGTGGCTCACCGCTCCGGTGGTGGCGAGTTGGGCCGAGCGGGAGTGCAGACCCAGCAGCGGCGCGTGGTCTACCGCGCCGATCGTCATTCGGGGAGCAACCCGCTTCAGGGTCTCCCGCTCGTCAAGATCCAGTGCCGTGAAGACGCCATGACCGCCGTCATGCATGACCGTCAGACCCGCCACGACAGTCACATCATGGGACTCGGCAGCGGTCAGCAGGTCGATAACGTCAGGAACCAATGGCGCCGTTGAGGACAGGGGCTCCCGACGGGTGTCGTCGCCCGGTACGTCAAGCTGCGAGCCAACGCGCCACAATGCGGGTAGTTGGTCGGGTGACAGTTCGCTTCCCGGTGCGTGAGACAGGTCGGTTTCGGGGCGGCGATCATGCCAGCCCGCAACGAAGTCCGAACGTACCTCAGGGTCGTCAGCAACTAGCAATACGCGCAACGGAGTTCTCCTGTAGCTGGGCAATGGGGCTGATCATAGTGCACGATGGAGGCATGAAACTGGCGAGACTGACCACCGCTGCCGTGCTGTCGCTGACGCTCGGCACCCTCGGCTGCTCCGGGACCAACGTCAAACCGGTTCCAGCTGAGGAACTGCAGCAACGGATCGCACAGAGTGTGGAATCCGAGCTGGGCGATGCCCCGGCCGTGCTGTGCCCGGCAGGCATTGAAGCGGAGGTAGGCGCCGAAGCGCAGTGCTCGATTTCGGGCGGCTCTGAGCCGTTGATCGCCACGGCGAAAGTGACCGCCGTCGATAGTAAATCGGGCGAAGTCAAAATTGCCGTCTCCGTCGCACCAGATCCGGCTAACCCCGCTCCGTCTCCCACCTCCCCAGCGCCGGGCGAAGCGGATACGCCCGGCGAAGACGAATCGCCTTCGCCGAGCGAATCACCGACGAGTTAGAGCTCTGGCTCAATATCGCCCGCGAGGGCGGCGAGCACGATAGCGCCCGTCAGGGTTGCGCCTCGAAGCTCACCGAGGTGGACAGACTCGTCTGCGCCATGAGCACGGGTGTCGGGATCTTCGATCCCGGTGATGAGGATGTCAGCGTCAGGGAAAACCTCCGAGAGCACCGAAATAAAGGGAATCGAGCCCCCCATACCAATGTTGACCGCCTCGTTATCCCACGCTTGGGTCATGGCCCACCGAGCAAGGCGCATCATCTCAGTGTCGTCACCGGCATCGAAGGGCTGACCGAGCTCGTTGATCGTCACGTCAACATCCGCGCCAAACGGCGCGTCGCTTTCCAGGTGGGCCTTCAGCGCGTCGGCGGCCGCCTGCGGGTCCTGGCCCGGCGCGATACGCATGGACAGTGCCGCAGTGCACGAGGGGATGATGGTGTTGGACTTCATGTCCACGCTCGTCACGTCCATGCCGATGACGGAAATTGCCGGCTTCGACCACAGGCGTGTGGGAATCGAACCGGTGCCAGCGAGTTCGTAGCCGGGGACGACTCCGGCATCAGTTCGCCACGTCTCTTCGGGATATTCCAGGTCGGATTCCGGCGCCATGTGCAGCCCGGGGACAGCGACGTCCCCGTTGTCGTCGTGCAAGGTCGAGATCAGGCGCGACATGCAGGTCACGGCATCGAGGTAGGGCCCTCCGAACATGCCCGAGTGAACGGCGAAATCTCCCGTCTTCACGGTGACGGTGACGTCGACGAGGCCTCGTAGGCTGGTCGTCAGTGCAGGCGTACCGACCTTCCAGTTGGCCGAATCGAGCACGATGATGACGTCGGCATCGAGCTTGTCGCGGTATGTCGTGAGGAAGTTGTGGAACGAAGGCGAGCCAATTTCTTCCTCACCTTCGAAAAAGCAGGTGACGGGAACGCCAAGGTCATCGCCGAGGAGTCGAAGCGCCCCAATGTGGGCCACAATCCCGGCCTTGTCGTCGCCGGTGCCGCGACCATACATGCGCTCGCCGCGCACCTCCGGCTCGAACGGGTCATCTTGCGTCCAGTCGGCGACGTCGCCTGGCGGCTGGACATCGTGGTGGGCGTAAAGGAGCACGCGAGGTTTATCGGCCTTGCCAGCCTTATGCGCCACGACGGCTGGCCGGCCTTCGGCGCCGTTGGCATCAGGTGCCGTGAGGATCTCGACGCTGTCCATCCCGACCCCGCGGAGCAGTTCCGCGGTGTACTCCGCTGAGGCTCGTACATGCGCCTGATCGAAGGCTGCGGACGAGACCGAAGGAATACGAACCAGGTTCTCCAAATCCGTGCGCACCTGGGCGAAGGCCTCATCGATGCGTTCTTTCAATTCAGCTACTGTGATCACGAACACGAGCGTACCTGGCCGCGGCCCAATCGCGTACCATCGAAGCGTGATCTTCCGTAAAAAGCCCTCCTCAGAGCTGCCCGCCGAGCCGGAACCTCCCGTCTCGGGCAAAGGCCGTCCGACGCCAAAGCGACGCGAAGCCGAAGCAAAGAACCGTCGGCCGCTTGTCGTCGATGATCGCAAGGCGGCCAAGGAAGCCGCTCGCCGCCGGCGCAATGAGGCGTACGCTCGGCAGCGCGAAGGCATGTTGACGGGCGATGAACGCTACATGCCGGTGCGGGACAAGGGCCCGGTCCGTCGGTTTGCGCGCGACTATGTCGATGCCCGGTGGAATATCGGCGAGCTCTTCATGCCGGTCGCATTCCTCATGATCATCGCCATGGTGATTGTGACGTGGCTGCCCGCGGTGGCCACCTACGTCACCCTGGGCATGTATGTCATTGTCTTCGGCGGCATCATCGATGGTCTTTTGATGGTCTTCATCCTGCGCCGCCATTTGAAGGCGCGCTTCGATGCCGATCAGATCCCGCGCTTCACGGGTATGTACGCGTTCTCGCGCGCTTTCATGATCCGTCCGTGGCGCATGCCGAAGCCGCAGAACCGCCGTGGTGAGTTTCCCGGTCATCACAAATGACCACCCCACCGCCGCTGCTAGCGCGGACTCCGTTTGCGGTGTTCGCTTCGATCATGGGCCTTGGCGGTCTCGCGGCTGCCTGGTTCCAGGCCTCCGTAAGACTGGGCGCCCCGCAGGGTATTGCGTCCGCCCTCCTTGGCATCGCAGCGGTGGTGTGGCTTGGCCTCGTGGCTGTGCAGATCGCCCGATTGGTTAGCTACCCGCAGGCCGTTCGACGCGAACTATCTGATCCATTTCCCGTCGTCTTTCTGGCCACGTTAAGCGTGGGAACGCTCGTATTGTGCGCTGCAGCCTTGCCGCTCCTTGGAGGCGCGATTGCGTGGGTGTGGTGGCCGGCCATGGTGGGCCACCTTGCGATCTCGGTCCACGTTTTTGGCGCATGGCTCGCTCGAACCGACATCAACCTCACGACACTATCCCCCGCGTGGTTCATCCCCGTGGTCGGAACGATGGTCGCGTCCTTTGCTGGAGCGAGCATTGCACCGACAGGCTTGGCGATGGCGCTGTGGGGACTCGGGTTCCTCTTGTGGTTCTCGCTCCAACCGATCGTTCTTCGCCGGATTTTTGTCCACGACGAGGTCCTGCCTGCGCGTATCGTTCCTACATTGGCCGTGCTCATTGCTCCTGCACCCGTTGCGCTGATCGGTTGGCACGCGCTCATTGATGGTCCGGTGAATTCGGGTTATGCCCCCGTACTTTCGGTCATGCGTTCGGCAACTCCGCTCGTCGATGCAACGCTGCTTGCTACCGGGATGCTGTTTCTCGCCCTTGTCGTATTGCCGAGGAATCGGCTCTGGTCCTCGCCGTTCACCCTGACCTGGTGGGCAACGACCTTTCCCGTCGCTGCACTCGCCAATGCCAGCATCATCGTGTTCAGCTCGGTGGCGCCGTGGGCAGCTTGGGTGTCCTTGAGCCTCGCGACGGTGTGGATCGGATACGTTCTGACGCGCTCCTTGGTGTCACTCAACCGGGATGCGGCTGCTTTTATTTAGCGGCGAGAGCGCGGTTCATTGCTCCCGGCCATGCGGGACCGCCGTAAACAAATCCGGAATATGCCTGTAGCAGGTCGGCTCCTGCGCTGAGCATCGCCTGTCCATCCTCGGGGGTTTCAATTCCTCCTACTCCCATGAGGACCGGCCGCAGCCCAAGCTCGTTGCGCACGAGGCGCACCACCTCAAGGGCTCGCTGCTTCAGCGGTCGGCCCGAAAGGCCGCCCTCACCGTAGGAGTGCGCAATGGTCGTGTTCGTCGCGACCATTCCGGTAATCCCTTCGTCTCGCACCAACTGCGCCACTTCGGCGATCTCGGAATCGGCGAGGTCCGGCGCAATCTTGACCAGCAATGGAACATCGCGCGCAGCCGAGCGGGAAGCTGCCGTGCGGACCGCATCAATGATCGGGCGAAGAGAGTCAACGGCTTGAAGATCTCGCAGGCCCGGGGTGTTCGGCGACGACACGTTGATGACCAGATAATCCGCCCATGGGGCCAGGAGGCGTGCGGAGTATCCGTAATCGTCCGCGGCGTGCTCAGCCGGCGTGATCTTCGACTTGCCCAGATTGATACCAACGATCGCGGACCGCCCCGCAGCGCTCGACCTCAGGTCCCGCATCCGTGCGGCGACAACATCCGCTCCCTCATTGTTGAACCCCATCTTGTTGCGAAGCGCGCGTTCGTCGAGATGCCGCCACATGCGAGGTTTCGCGTTGCCGGGTTGGGCGTGTCGCGTGACCGTTCCGATCTCAACGAACGCGAAACCAAGCGCCTTCAAGCCGAGTACGGCGGTGGCGTTCTTATCCATTCCGGCCGCTAGTCCGAGGTGGCCGGGAAATGGCCGCGGGAAGACTCGCAGTCGTTCGTTTCGCACGGGGCGAGAAGGTTCGCGACCAAATGTCGCCCGAAGCCCCCGCCTGCCCACCTCGTTGCCGCCAGCTAGCGCGATCGCTGAGAGCGATGCGCCGTGTGCTGTTTCCGGATCCGACTTGGTGATGACGCGGTCGAAGAGGGTGCGGTACATGATGCTCACTCTAGTTCTGGGCAAGGCGTGCGGGATTCGACGTAAACAGCCACGCGATGCCGAGGAAGGGTAGGACGAGCGGAACGAAACCGTATCCGGCGCCAAAATGTGACCACACGGTCGCGCGGGGGAAGAGCTCGGGGTGGAGGAAGGAGACGATTCCGATCGTGATGACGCCAAGAGCCTCGAAGACCACGGCTCCCCACGCGATGCGTCGCATGCGCTTTCCGTTATGCGCCAGCGATACCGTGGCCAGGATGTAGATCACGGCGGCGAGTGCCGACAGGCTATAGGCAAGTGGCGCTTCGCTTGGGTTGCGGATCAGCTGGACTGCGGATCGAGCGGTGGCGGCAAGGGCAAAGATGCCATAGATCAAAATCAAGACGCGCCCAAGCCCGTAGGCGGGTCGACGTGTATCAGTTGCCGATGTCGTTACCGTACTCATGCCACCCATATCTGCCAGACCCGCCACAGGCATACGACCTGCGACAGGGATACGATCACCATCGCGATAGACGACGTTCGCGTGCGATCAACGAATGCCCATGCGCCAGCAATGGGCAACAGGATCAGGCACGTCAGCAGATAACCCCACAGAGTTATGGCATCGGAAACGACGTAGCCGCGAGCCTGGTGTATCCCCGCAATAATAGCCGTCACCACGACAACCACCTCAATGACCGCAGCGAAAATCAGCTGCTTGAAAATGACCGCCCGATCAACGATGGCAAAGTAGGCAGCCCACAGCGCCAGGACACCCGTCAGCGCGGCAGACAACCAGATGGCAAGATACACGCCCGCCAGATTACCGTGTCCGCTTACTCTGCGTCGTCTACCCTATGGTGTGTGAACACAGTTGATTTGCATGCCAAGAAACTATCCGCTCTGAAGTCCGGCATCCTCCTTGTCGGCGCAACAAAGGTCGATGACAAAGTCGTCCCGTTCTGCGGCTCTCAGGTCTCCGAAAAAGCTGATGCGGCACTGGCCGCTTTGATCGAAACCCTCGACGTGCCCTGCAAGGAAGGCAGCGTCACGAAGGTCGTCTCCGATGAGTTCGCCACGCCTGTGGCAATCGTCGGCGTTGGCGAGGATCCATCGCCGGAAGCCCTGCGCCGAGCAGTGGGCTCCGCGATCCGCTCGCTGGCCGGTTTCTCCCACGTCGCCATTGCCCTGCCCGCCTCCGGTGCCGAAGAAATTGGCGCGATTGCCGAGGGCGCTCTCCTGGGTTCCTACGCGTTTGCGCAGTACAAGAAGTGCGATAAGGACCCAGTTGAAAAGGTCACGATCGCCACCACCCTGGCCGGCGAAAAGGACGTAAAGGCTGCCGTCGAGCGCGCGTCGATCCTGTCCTCGGCAGTTAATCGTGCACGCGACTTGGTCAACATTGCTCCGAACGATCTCTTCCCTGAGACCTTCGCCGACTACGCCACGCAAGCCGCTAAGGGCTTGAAGATTAAGGTCGATATTCTCGACGAGAAGAAGCTCGATGCTGGCGGCTACGGTGGCATTCTCGCGGTCGGGATGGGCTCGACTCGCCCGCCACGCCTCGTCCAGCTGTCTTACTCCCCTGCCAAGGCGAGCGGCCACGTAGCGCTCGTCGGCAAGGGCATTACCTTCGACTCGGGTGGTTTGTCCCTGAAGCCTGGCAAGGGCATGGAGACGATGAAGTGCGATATGGCAGGCGCCGCAGCGGTCCTTAATGCCGTCGTCGCCGCCGCCGAGCTCAAGCTCCCGGTCAAGGTCACCGGCTGGCTGGCACTCGCGGAGAATATGCCGTCCGGCGGCGCACAGCGTCCCGGTGACATCATCACCATGCTCGATGGCACGACGGTGGAAGTCCTCAATACCGATGCCGAAGGCCGCCTGGTAATGGCTGATGCGCTAGCGCGGGCCGTTCAGGACGAGCCCGACGCGGTCCTCGACGTCGCGACCCTGACGGGTGCCGCCGTTGTTGCTCTTGGCGAGCGGGTCGCGGGCGTCATGGGCGATGATGAGCTGCGCTCCGATGTTGTTGCTGCTGCCGATGCTGCGGGCGAGGCCTTCTGGCCGATGCCGCTGCCGGAGGAATTGAACGAAGGCTTGAAGTCGCCAGTCGCCGACCTGCAGAACATTGGCGGGCGCTGGGGCGGGATGCTGAGCGCTGGCCTCTTCCTCAAGCACTTCGTCAAGGACACTCCCTGGGCTCACCTGGATATTGCCGGTCCGGCATTCCACGAGCATGCGCCCTACGGCTACACGGGTAAGGGCGGCACCGGCTTCGCAGTGCGCACCCTGGTCAACCTGTTGGAGAACTTCGAGAAGTAAATCCCCTCGATCACAACGGTCCCGCACCAAAGGTGGCCCGCCTCATAGCGGCCACGGTGCGGGACCGTAGTTGCTCGAGCGCTACTTAGTGGGACAATGGTCCCGAGGATATTCAACGGGGCGCATGGCCCCATCCATGAGGAGTAGCACGTGACAGATACGCCGACGTACGACATCGTCATCCTAGGAGCAGGAAGCGGTGGCTACGCCGCCGCGCTGCGTGGCGCTCAACTCGGACTGAAAGTCGCCCTGATTGAAGGCGACAAGCTCGGTGGAACCTGCCTGCACCGCGGATGCATCCCCACTAAGGCCCTGTTGCACGCCGCCGAGGTCGCGGACACCGCCAAGGATGCCGCTTCGGTTGGGGTCAACATGAGCCTCGAAGGCATCGATATGCCGGGTGTCAACAAGTACAAGGATGGAGTCGTCGCTCGCCTGTACAAGGGTTTGCAAGGCCTCGTGGCATCCCGCAAGGTTGAGCTGATCAACGGCTGGGGCAAGCTCGTTGACAAGGACACCGTCGAGGTCGACGGCAAGAAGCTCAAGGGCAAGAACATCATCCTCGCCACTGGCTCCTACTCCAAGACGATCCCCGGCTTGGACATCGGCGGCCGCATCATGACGAGCGAGCAGGCCCTCACCCTCGATGAGGTTCCGAAGTCCGCGATCGTCCTCGGCGGCGGCGTTATCGGTGTCGAGTTCGCCTCCGTGTGGAACTCCTTTGGCGCCGAGGTCACGATCATTGAAGGTCTTCCGAACCTCGTGCCGAACGAGGATCCGTCAATCTCTAAGGCGCTGGAGCGCGCATTCCGCAAGCGCAAGATCAACTTCAAGACGAACACGATGTTCAAGTCGGCGACGCAGGACGAGAACTCGGTGACCGTCGAGACCGAAAGCGGCGATTCCTTCACGGCAGACGTGCTGCTCGTCGCCATTGGTCGGGGTCCCGTAACCAAGGATCTCGGCTACGAAGAGCAGGGCATCTCGATGGACCGCGGCTTCGTTCTCACGAACGAGCGCCTGCACACCGGCGTCGGCAACATCTACGCCGTCGGAGATATCGTTCCCGGCCTGCAGCTCGCCCACCGCGGCTTCCAGCAAGGCATTTTCGTCGCCGAAGAGATTGCCGGCATGTCGCCGCAGGTCATCGAGGAGTCCGGCATTCCGCGCGTAACCTACTGCGAGCCCGAGGTCGCCTCCGTCGGTATCACCGAAGCGAAGGCCAAGGAACTCTACGGGGATGACAAGGTCAAGGTCGTCGAGTACAACCTCGCAGGTAATGGCAAGTCCCAGATCCTGAAGACCACCGGTTTCATCAAGCTCGTTGGCGTTGAGGATGGTCCGATTGTTGGCGTCCACATGATTGGCGCCCGTGTCGGCGAACTCGTTGGCGAAGGCCAGCTCATCGTCAACTGGGAGGCCTACCCCGAGGACGTCGCCGCCCTTATTCACGCTCACCCGACGCAGGACGAGGCCATGGGCGAAGCCGCCCTGGCCCTGGCCGGCAAGCCGCTGCACGCCCACAACTAACGTTTGAACTAAGGAGACAACTCAACATGTCTGAATCCGTCAAGATGCCGGCACTCGGTGAATCCGTCACCGAAGGCACCGTCACACGCTGGTTGAAGGCTGTCGGCGAAAAGGTCGAGGTCGACGAGCCGCTGCTCGAGGTCTCGACCGACAAGGTCGATACCGAAGTCCCCTCCCCTATTTCGGGAACGCTGGAAGAGATCCTCGTCGAGGAAGACGAGACTGTCGATGTCGGTGCAGAGTTGTGCCGCATTGGTGATGGCTCGGGAGCATCCGAGGAATCCAAGGACGAAGAACCCAACGACGAGCCTAAGGACGAAGAGCCTCAGGAAGAGCCCAAGGACGAGGAACCCAAGGAAGAGCCTAAGGACGAAGAGCCGAAGGACGAACCTAAGAAGTCCAGCGGTGGTTCGGGGGGCGAGGCTGTCAAGATGCCGGCACTCGGTGAATCCGTCACCGAAGGCACAGTCACGCGCTGGTTGAAGGCCGAAGGTGACAGCGTCGAGGTCGACGAGCCGCTGCTCGAGGTATCGACCGACAAGGTCGACACTGAAGTTCCGTCCCCCGTTGCGGGAACGCTGAACAAGATCCTGGTCCAGGAAGACGAGACCGTCGATGTTGGCGCTGACCTCTGTTTGATCGGCGATGGTTCGGATTCCGGCGATGCCGATGATGAGCCGGCCGAAGAACCCAAGGCTGAAGAGCCGAAGGAAGAGGCCCCCAAGGCTGACGAGCCCAAGGACGAGGAGCCTGCCGAAGAAGCACCGGATCAGGACGAGGCGGAGAAGGCAGAGGAGCAGCCAAAGGCTGACACTGACGCCAAGGCCGAGCCCTCGGATGATGATGATCCGGTCGAGGTCCGCTCTGCTCCGTCGCGCTCGGTGAAGTCCGACCAGGTCTACGTCACCCCGATCGTGCGCAAGCTCGCCAAGGACAAGGATGTCGACCTCTCGCAGGTCGTTGGCACCGGCGTCGGTGGCCGTATCCGCAAGGAAGACGTCCTGGAAGCCGCTCGCAAGGCGGAAGCTGCCAAGGCTGAAGCTGCGGACGCAGCTAAAGCAGCTCCGGCTGCGAAGAAGGCTGCTCCGGTCGAGCCGAGCCCGCTGCGCGGCACGACGGAGAAGATGTCGCGCCTGCGCAAGGTCATTGCCACCCGCATGGTGGAGTCGCTGCAGACCTCCGCTCAGCTCACGACGGTCGTCGAGGTCGATGTCACGCGCGTTGCTGCGCTGCGTGGCGCGGCCAAGGACAAGTTCGCGGCAACCGAAGGCACCAAGCTGACCTTCCTGCCGTTCTTCGTTAAGGCCGCCACCGAAGCGCTGAAGGCCCACCCGAAGATCAACGCCACGATCAAGGACGACCAGGTCGAATACCGCGACACCGAGAACATCGGTATTGCCGTGGACACCGAGCGCGGCCTGCTCGTACCCGTGATCAAGGGCGCCGGCGATCTCACGATTTCTGGAATCGCGAAGTCCATTAACGATCTCGCGGCCCGTACGCGGGACTCCAAGGTCACCCCGGATGAGCTCTCCGGCGGCACCTTCACGATCACCAACACTGGTTCTGGCGGTGCGCTGTTTGACACCCCGATCATCAACCAGCCCGAGGTCGCGATCCTCGGCGTTGGAACGATCGTGAAGCGGCCGATGGTTGTCAAGGACGCCGACGGTAACGAGTCGATCGGTATCCGCTCGATGGTCTACCTCGCACTGTCCTACGACCACCGTCTGGTCGACGGCGCCGATGCAGCTCGCTACCTCATGGCTGTGAAGGCTCGCCTCGAAGAGGGCGACTTTGCTGCCGAGGTCGGCCTGTAACAGACCGCTTCATCGGGCCCGGAACTCCACTCGAGTTCCGGGCCCGATTGCTATGGTTCGGCGCGTTCGCACGCTTCGATCAGTGAGATTCTGTCCGCCTCGATCGTGAATCGCATGCACACAGCCTCCGACGCGGGCACCTGCGCTGCCTTACCGTCCTCGAGGCGGCTGTGCGTGCTAGCGCTGACCAGCCCTTCAATCCGGTCATTTACCTCGAGCCCCTCGCGGAAGTCGGTCTCAAGACCAGCAATACGAACCTTTGACTTGGCCCATTC
The DNA here is from genome assembly GCF_023634005.1 of Bowdeniella massiliensis. Taxonomy (NCBI): domain Bacteria; kingdom Bacillati; phylum Actinomycetota; class Actinomycetes; order Actinomycetales; family Actinomycetaceae; genus Bowdeniella; species Bowdeniella massiliensis. The sequence goes on from NZ_JALIQR010000008.1 coordinate 131,085, forward strand.
CCGTAAGGTCTGCCGATCGGTAAGGAGCGCTGGCGCCTCAGGTGTATAGACCCGCTCGAGCAATTGCTGATCGCCCGACATCAACGCCTCGTCTCGCAGCTTGAGCAAAGCCTCGAGCCTGCTGATCGGATCGACCGCCTCGACCTTGGTGGGCAGCGCGGGCTGGGTCGCAGGCGCCAGAGTCACATCAACATGCGAAATCCTTCCTTCGGCGGCCTCGCTCATGAGCGCCCGACCGCAAAACCAACCACCCACGATGACGCACCCTGCTGCGAGGATCGCGGTCGCTTTCGGGACGACGCTGCGCGAGCGTCCGGCCCGCGCGCGACGTCGCGGCTTGATTTCGGTTGCGGGCAACCGGCGTCGAATCCGTGCCGCGGCGAGAGAGGCATCGCTTGGCATGCTCACGGGCTCCGGGCGTGCCAACTCGACGTGGCGAGCCACGAGGTCTCGACAGCTCGGGCGCGCTGTCGGATCGTGGTGCAGCGCGTCGTTCAGCAGCGCAGTGAGACAGTTGACCGGTGACAACGCGCGTATGAGCGCAGCAACGGAGTAGACATCCCCCGCGATTGAGGCGGGCCCACCAGCCATCCGCTCCGGCGCAACAAAGCCCTCGGTGCCGACTTCGGTCGACATTGGAGCGCACACGTCGATGAGGATCGCTTGTCCATCGGCGGTGATCATGACGTTTTCACTACTCACATCGCCGTGGATGATTCCTCTCTCGTGCAGCGCTGCCACGGCAGAGCCAACGCCATCCCAGATGTGCGCGATCTCTGGCCCCGACAATTCCCCGCGAGCAGCAAGAATAGTGGCGAGGGTCGTTCCGCTGAGAGCCTCGTAGACCACCATGACCCTGTCATTATCGACGACGACAACATCGATCACCATGACGATGTGAGCGTGATGCATTGTTCGAAGGTTGCCCAGACGACGCTGAAATGCGCGGGCTTCTTCGGCGCTCGGAACGGCAACGAACGCGAGAACACAGGCAGTGCCCGCTGGCGTTCGCCCCTCAAAAACGTCGCCGGCTGATAGCTGAGTCAGGACCTGGTATCCGCTGATCTCCATGTCCCTACGCTAGGCATGAAATAAGGCCCCTCTGGAGTTATCCACAACCGGACATTTTGGGCGCAAGCGATCGCGTCAGTTAGGATCGAGGTCGTGCGCGTTGTAGATCTCCTGACCACGGGGCGCCGAAGCTACGGTGACGTCGATACGATCCAACGAAACCTCCATGCAGACCTCGTTGCCGGACGCGGCGAGCCCGCACTCGTCCTGTGCGAACTCGACAGCGTCTACACGGCAGGTCGGCGCACCGCGCCATGGGATCGGATCGATCCCACCCTCGACGTCATTGACATCGACCGGGGCGGACGCATCACCTGGCACGGTCCCGGGCAAATCGTCGCCTACCCCGTCATCCGGCTCACCACTCCCCTGGACGTCGTCGCCTATGTCCGGGCGCTGGAAGCAGCCGTCCTCGACACGCTCGCGGATGTGGGCATCACGGGCGATCGGGTGGCGGGCCGATCCGGGGTGTGGCTGCACGAACCGGAGCGCAAGATCTGTGCCATCGGCGTGCGCGTCGCGCGTGGCGTCACGTTGCACGGCATTGCCCTGAACGTGGCCAATTCCCTGGAGCCCTATCGCGCGATTGTCCCGTGCGGAATCTCCGATGCCGGTGTCACGACGATGAATCACGAGGCCCCCGGCTTATTCCCGCCCGCTTCGCTACCTGAGGTCGCCGCACAGTTGGCCACCCACCTCACCGCCCGCCTTGCTCCCCTATCCGCTGATCCCCTGACAAAGGAAGTCGTATGACGATCGCTCCCGAAGGCCGCCGCATGCTGCGGGTCGAAGCAAAAAACGCCGAGGTTCCGATCGAGCGGAAACCCGAATGGATCCGGACGACGGCCTACATGGGTGAGCAGTATCGGGACGTGAAGTCCCTGGTTCGCGGCGCTTCCCTGCACACCGTGTGTGAAGAGGCCGGATGCCCCAATATCTTCGAGTGCTGGGAGGATCGCGAGGCGACCTTCCTCATCGGTGGTGAGACGTGCACGCGGCGCTGTGATTTCTGCCAGATCGATAGCGGTCGCCCGGGAACCTATGACCGCGACGAGCCCCGCCGCGTCGCCGAATCCGTCACTCACTTGGGCTTGAAATACGCTACCGTCACGGGCGTCGCCCGCGATGACCTGCCCGATGGCGCAGCCTGGCTCTATGCCGAAACGACACGGCAGATTCACGCCGCATCCCCCGGCACCGGCGTGGAGCTGCTGATCCCCGATTTTCGCGGCCAGGCCGACGCACTCGCCGAGGTCTTTTCCTCCTCCCCCCAGGTCCTTGGCCACAACCTGGAGACCGTGCCGCGGATTTTTAAGCGCATTCGGCCGGCCTTCCGCTACGAGCGCTCCCTGCAGCTCATCTCCGATGCTTCCGATGCCGGGCTCATCACGAAGTCGAACCTCATCCTTGGTATGGGCGAGACGCGCGAGGAGATCGAGGAAGCGATGCGGGATCTGCGCGAGGCCAAGTGCGACCTGCTGACGATCACGCAGTACCTGCGGCCCTCGCGGTTGCATCATCCCATCGAGCGCTGGGTGAAGCCCGAGGAGTTCGTCGAGCTTTCGGAGCTCGGCTACGAGCTTGGCTTTGCCGGCATCATGGCTGGCCCGCTCGTCCGCTCGTCCTATCGTGCGGGCCGCATGTGGGGTCAGGCGATGGCCAAGCATGGCCGTCACATCCCGGATGCTCTCGCGCACCTGTCCCAGCCGGTGACGGCTCATCAAGAAGCTTCGGCCGTCGCGCAGCGGATGCGTGAGCGGGCCGCCAAAGAGCCGGTAAACTAACAGACATCATGTCTAGCCAATCAACTGCACCCGCGAAGCGGCGCTGGTATCACAACATCGCGGACGCCTACCGCGTAACTCAGGCGTCCTTCCCGTGGATGAAATGGGCCCTCATCGGCCTATTCGTCGTGATCTTTGGTGGCGCGCTCGCCTGGGGTATCGCCTCCGGACACTGGCTCTACATCCCCTTCTTGGGGCTGCTGCTTGCGCTGCTTGCCATGATGATCCTGCTGTCGATGTACACGCGGCGGGCGTCCTACATGCAGATCGAGGGCCAGCCCGGCGCCTCGGCTGCGGTGATGCAGCAGATCAAGGGCTGGAACATGGAGCAGGAGCCGGTCGGGATGAACCCGCGGACGCAAGACATGGTCTTTCGTGCCGTCGGACGCCCCGGCGTCGTCCTCGTGATCGAGGGACCGGTCAGCCGCACGAAGCGCATTGTCGGCGATGAGGAACGCAAGCTGCGTCGTATCCTGCCCAACGTCGATATTCACAAGCTGTATGTCGGCAACGGGGAGGGCCAGGTCAAGCTCGGCAAGCTCGAATCCGCGATGCGTAAGCTGCCCAAGAAGCTCACCAAGCAGGAAGTCGCTGCTGTCGCGAAGCGTCTGAGTTCACTCGGCGCGATGAAGCTGCCGATCCCCAAGGGCATCGACCCGTATAAGGCTCGCCCGGACCGTCGCGGTATGCGGGGCCGATAACAGCTACCCCAAGCGCGCATGACCACATCATGCGCGCTTGTTTCTTGCCCGCCCCCTTGCTCGCTAGGATCAGTAGTGCCCGGCTCCGCCAACAGAAAGGCCGCCATGTTTACCACCGCCGCCGAAGCCATCGAGTTCACGAAAACCGAAGGCGTGCAGTTCATCGACGTTCGCTTTTGCGACCTGCCGGGCATCATGCAGCACTTCAACATACCGGTGCAGGCCTTCACCGAGGACCTCTTTACCGAGGGGCTCATGTTCGATGGCTCATCGATCCGGGGCTTTCAGGCGATCCACGAGTCGGACATGAAGCTCGTGCCGGACGTGACGAGCGCGTTTATCGACCCGTTCCGCCCGGCGAAGACGCTCGTCGTCAATTTCTTCATCGTCGACCCGTTTACCGATGAGCCCTATTCGCGTGACCCGCGCAATGTCGCGGCGAAATCCGAGGCGTACCTGCGCTCAACCGGTATCGCCGATACGGTCTACGTCGGGGCCGAAGCTGAGTTTTATATCTTCGACGATATTCGCTTCGCGACCTCTGCCGCCGGCGGCTACTACCACATCGATTCGGAGGCTGCCGCGTGGAATACCGGTCGCGTCGAAGACGGCGGCAACCGCGGCTATAAGACGCCGTATAAGGGCGGCTACTTCCCCGTCTCGCCCTCCGACCACTTCTGCGACCTGCGCGATGAAATGGTGCGGCAGATGTATGCCGTCGGGCTCAACGTCGAGCGCAGCCACCACGAGGTAGGCACGGCCGGCCAGCAGGAAATCAACTACACCTTCGACACGCTGACCGCCGCAGGCGACGACATGATGAAGTTCAAATACGTCATCAAGAACGCGGCGTGGGCGGCCGGCAAGACGGCGACGTTCATGCCGAAACCGATTTTCGGCGATAACGGCAGCGGGATGCACTGCCACCTGTCGCTGTGGAAGGATGGCGCGCCGCTGTTCTACGACGAATCGGGCTACGCCAACCTGTCGGACACGGCCCGGTGGTTCATCGGCGGCCTGCTCGAGCACGCGCCGAGCCTGCTCGCCTTCACCAACCCGTCGGCCAATTCCTACCACCGCCTCGTGCCGGGCTTCGAAGCGCCGGTCAACCTCGTCTACTCCGCGCGCAACCGTTCGGCATGCATCCGCATTCCGATCACGGGGACTTCCCCGAAGGCCAAGCGCGTGGAATACCGGGTGCCGGATCCGAGCGCGAACCCCTACCTCGCCTTCGCGGCCCAGCTCATGGCGGGCCTGGACGGCATTCGCAATCGAATCGAGCCGGCCGAGCCCATCGACAAGGACCTCTACGAGCTCGCGCCCGAGGAGCACAGCCAGATCGCGCAGCTGCCCTACACTCTCGACCAGGCGCTGATCGAACTCGAGCGCGATCACGACTACCTGACCGAGGGCGATGTCTTCACCGACGACCTCATCGCCACCTGGCTCGATTACAAGCGCACCCACGAGATTGAGCCGCTGCGCCAGCGCCCGCACCCGCACGAGTTCGAGCTGTACTTCTCGATCTAGCCCTCGCCGTACATTGCGGGCTCCGCGACCGAGCGGGCGCGGCGGGCGCGGCGGGCCCACTGCTCGTCAAACTCGTCGCGCTCGGCGACCTCGGGGCCGACGAGGCCGCCGATCAGCGAGCGCTCGTGGGCATCCGCGGGGATGACGTCGATCGCGTCGCCGCTGCGCCGCAGCGCCAGGGTGGCACCGGCGCGGATGTGGCTCGCCATTCGCCAGGCCGCCAGGAGACGCTCGGCCTCCTCGGCGCTGAGGTAGCCGAGCTCGCTCGCGGCAGCGATCGCGGCCTTCGTGCTCGTGGTGCGTAAGTCCGGCTCGTCGGCCCCATAGCGCAGCTGGATGAGCTGGATCGCCCATTCGACGTCGGCGAGGCCGCCGGGCCCGAGCTTGACGTGCCGCGCCGGGGCGACCCCGCGCGGCAGGCGTTCGGTTTCCATACGCGCTTTCAGGCGTCGGATCTGGCGGAGATCGGCCTGGCTCGGGCCGCCCACTCGGTAGCGGGCGGCGTCGATGCCCGCACGCAGGCGCTCTTCGAGAGCTGGCGGGGCGGCAAGGATGCGGGCGCGAATGAGGGCGTGGCGTTCCCACGCCTCGCACCGCCCCGCCAGGTAGTCCAGGTAGGAGCCCGCGCTGCGGGTGAGGGCCCCGGATTTGCCCTCGGGACGAAGCGCCAGGTCGACGGCCAGCGGCGGGGCGTCGGCGGGATCGGCAAGCAGCGAACGCCACCGGGTCACGAGCCACGTGGCATCGGTGGCGGTCATGTCCTCGTAGATCACGACGGTATCGGCGTCGGAAGCGTAGCTCATCTCGCGCCCGCCCATGCGTCCCATGGCGATAATCGCGAGGCTGCCGCCCACCTGCCGGCCGTGCACAACAGCAAAGTCGTCGCGCGCGGCACGCATCGCGTAGTCGACGATGACGTCGGCGACGTCGGTGATCGCCTCCTGGCGCGTCGTTGATATCCCCTCGATGACGTCGCTCATCGCCGCGCGCAGCAGTTCGCGCTGGCGCATGCGCCGCAGCAGCAGCGTGCGCGTGGCCGCATCCTCGTGCCGGGCAAAGATCGCCTCGGCTTCCGCCGCGAGTTCCTCGCGAGTGCGCGCGGCGCGCCGGTCCGCCTCAGCGAGCCAGGTGACGGCGGTCGGCACGGCGACGATGTGCTCCCCGATATAGCGCGACCGGCTGAGCAGGTGCGCCAGGGTGAGGGCGACGTCGGACTCATCGCGCAGCAACCCGAGGTACCAGTGGGTGGTCCCGAGCTCGTCGGACAGCCGGCGGAAGGCGAGCAGGCCGCCGTCGGGATCGGGACCGGCGGCAAACCACGAGAGCAGGACGGGCAGGAGTTGGCGTTGGATTGCCGCGCGGCGCGAAACTCCGCTCGTCAGCGCCTCGATGTGGCGTTGGGCGGCTGCCGGATCGCGGTAGCCGATGCCGATGAGGCGCTCGCGCGCGGCGGTCGGGCTCAGGGAGATGTCGTCGGCCGATAGCTGCGCCGTCGCGGGTAGCAGCGGGCGATAGAAGATCGCCTCGTGCAGGGTTCGCACGCGGCGGCGAACCGCCTCCCACTGCTCGGCGATGTCGCTGACGCCGAGCAGGCGCGAGAGCCGCACCTGATCGGCGGGCGCGGTTGGCAGCGTGTGGCTGCGCCTCAGTCGGTGGAGTTGGATGCGGTGTTCTAGGGTGCGCTCGAAGGTGTAGCACGCGGTGAGTTCGGCAGCCGCCTCGCGTCCGATGTAGCCGCCGGCCGCGAGCGCGGTGATCGCGTCGATCGTGGAGCGCACTCGCAGCGTCTCGTCGGTACGCCCGTGCACGAGTTGCAGCAGCTGGACCGTGAACTCGACATCGCGCAATCCCCCGGGGCCGAGCTTGATGTGGCGGTCTTTGTCGCGCGGGGAGATCGAGGCCTGCACGCGGCGGCGCATCGCTTGCGTGTCGGCGACGAAGCCATCACGTTCGACGGCGCCGAAGGCGAGCGGCCAGATCTCGCGCTCGTAGCGTTCCATAAGCTCGGGATCGCCGGCGATCGGGCGCGCTTTGAGCAGCGCCTGGAACTCCCAGGTGTGCGCCCACCGGGTGTAGTAGGCGCGGTGAGCGGCAAGGGTTTTGACCAGCGGCCCGTCCTTGCCTTCGGGCCGCAGCGCGGTGTCGATCGGCCACAGCGGCGGCTCGGGCCCTTCGGCCGCTGTGCAGATCTCGAAGGTGTGACGCACGAGCGTTGTCGCGAGGGCGAGGCCCGCCTCGTCGGTGTCGGTGATCGGGATGAGGTCGACGTCGGAGATGTAATTGAGTTCGCCGCCGCCAAGCTTTCCCATGGCGATGATCGCGACGGGAACGGAATCGGCCTCCGGGTACTTCGCGCGCGCCAGGTTGAGTGCGGCGCGCAGCGTAGCCGCGACGAGCTCACTTATCGCGCGCGCCACATCCGGCATCGCATCCGGCGTTCCCGCGGCAATATCGGCCGCCGCGATCTCGAACAGGCGCCGGTAGTAGGCCGCGCGAAGCTCGGTGGCATTGCCCGGCTCGCCGAGGTCGACGGGCGCCGTCAGCGAGGGTGCCGCAAGCGTGGCAAGCACGTCCGGGTGGCGCAGCGCGATCGCGCTCATGGCCCGGGATGCGCCAAGGAGGGCGGCGAGCAGGGCCCGCGGCCCCGGCTCCCGCCACAGTGCGCCGAGCTGTTCCGGATGGGCCTCGGCCAGCTGGACGAGCTCGACGAGCGCACCGTCCGGATCTGCCGCGTGGGCAAGGTCCTCGGCGAGATCGTCGTCGAACGCCCGATCGGTTCGGCCCAGTGCTCGGCCCAATGCGGCCGCAAGGCGCTCGGCGCGCGCGGGATCGCTGAGCCGGGCTCGCGCCGCAAAGGACGCCAGGTAGGGCGCGCGCTCACTCACGGCTAGGAACCCGGCAGGAAACGATCAAGCTCGAATGGCGTAATCTGCGCCCGGTAGTCCTGCCATTCTTGGTGCTTATTGCGGATGACGAAATCGAAGGCGTCCTCCCCCAGCGTGCTCGCCATGAGCTCGGAGGCCTCGAGATGCTCGACGGCGCGATGGAGCGAGGCGGGCAGCGCCTCAATCCCGAGCGCGCGCCGCTCGGCATCCGAAAGCCGCCACACGTCGTCTTCGGCGCCTTCCTCGAGGTCGTACTCGCCCTCGATTCCGGCCAGGCCCGCGGCAAGGAGCGCCGCAAAGGCGAGATAGGGGTTGGCCGACGGGTCTAGCGCCCGGTATTCGACGCGCGCAGACTGCGCTTTATCGGGTTTGGCGAGCGGCACCCGTACGAGCGCCGAGCGGTTATTGTGCCCCCAGCAAATGTAGCTTGGGGCCTCGCCGCCGCCCCAGAGCCGCTTGTAGGAATTGACGTGCTGGCAGGTCAGCGCGGTGATCTCCGGCGCATGCCGCAGCAACCCGGCAATGAAGCGCCGCCCGGTGAGCGAAAGCTGGTACTCGCCCGCCGGATCGAAAAAGGCATTACGGTCTGCCTCAAAGAGTGAGAGGTGAGTGTGCATGCCCGAGCCGGGGGCATCGATCATCGGTTTCGGCATGAAGGTCGCGATCACGCCGTTTTCGGCCGCAACCTCCTTCACGATCGTTTGGAAAGTCATGAGGTTATCGGCCGTTGTCAGCGCATCGGCGTAGCGCAGGTCGATCTCGTGCTGGCCCGGACCACCTTCGTGATGGGCGTATTCCACGAGGATCCCCATCGCTTCCAGGCGGGAGACCACTTCGCGCCGCACGTCGGTGCCGAGCCGCGTAATAGTGTGCTCGAAATACCCGGCGTGGTCGACGGGAACGAGCCTGCCTTCGCGGTAGGCGGCTTCGTCGAAGAGGTAGAACTCGACCTCGGGGTGTGTGTAGAACGTCAGACCGGCATCGAGCGCCCGCGCCACCATCCGCCGCAGCACCTGGCGGGAATCGCCGCGGGCCGGCGACCCGTCGGGCGTCACGATGTCGCAAAACATCCGTGCTAGCCCGGTCTCCGGCCCGGCTAGCACTTGGAAGGTCTGGGCATCGGGACGCGCGATCATGTCAGCTTCGAAAACCCGTGCAAGGCCCTCGACGGCCGAGCCGTCGAACCCGACGCCCTCGGCGAAGGCGCTTTCCAATTCTGCCGGCGCAATCGTCACGGACTTTAAGACACCGAGCACGTCGGTGAACCACAGCTGGATGAAGCGGATCTCCTCGTCCTGCACACTGCGCAGCACGAACTCCTGTTGCCGGTCCACGTCGGGCTCCTCGCGATTGATTCAGATGCTGATGACTCTTAGTTTCTCACGCCTAGTCGGCCCGAAGCCGGTGATGGCATGCTGGGACTATGAACTCCATCCGGATCGCGCTCGCGCAACTCAATCCGACCACCGGCGATCTTTCGGCCAACGCCGACGCCATCGCCCACGCTGCCAATCAGGCCCTGTCCTCCGGGGCCCAATTCCTGATCTGCCCCACCGGAGCTCTGTCCGGGCCCAATCTGGGGGACCTCCTCTCGCGCTTCGATTTCTCCCAGCAACTCGGCGAGGCGGTCGAACAGCTCGCCACCCGACTGCCCGAAATCTCGATCATCCTGCACGAGCCCGCCCTCTCCTCCTCAGGCACGCTCGCGGGTTCGTGGGTGGAGTTAACCGAGGGCGAGGTGATGGAGCTAGCCTCCTACGACGAGATCGACGGGATCCTCGGCACCGAGATCGGCACGATCGCCCTGCGCCAGACGGAATTCTTGGAGATCGACCCAGGCTTCGACCTCAGCGCCGCGGAGGCGGGCGCAATTGCCACGATCGTCGTCGATGACGGGGTTTTCGATGTCGAGCATGAACGCATCCGGATGAGCTTGCTTGGCACCTACCAGCGGATCAACGACGTACCCGTGTGCTACGCCAATCTCGTCGGCGGCAACGACTCGCTCGTCTACGACGGCGGCTCGTGCGTCCTGTCTCGCTCCGGCTCGCTCATCGCGCGCGCCGCGGACTTTGCCGAAGGCCTCCTGATCGTCGAGCTGTTCGAAGACGCCCACGTCGTTAATCGCGGCAAGAGCCACGAGGCGCTCGAGTTGCCCGAGCGCGTCTATACGGCCGTGACGACCGGACTGCGCGACTACGTACGGAAGAATGGATTTTCCACCGTCGCGCTCGGGCTTTCGGGCGGGATCGACTCCGCCCTCGTTGCCGCGATCGCGGCCGACGCCATCGGTGGCGAAAACATCATCGGCGTCTCGATGCCCTCGCGCTACTCCACGGACCACTCCCGCTCGGACGCCGACGACACGGCCGAGCGCCTCGGTCTCGACTACCGAGTCCAGCCGATCGGGCCCATGTTTGACGCCTTTGAGGCCGAAATGGACCTCGACGGAGTCGCGGAAGAGAACCTGCAGGCCCGTATCCGAGGCATGATCCTCATGGCGATTTCCAACTCTGAGGGCGCCCTCGTGCTCGCGACGGGCAACCGCACCGAAGTGGCCGTCGGCTATTCGACGATCTACGGCGATTCGGTGGGAGGTTTCGCCCCGCTGCGCGACGTCCCCAAGACCCTCGTCTGGGAGATCTCGCGGTGGCGGAACCAGGCAGCTAACGAGCGTGGCGAGGTCGAGCCGATTCCGGAAAACTCGATCACCAAGCCGCCCTCGGCGGAGCTGCGCCCCGGCCAGCAGGATACCGATTCGCTGCCCGATTACCCCATCCTGGACGCCATCGTCTCGGCGCTGATCGATGAGGACGCTAGCGTCGATGCCCTGGTCGCTGACGGCTTCGAACTGGAGACGATCGAACGCGTCATCTCCCTGATCAAGGGCGCCGAGTGGAAGCGCGGCCAGATGGCTATCGGCCCCAAGGTCTCCACGGTAACCTTTGGTGTTGACCGCACCTACCCGGTCGTCAACCGCTTTGCGATGAGGAGCACCTCGTGACCCCCGACCCGATTCACCGATGTCTCTTATACACATCAGACGCTGCCGACGATATGCAGTGTGTAGATCTC